>JBJEUD010000052.1:0-21399 GCA_051883655.1 Candidatus Faecivicinus sp. | reverse complement strand
CTGTCCGGCGGCAACGCCCAGAAGCTGATCGTCGCCCGCGAGATGAGCCTGAACACGCCCGTGCTGATCTGCTGCGAGCCCACGCGAGGCATCGATATCGGCGCGATGGAGGCCATTCACGACCGCATGATCAAGCGCCGCAGCGAGGGTGCGGGCATCCTGCTGGTCTCCTCGGAACTGACGGAGATCATGAGCCTGTCTGACCGCATCTACGTCATCTATGAAGGCCGCATCAACGGCGAATTCAAGCGCAACAGCATGGACGACAAGCGTCTCGGCCTGCTGATGTTGGGAGGTTCGATTGACAATGAATGAGAATCGCAGCTGGAAAAAGACGCTCGGCGCCATTGCGGACGCCTTCGCTCAGCCGCTGGTCGCCGTGGTGATCAGTCTGTTCCTGGGCGCGGTGGTCATCATCATCTGCGGCGAAAATGTATTTACGGCCTATGGCGCCATGATCCGCGGCGCATTCGGCAACAGCTTCTATATCAACGACACGCTCAAGCGCGCCACGCCGATCATCATGGGCGGTCTCGCGGTGTGCATCGCCTGGCGCTCCGGCTATGAGGCCATGGGCGGCGAGGGCCAGATGATCCTGGGCGCTTTCTGCTCCGCGCTGGTCGCCTACTATCTGCCCCTGCCGGGCGTGCTGCGCATCCTGCTGGCCATGCTGGTGGCGGTAGTCGTCGGCGCGCTGTATTCTGCGCTGTCCGGCTGGCTGTATGAGAAGTTTGACGTCACGTTCATCATCTCCACGCTGATGCTCAACTATATCGCGAACTACTTCGCCAGCTACATGACGAACTTCGTCGTGAAGGATCCCGAGTCGCTGGACATCAACGCCGTGCAGACCGGCAAGATCGCCGCGGAAGCGCGCATTCCCGCCATCTTCTCCGGTTCGGTTCACTGGGGATTTGTCTATGCGCTGATTGCCGTCGCGCTGGTATACTTCCTGTTCAAGAAGACCTCCTTCGGCTACAAGTCCCGCATGAACGGCCTCAACTCCCGATTTGCGCTGTATGGCGGCATCAACGCCCGCCGGATGCTGTACATCGTTCTGATTCTCAGCGGCGCAATGGCCGGACTGGGCGGCGCGTTTGAAGCGCTCGGCTCCAAATACCGCTATATCGATCAGATGATCTTCACCACCGGCTTTGCCTGGAGCGGCATGGTCGCCGCCCTGCTGGCAAACTTCAATCCCATCGGCACCGCGGTCGCCTCGATTCTGCTGGCCGGCCTGTCCACCGGAGGCAGCGCCATGCAGCGCAGCACGATCATTCCGGTCGAGGTCTGCAACATGATTGAAGGCATTATCACGCTGCTGATGTCCGTGCGCCTGCTGCGCATCGCCCAGAAGAACCACAGGGTCCGCAAGGCAGCAAAGGAGGGTTAACCGCCATGACGATTTCCATTGAATACCTGGCACAGGTCTTTAATTCCACCATCCGCTGCATGACGCCCATCCTGCTGGTCACGCTGTGCGCGAGCGTGTGTTCAAAGGTCAAGGTCTTCAACATCGCCCTGGAGGGCACGCTGCTGACCAGCGCCTTCTTCGCCTATCTCACCCAGTACTTCACCCACAACATCGTGCTGTCCGTGCTGGTGGCCGTGCTGATCGCCATGCTGATGACGTTCATCATGTCGTTCTTCATCGTGCAGCTCAACGGCCAGCCGATGATCGTCGGCATGGCGCTGAACACCTTCGCACTTGGCTTCACAACCTTCCTGCTTTCAATGGTCTTCGGCACGAAGGGCACGATCTCCGATCCCTCCGTCAAGGGTCTGCCCAAGATCAATCTTCCCGTGATCCGCAATATTCCCGTGGTGAGCACGATGTTCTCCACGCTGACGATCATCGACTATGCGGCTTTTGCGCTGGCCATCATCATGTTCATCATCATGTACAAGACCGTGATCGGCTTCCGCCTTCGCGCCATCGGCATCAACGACAGCGCCGCAAGCAGTCTGGGCATCAACGTCAAGCGATATCAGATCATCGCCACCACGCTGTCCGGCGGCATGATCGGCCTGGCGGGCTGCCTGCTCTCTCTGGGCTCTGTCACGCTGTTCATTCAGAACATCTCCTCTGCCCGCGGCTACGTCGCCCTCGCCGCCAATAACCTGGCCAATGCCCATCCCCTCGGCGCCCTGCTCTCCAGCGCGCTGTTCGGCTTCACCAAGGCGCTCGCACAGGTGCTCCAGAATACGGCGATCAAGCAGCAGCTGCTGGAGTGCATCCCCTATATCGCCACCATTGCCGCAATGGCCATCTACAACGGCATCGCCAAGCGGCGCACAAAGGCCGTCAAGAACTGACCTTCATCGAAAAGGAGCGGATCCCCCTTCGCGGGGATCCGCTCCTTTTCGATATCTCGCGTCCGTCAATCCTTCAGAAAGATCGGATTGGTCCAGGCCTTTCGTCCCTGATCGTCGATGACGACGGCGCGGATGTACTTGAAAAACTCCGGCACGTCAAACTCCGCGCCCTCCAGCGGCACATCCTTCGCGCGGAAGATGACGGTCGGTATGAAGGCGTAGTGGAAGCGAATGCGGCTGACCGGCGAGCACTTCACCACAGCCTTGCCGTCCTCCACATAGAAATCATAGATCTCCGGGCCGCAGGAGGAATAGAACGCGCCCGCCTTCAATGCTTCGAGAATGCTGTCCAGCCTGCGCTCCGCATTCACGCGCACCCAGCCATTGCAGTGCTGCTCCATCTTGTGGCCGTCATCCGTGGCTACGCCATAGATTCTCTGCCCCTGCCGAAGCAGATCGTCCCAGCAGGCGGCGTCCGTGTCCTCTTCGTTCTCCATCGCGCAGCCCGAATTCCAGATCTCCATGGCAAAGTTGCCGCGCAGCTGATCGAACTCGCAGGAGGGCGTATTGCTCCATTCGGGATGGCAGTAGATCGTCATGTTGTTGTTCTCGTGGAGCATGTCCAGCAGCGGCTGAAACTCCGCCTGATTGTTCACGCGTCCGGATTCAAAGCGCTGATCCTGGGCAAATCCGTTGCCCTGGGCGGGGCCGATGCAGACCGTGTGGAAGCAGTGCACGCCAGGATCGGGGAAGTTCCGGTCCATCTCCATGCCGGGAACGATGATGATGTCCGTTTCCGGCGCATAGTTTTGATAATTATACAGCCGATGGTCGGTCAATGCAAGAAAATCATAGCCATTGCGCACATGCAGCCGAATCACCTCGTCCGGCGCGCCCTTGCCGTCAGAACGGGTGGTATGGCAATGCAGGCCACCCTTGAGCATTTTGTTTCCCTTCTGTTCAAACGCCTGTTGCCGAATCATGTTCTTTTCCTCCATTTGTTAACTTCCTACACAATTATAGCAGAATACCCATCGAATGTAAAGCATTATCCCTCGCTGCTTTGCGCGTTTTTTACGAAATTCTCTCCAATATCTATACAATGCGCATTTTCTGGCGCGTGGATTTTTTCGCTATTCTTGACGAAGTCAGTATTGACATTCCAAAGAAATAGGTTTATAATAGGTTCATATTCTGAACGACGGAGAGTTTGCCATGAATACGCGCAGCTTCGCAGCAGCATACTTTTACTTTTACTTTATCGGAGCTTCCGATAGAGTGTTTTGCTGCGTCTGAGAATTCAGAATAGAAGGTGCCACCCAGAAATCCCGGCTCCGCAGTAAACACTGCGGAGCCTTTATTAATGCAATGGAGGGAAACGATATGATCATTCTTCTGAAAGAAAACGCCAATCCCCGACAGGTTGAGAATCTGACGAAATTCCTCAAGGGGCGCGGCTTCGATCTGCACATGTCCACCGGCACGCAGCACTCCATCATCGGCCTGATCGGCGATACCTCAAAGCTCGACATCGACCTGATCTCCTCTCTGGACGTGGTCGAGGCCGTTCGCCGCATTCAGGAGCCCTATAAGAACGCCAACCGCAAATTCCATGCAAACGACACCGTGATCGAGGTCGGCAACAGCAAAATCGGCGGCGGTCACTTCATGATGATCGCAGGTCCCTGCTCGGTGGAAAATCACGACCAGATCCTCTCCGTTGCCGAATCCGTCAAGGCCTCCGGCGCAGATATGCTGCGCGGCGGCGCCTTCAAGCCCCGCACCTCCCCCTATGCCTTCCAGGGCCTGCACGAGGAGGGCATCAAGCTGCTGCTGGAGGCCAAGAAGAAGACCGGCCTGCCCATCATCACCGAAATCATGGACATCAACCACCTGCCGCTGTTCGAGGATGTGGACATCATCCAGGTCGGCGCGCGCAATATGCAGAACTTCGAGCTGCTCAAGGAGCTGGGCCAGACCCGCAAGCCCATCCTGCTCAAGCGCGGCCTCGCCAACACCATCCAGGAGCTGCTGATGAGCGCCGAATACATCATGGCCGGCGGCAATGAAAACGTCATCCTCTGCGAGCGCGGTATCCGCACCTTCGAAACCGCCACCCGCAATACGATGGACATCTCCGCTGTGCCGGTGCTGCACAAGCTGACCCATCTGCCCGTCGTCGTGGACCCGAGCCACGGCACCGGCGTCAACGATCTGGTCTATCCCATGGCGCTGGCCGCAGTCGCCGCCGGTGCGGACGGCCTGATCATCGAGGTTCACAACGATCCCGCCCACGCCCTGTGCGACGGCAAGCAGTCCCTGACCCCCGAGCAGTTCGACCATCTGACCAAGGCCATCCGGGCGATCATGCCCTACGGCGCAAAGGAGATGAGCTGGGCATGAAGATCGGCATCATCGGCCTGGGCCTGATCGGCGGCTCCCTGGCCAAGAGCATCAAGCTGCACTCCTCTCACACCGTCTGGGGCTACGATATCGACTCCGACGTGGTCTCCAAGGCGCTCATGTGCGACGCCATCGATGAAGAGCTCTCCGAGGAGATGCTTCCCCAGTGCGATATCGTGCTGGTGGCGCTGTATCCGGAGCGCTGTGTTCAATACATTGAATCTCATGCCGATCATTTTGCGCCCGATGCGCTGGTGATCGACTGCGCAGGCGTGAAGCGCTCGGTCTATGGCCCGGTTTCCAGGATCGCTCAGGCGCATTCCTGGACCTACATCGGCGGACATCCCATGGCCGGCCGCGAGTTCTCCGGCTTCGGCTACGCCATCGGCAACCTGTTCGAGCGCGCCTCCATGATCCTGACCCCCATGCCCGACATCGGCGTGGAAACGCTGGAAGCTGTCAAGGCCTTCTTCCTGGAGGTCGGCTTCAAGTCCGTGCGCATCACCACGCCGGACGAGCACGACAGCATGATCTCCTACACCTCCCAGCTGGCCCACATCGTCTCCGGCGCATACGTCAAAAACCCCCTCTCCGCCCATCACAAGGGCTTTTCCGCCGGCAGCTTCCTGGACATGACGCGCGTCGCCCGTCTGAACGAGGACATGTGGACCGAGCTGTTCCTGGACAACGCCGATCTGCTGGTACCCTCCATCGACGATCTGATCTTCCGGCTCTCCCAGTATCGCAAGGCGCTGGCCGAGGAGGACGAGGCCGGACTGCACGAGCTGCTGAAAGAAGGCCGTCTGATGAAGGAAGCCCTCGACTGATCAAGGAGGAGAGCCATGCACACCGTACATATCAACAACTCCCGCGCCTATGACGTCAAAATCGGCCCGGGCCTGCTGCCCCGGGTGGGCGAGTTCATGCGCGAGGTGATTCAGCCCTGCCGTGCCGCTATCATTTCCGATTCCACCGTGAACGCACTCTATGGCGACAGGGTCGAGGACAGCCTGCGCACGGCGGGCTATTCCACGCTGCGCTGCACCTTCCCCGCCGGCGAGCAGAACAAGCACCTCGGCACGCTGAGCGATCTTCTTGAATTTCTGGCGGAAAACCACCTGACCCGCACGGATGTGATCGTCGCCCTGGGCGGCGGCGTCACCGGCGATATGGCGGGCTTCGCTGCGGCGGTATATGCGCGCGGCATCCGCTTTGTGCAGGTGCCCACCACGCTGCTGGCGGCCGTGGACGCTTCGGTGGGCGGCAAGACGGCTGTGGATCTGAAGGCCGGCAAAAACCTGGCCGGCGCGTTCCATCAGCCCTCGCTGGTGGTTACCGATACGGACGTCATCCGCGCGCTGCCCAGGGCGCTGCTGTCCGACGGCGCAGCGGAGATGATCAAGCACGGCGTGCTGGCGGATCCCGAGCTGTTCAACGCACTCTGCCGTCCCGACTGGACGGAGCATCTGGACGATCTCATCGCCCGCAACGTGTCCATCAAGCGCGATGTGGTCAACGCCGATGAGTTCGAAGCCGGTCTTCGGCAGCAGCTGAATCTGGGCCACACCTTCGGCCACGCCATCGAGAAGTGTTCGAACTTCACGCTCTCTCACGGTCAGGGCGTCGCCATCGGCATGGCCATCGCCGCAGGCGCGGCGGGACTGCCGGAGGTCTGCAGGGCCATCATCGCCGCCAACCGCAGCTGCGGACTGCCCGTGAAGTCGCCCTATCCGGCCGAGCTTCTCACGGAAGCCGCCCTGTCCGACAAAAAGCGCAAGGGCGATCACATCACGCTCGTTCTGCCCGAGCGCATCGGCAAGTGCCGTTTGGAAAGGATCGACATCGCCGAGCTTGGCGACGCCTTCCGGCGCGGCATGGAGATGGTGGAGGTGCTGGCATGATCGCCACCGTCCATCCCCATCCGCTGCGCGGTCGCGTGGAGATTCCGTCGTCCAAGTCCTATGCGCACCGCCTGCTGATTGCTGCCGCGCTGTCCGACGCCCCCACTGAGGTGCGCATGAATGCGCTGAACAACGACATCATCGCCACCGCGGACTGCCTGCGCGCGCTGGGCGCAAAGATCGACCGCACGGATGCGGGCTTCCTCGTTCGTCCCATTCAGGCCGCGCCTGACGGCGAACACACGCTGTTCTGCGGCGAAAGCGGATCCACGCTGCGGTTCATGATTCCCGTCGCCGCCGCGCTCGGCGCACGCTGCACCTTCACCGGCGCAGGGCGCCTGCCCGAGCGCCCCAACCGCATTCTGACAGACGCCTTGAACGCTCACGGCGCGCATGCAGACAGCGATCTGCTGCCCATGCACCTCTCCGGCCAGCTGACCGGGGGCGCTTATCCCATCGCGGGCAATGTCAGTTCCCAGTACATCACCGGGCTTCTGCTGGCGCTTCCGCTGTGCGAACAGGACAGTCAGATCCTCCTGACCACCCATCTCGAGTCCGCCGCCTACATCGACATCACGCTGGAGACCCTGTCGCCCTTCGGCATTCGCATTGAGCGCACGGAGAGCGGCTGGCGCATTCCCGGCGGACAGCGCTATCGCAGTCCGAAATCCATCAACGCCGAGGGCGACTGGTCCGGCGCCGCCTTCTGGTGCGCCGCAAATCGCCTTGGCAGTGAGGTGGAATGCCTCGGGCTGAACCACCGCTCCGTTCAGGGCGACCGGGCTGTCCTCGAGATGCTGAATCAGCTCGGCGGCAAAATCGACGTCTCCGGCACGCCGGATCTCGTTCCCGCGCTGGCGGTTGCCGCCACAGCCCATCCGGGCGTCACCCGCATCACGGGCGCTGCCCGGCTGCGCATCAAGGAGAGCGACCGGCTGCGCACCGTCGCCGACATGCTTCGCGCGCTGGGCGGACAGGTGGACGAGCTCGACGACGGCCTCGTCATCCACGGCGGCGCGCCGCTCCGGGGCGGAACGGTCAACGGCTGCAACGATCACCGAATCGTGATGGCCGCCGCCATCGCTGGGACGATCGCTCAGGGGCCCGTTCACATCACAGACGCGCAGGCGGTCAGCAAATCCTATCCAGCATTTTTCAACGCATTCAACGCACTGGGAGGGCTTTCAAATGTCGAATCTGATCGGTAATCGCTTCCGCGTGCTCATCTACGGCCAGTCCCATGCCCCGTCCATCGGCGCGGTGATCGAGGGACTGCCGGCGGGCTTTCGCCCCGACTGGGACGCCGTGCAGTCCTTCATGGCCCGGCGCGCGCCTGGCGGAAATGCGATGTCCACGTCCCGGAAGGAAGCGGACCTCCCGGAACTGCTCTCCGGCCTGAATGAGCGCGGCGAGACCTGCGGCGCGCCGCTGGCGATGCGCATCGTCAACGGCAACACCCGGTCCCAGGACTACGACAAGCTGCGCGACATTCCCCGGCCCGGACATGCGGATTATCCGGCCTACGTCAAGTTTGGCGGCGCCAACGACATTCGCGGCGGCGGACAGTTCTCCGGCCGCCTGACTGCGCCGCTTTGCTTCGCCGGCGCGCTGGCCATCCAGCTTCTGGAACGGGAGGGTGTGCGGATTCGCGCCCACATCGCGCAGATTGAAAACGTCTTTGATGCGCCGATGGATTACGCGCACCCGGATCTGGACGCCATCCAATCCGGCGACCTGGCTGTCATCGATTCCGTGGCGGGCAATCGCATGCGCGAAGCCATCCTAGCCGCAAAATCCGACTGCGACTCCGTGGGCGGCGTGATCGAGTGCATTGCCACCGGCATGCCGGCAGGCTTGGGCGATCCGATGTTCGACGGCGTCGAAAACCGCCTGGCCCGCGCATTCTTCGGCGTGCCGGCCGTTCGCGGCATCGAGTTCGGCGTGGGCTTTGCGGCCTCCGCCATGCGCGGCAGCGCCCACAACGACGCCTGGCGCACAGAGGACGGTCGCGTCGTCTCCCCCACCAACCGCCACGGCGGCATTCTCGGCGGCATCACCACGGGCATGCCCATCGTCGCCCGCGTATCGATCAAGCCGACGCCTTCCATCGCCCTGGAGCAGCAGTCCGTCTCCCTGTCCCGGGGTGAGAACGATCTTCTCGCCGTTCGCGGCCGCCACGATCCCTGCATCGTGCCGCGCGCCGTTCCCTGCATCGAAGCGGCCATGGCCGTCACACTGTACGATCTGATTGCTGAAAGGGGTTAATCACCAATGGAGCTGAACAACATCCGCGAACACATCGATTCCATCGACCGCGAAATCACTCGCCTCTTCACCGAGCGCATGGACACGGTGGCCCAGGTTGCTTCCGCGAAGAAATCCACCGGCAAGGCCATCCGCGACCACGCCCGCGAGCGCACGATCATCAATCGCGTGACCGAGCAGGCCGGCGACACCTATGCCCCTTACGTCAAGGATCTGTACAAGCTGATTTTCGAGCTGAGCTGCAATTATCAATCCACGCTGATGGGCCATCCCACGCCCCTGTCCGCGCAGCTGAACGACGCCTGCGCCCAGTACGCCGGCAAGCAGCTTCCCAAGCATGCGCTGGTCGCCTGCCAGGGCACTGAAGGCGCATACGCCCAGCAGGCCTGCGAGAAGCTGTTCGAATATCCCGATATTCTCTATTTCGACAGCTTCGACGGCGTGTTCAACGCGGTCGAGCAGGGCATGTGCGAATACGGCGTGCTCCCCATCGAGAACAGCACCGCCGGTTCAGTGACCCAGGTCTACGATCTCATGGAAAAGCACTCCTTCCACATCGTCGGCGCGCGAAAGCTCCGCATCGACCATCGCCTGATGCGCAAGCCCGGCGCAAGCGGCCCGATTCGCGAAATCGTCTCCCATGAACAGGCGCTGCGCCAGTGCAGCCAGTTCTTTGCCGCACATCCCGAATACAAGCCGGTCCAGATGGAAAACACTGCCATTGCGGCCGAGTTTGCCTCCACCACCGAGCGCGACGATGTGGCCGTGATCGCCTCCAAGGCCTGCGCCTCCCTGTACAATCTGGAGATCATCGGCGATTCCATCAGCAACTCCCAGAGCAACTACACCCGCTTCATCTGCATCTCCCGCAAGATGGAGGTCTATCCCCACGCGCGGAAGATCTCCTTCACCTGCAACCTGCCCCACGAGGCCGGATCGCTGAACTCCATCATCTCCCGCCTGGCCATCGCCGGCGTAAACCTGTGCAAGCTGGAAAGCCGCCCGATTCCCGGCCGCGAGTTCGAATTCCGCTTCTTCTTTGACATGGAAGCCGACCTTCACGAACCCGAAATCGTAAAGCTGATCTGCGAGCTGGAAGGCCGCACGGAGCACTTCGTGTTCCTGGGCGCATACGAAGAGCGCTGACGGAGGGCAACATGGAGTACGGTTTGATCGGCGAAAAGCTGGGCCACAGCTACTCGCCCCAGATTCATGCGCAGCTGGCGGGCTATCGCTATGAGCTGAAGGAAATTCCCCCGGACAAGCTCGGCGAATTCCTGCTGGCGCGGGATTTCAAGGGACTGAATGTTACCATCCCCTACAAGCGCGACGTCATTCCCTATTGCGCGGAGCTCTCCGACGTCGCCCGGGAGGCCGGCTGCGTCAACACGCTGGTCGTGCGGCCCGACGGCACGCTCTACGGCCACAACACCGACATCGGCGGCTTCATCCACATGCTGCAGAAGGCCGGCATCGACCCCAAGGGCCGCAAGGCCGTGATTCTCGGCAACGGCGGAACCAGTCTGACCGCCCGCACCGCGATGAAGCGGCTGGACGCACGCGAGATCGTCGTGATCTCCCGCAAGGGTCCCGTGGATTACGATGCGCTCTATGCAGACCACGCGGACGCTGAAATCCTGATCAACACCACCCCGGTGGGCATGTACCCGAAAAACGGCGCATGCCCGGCAGAACTGGATCGCCTTCCCGCCGTTCGGGGCGTGGTCGATGTGATCTACAATCCCGAAAAGACGGCGCTGATCCTCGCCGCTCAGGCCAAGGGCATTCCCGCCGTATCCGGTCTGTCCATGCTGGTGGCGCAGGCGCGCGAAGCGGCGGAGCTGTTCACCGGAGCGCCCATCCCCGCTTCCGCCGACGACGCCATCTGCGGAAGCATCAAGGCACAGATGCTGAACCTGGTGCTGGTGGGCATGCCCGGCTGCGGCAAGAGTTCGCTGGGCGAACTGCTCTCCAAGGCGCTCGACCGCCCGCTGGTGGACTGCGACGCCGAGATCGTCCGGCGCGCCGAAATGCCGATTCCGGAGATCTTCGCCAGGTTCGGCGAGGCGCATTTCCGGGATCTGGAAACGCAGGTTCTCCAGGACGTCAGCCGCGAGAGCGGCCGCATCATCGCCACCGGCGGCGGCGCGATTCTGCGCCCTGAAAATGTGCGCGCCATGCATCAGAATGGCCGCGTGTGCTTCATCCGCCGCGCCATCGATCTGCTGCCGCGGGACGGCCGCCCGCTCTCCTCGGCTTCCAACGACGCCGTTGCGCGGCTTTGGGAGCAGCGCAGGGACAAATATTCCGCCGCTGCGGACTTCACCATCGAAAACGACGCGACCCTCGACGCCGTCGCGCAACGCATTCAGGAGGGATTCCATGAAGCTGCTCATCATTAATGGTCCGAATCTGAACATGCTCGGCATCCGCGAGAAGCACCTCTATGGCGCTCAGGACTATGCCGCGCTCTGCGACTATCTGCGCGCACAGGGCGAACGCCTGGGCATTGAGGTCGATTTGTTCCAGTCCAACCACGAAGGCGCAATCGTCGACCGCATTCAGGAGGCCTATCAGGTGATCGACGGCATCGTCATCAATCCCGGCGCCTACACGCACACCAGCGTTGCAATTCTCGACGCGCTGAAGGCCGTCAGCATTCCCACCTGCGAGGTGCACCTGACCGACGTGAACGCCCGGGAGGAGTTCCGCAAGATCTCCTACATCCGCCTGGCGTGCGACAAAACCTACGCCGGCTACGGCTTCGACGGCTATCGAATGGCCATGGAATACCTGGTGGAAACCTACGGAAAGTGAATGAGGACATCAAAGGGCAGGCGATCTCTCGCCTGCCCTTTTGATTGTCAAATTAAGCCTTTCCCTCGCCCACCATCATGCACAGATAGGATGCAGCCGCATCATAGCGCGCATCATGGGGATGATCTCCGCCACCGTACCATTTTTCGCACTTCGCAGCGATGAACTCCTGCGTCAGTCCAAAGTGCTCAGTCAGCTCGCTGAGCTTCGGCGGCTTGAGAATGCTGGGATTCTGCTTGAGGGGAATGTGCGCCTCCTCCGTGTAGTGCTTGAGCGTGCAGAACAGTGGAATGTCCGGCAGCTCAACCCCGATGCGTGCAAACTCCGCCTTCAGATAGCGCATATCGCCCGCAACGTCGTGCCCGATCACCAGCTTGCAGTCCTTGAAGTCATTGTAGATCTCATCCGCCCGGCAGGCAAAGATGTCGCCGCCGGAGAGCTTGCGCAGCTGATACACGCCCAGCCCATGCACCTTCTTGGCGTGGCGATTGATCGCCTTCGCCGCAAAGTACATGTTCTTGCCGCGCACCCGTCTGCCATCGATGATGAGATAGGAAAGCTGGATGATGCGGCTTGGATGCATGCCGTCCAGCTCTACATCCAGCGCAATCATTCGATCGGGTCTCTTGAACAGATTCCTGAAATTGATCTTCACTGTTTACCGACCCCGAATCGTATTTTTGATGTTCTCCATCACCCGCACAATGTTCGCGCGCGGGGATGCAAGGTTCAAGCGGAAGTGGTGATCTCCCTCCGCGCCGAAGTCCAGACCGCTGTTGATGGCGACGTGCGCCTCGTTGACCAGCATCTCTGCGATCTCGGCATGGGTCATGTCGTCCATCGCGGAGAAATCCAGCCACATCAGATAGGTACCCTCCTGCGGCCGGGTCTTGATCTGCGGCAGGTTCTCACGAATGAAATCCACCACATAGTCACGGTTCTCGCGGATGTACTCGATGACCGCATCCATCCACTCGTCTCCGTGGTTATAGGCGGCAGTCTGCGCGATGGCGCCGAACAGGTTGGGAGAACTCGCATGCGCGCGCTCGATCTCCGCCGCAATCTGCTTGCGCAGCTGCGGATTGCGCACAATGCAGGACGACTGGCGCAGACCCGCCAGGTTGAAGGACTTCGTCGCAGAAGTCAGCATCACGCAGTTGTCCGAGCCCTCCAGCGAAAGAATGCGCGTCTGACGATGGCCGTCAAAGGTGAAGTCCGCATGGATCTCATCGGCCACGATGATCACGCCGTAGCGGTTTGCCAGCGCCAGCAGGCGCTCCAGCTCCGCACGCGTCCAGACGCGGCCCAGCGGGTTGTGCGGGCTGCAGAGGATCATCATCTTCACGCCGTCCGCGAACTTCTTTTCCACGTCATCGAAGTCCATCCGCCAGCCCTCTTCGGTCTCCAGGAGCGGACTTTTGACCATCGTGCGATTGAAAATCTCGATTGCGCGATAGAAGGGGCCGTATACGGGCGTCTCAATCAAGATCTTGTCGCCCTCCTGCGTCAGCGAGCGCACGCAGAAGAACAGACTGTCGATGACGCCGGGGCTGTACAGAATCCATTCGGGCTCCACATCCAGGCCATGGCGGCGCTTCAGCCAGCCCACCTCCGCGTCCTTCTCCGCCTTTGTGTTCTCCGTATAGCCGTAAATGGCATGCTGAGCGCGCTCGATCAGGGCTTCCTGTACGGCGGGCACCGTGCGGAAATCCATGTCCGCAACCCAAGCAGCTGCAAGATCGCTGCGTCCGAAGGATCTCTCGAGCTCGTCCCACTTCACACAGTTCGTTCCGACGCGACAGATCTCCTGATCCAGATATTCCCTGTAAAACGGATCCATAAAACTCAAGCCTCCGCTCCGATTGATCATCATTTGTAGTTCGCAGGCTCAAAAAGCCGCAACACAACAGTTTTATTATACGACTTTTGTTCGAAATATGCAAGACCGTGCCGCGATAATCCTCCATCTTTCATGTAGCAATGTGCGCGCTTTTATGCTATAATGATCAGGCTAGCCAAGGGCTTGGCCGGGTCGCTCACGCATGGCGGGAGCGACAATCATGGTATATTAAGAACAGGTTCCATGCATTTACCTGTTCAAACCAATGCAGAACAGGAGGTTTTCCGCCATGCAGTTCCAGAAAAAAGTCGCCGTGGTCACGGGCGGCGCCATGGGCATCGGCAAGGCCATCGCCGACCAATTTCGCCAGCAAGGCGCAATCGTGCGCATCATCGACGTGCTGCCCAACGACGATTTCACCGGCGATCTAGCCGATGAACCCACCCTTCGCGCCTTCGCCGAGAAGGTCGTTTCCGAATGCGGCCATGTGGACTATCTCATCAACAACGCCCCACCGCTGTCCAAGGGAATTGACGCCTGCTCCTACGACGAGTTCAATCGTGCGCTTCGCGTGGGCGTAACGGCGCCGTTCTACCTTGCCAAGCTCTTCCTTCCCCACTTCGCGCCGGGCGCGGCCATCGTGAATATCTCCTCCTCCCGCGACCGGATGAGCCAGCCCAACACCGAGAGCTACACCGCCGCCAAGGGCGGCATCTCCGCGCTGACCCACGCACTGGCCGTCAGCCTGGCGGGGCGCGTGCGCGTCAACTCCATCTCGCCGGGCTGGATCGACACCGCCTTCACTGAATACTCCGGCCCCGACGCCGCACAGCAGCCCGTGGGCCGCGTGGGCAATCCGCTGGACATCGCGCACATGGCGCTGTTTCTCTGCTCCGACAAGGCCGGATTCATCACCGGTGAAAACATCTGCATCGACGGCGGCATGACCCGCCAGATGATCTACCACAACGACTACGGCTGGACACTGTCCGAATCGACTTGACCATATCCCCTGTCCTCTCCGAAAAAAGATCTCTCCCCAGCTTCGTCGGGGAGAGATCTCTTTTTGGGAAACACCCTTGGGAGAAGACGCGCTCAAATCTCCGTCATCCGCGCATAGACCGACATGGTCTGCATCGCAGCCCCCGCGAACACGCCGCGGTTGATGGCGCAGTCCCGGCTGTCCCTGCCGCGATTGACGCAGAGGTACTCGTCATCCACCATTCGCAGCTGCGTGGGGTCAATGCCGATGAACCGCCCGCCGTCATACACCTCTACCCACGCATGGGTTTCCCCCTCGCCGGGAATCAGGCCAGCCACATATCGGGCGGGAATGTGCTTCGCGCGCAGCGCCGCCAGCAGCAGATGCGCCAGATCCTGGCACACGCCCGCGCCCAGCGACCAGGCCTGCAGCGCGGTGGTGCGATCGTCGGTGACTCCCTTGCGATAGTCGACGCGCTCGCGGATGCGCTCCGCAATTCGCATGGCCATCCCGGCTGGGTCTCCGGAGAGGCCCTCGGAGAGCGCGCACAGCTCAGCGCTGGACGCGGTCATCGGAGAGGGCAGCGCATAGATGTCCGGGCAGGGCGACCAAACCGGTTTGTTCTGGATCAGCACATCCCCTCGCACCCGCAGAGAAAGGGCTTCATGAGGCACCTCCAGGTGCCCGCAGGCGCAGAGATTGCCGAAGGCGTCCAGGTTCAGCGGCAGTGCCGAGGCGGGGTGGCAGTTCGTCTCCAACCCCCACAGCTGCTGCCGCTCGTCCGAAGCGGGGTGAAACCGAAACAGAAAGGTGTGCCGCGACACCGGCGCGGAAAAATTCAGCGCCAGCTCATAGGTAAAACAGAATCGCTTCATGCCAGAACCGTCCACAGGAGCGCCAGAATTTCATCCTTGGACGCCGCATAGGTCGCCGCATCCTTCATGTAGGTCCTGAGCTTCTCAATGGATTCCTCCCGGCCCTCGTAGTGGGTCTTGGCGAGGCGGTTGATCAGCTTGAAGGTCTCCTTCTCCACCTCGGGATAGCCGTATCCCAGGCGGACATACAGGTCGACGCGCTCGACGTACTTGCCGCACTTCAGCAGCGTGCGGCAGTCCTCGCTGGCGATGTTGTCGTCGGCGCTGCCCCAGAAGGCGAACAGATCGTCCACCACCTGCTGAAGCGTCAGCATCGGCGCGCTGTTCACATCGCCGGCGCGCAGCGCATCCTGGGCCATCTGGATGTAGCACAGCGTGTCGCTGGTCAGCTCCTCGCGCATCTCAATGGCATTGTCCAGCGCGCGGTTGAGCTGGCTGGCGAGGGAATTGGGATCGCTGGGATCGAAGATATAGGTATTGATGAAGGCATCGCGGCTGCCGTAGATGTACGGCAGTCCGAGGCAGTCCAGGAACTCGCGATAGGCAAACTCATCGCGGTCGATCATCGTGTCATAATAGCGGCTGAGGGTGCGGCAGATGGTGAATGTGCGCTCGGTATAGCGCCCCAGCCAGATCAAGCGATTGCTCTTTTCTAGTGAGATAATACCCATGTGTCCTTAAAGCCTCCTCCCTGAGAAGAATTGACGACGAAGGAATCCGGCTGGCGGGAAAAGCGCGTCAGGCCGCTGGGCCACACCCGGGTTTCCCGACCGGAGAGCACGAAGGCGCGAAGATCCGCCTTTCTCGGCACTTGCACGCCGTTGTCCATGACGGGCAGGTCGATGAAATCGATGACCTCCTGGGCGATGAAGCGCCGCGGCTCGCTCTGAATGGTCGCGCGGAGCTCCTCCAGCTTCTCCTTGCTCAGATCTCTGCCAAAGATCACGCCGTAGCCGCCGGCCTCGCTGACATCCTTCACCACCAGTCGTTCCAGATGCTCCATCACGAACTTGTAGTCGTCCGGATAGAAGGGCAGATAGGTGGGCGCATTGCGCAGGATCGGCTCCTGATCCAGATAGTATTTGATCATATGGGGCACGAAATAATAGATGCCCTTGTCGTCCGCCACGCCGTTTCCGGGCGCGTTGACGATCGCCACATTGCCCGCGCGATAGGCGCTCATCAGGCCGGGCACGCCGATCAGGCTCTCGGGCAGGAAGGTCAGCGGATCGAGATACTCGTCGCTCAGCCGGCGGTAGATCACGCCCACGCGCTGCGACTCTCCCAGATAGTCGCGATAATAGACCTTGTCGTCCTCGACGTACAGATCGGTGTTCGAAGCCAGCGCGCTGTCGGTCCGCTCGGCCAGATAGCTGTGCTCGAAGTAGGCGGCGTTGTAGCGTCCGGGCGTCAGAATGACGCGCATGCCCGGCGCGGAGACATAATCCATCATGTCACGCAGCATATCGGCATAGTTGCGGTTGTCCACAATGTCGTTCTGGCGGAAGGTCTCGGGGCTGGCGCGGCGGCAGAGCTCCCGGGCAATCAGCGGATAGCTGGCGCCGGAGGGAATGCGCAAATTGTCCTCCAGTATGTACCAGCTCTTGTCCTGGGCCTGCACGAGATCAATGCCGGAAATGTGGCTGTAGATGCCCGCCGGAGGCGTGATGCCCTCGCACTCGGGCAGATAGCCCTTGCTGGCATAGAGAAACTCCGGCGGGAGCACGCCGTCGCGAACGATTTTCTTCTCGTGATAGATGTCCGCCAGAAACAGATTGAGCGCATCCACGCGCTGGATCAGGCCTTTCTCCAACTCGACAAACTCTTCATGGGCGATGATGCGCGGCAGCGCATCGAAGGGAAATAGCTGTTCATGGAAGGTCTGATTTTTATAGATGCCGAACTTCACGCCGTAGCGCGATAGCAAATGGTTGATCTGTGGAGCATGGTCGGTCAGATTCCGCATAGAGCGCGCCTCCCTTGTATGTCGAAAATGAAAGTTTGACACGTTATTTCGTCCAGGTTTTGTTTCTTTCCCCCTTTATTGCTCTATGATACCGCTTGTTTTGCATGATGTCAATAAAAAAAATTCATATTTAATAGAATCATAGTATTTTGGACTTTCCAAACAGGCCCAATGGGTGTATAATAGGACAATCGGGTGTACAACAGGAGGGAATGACCTTGATCGAACAGGTTGTGAAAGTAAATCTTCCCGTGGATGAGGAAATGCGGGTGCAAAAAATGCGCCTCACGCCTCAAACGCCGCGGGACGGCATGCGCCGCATCAGCATCGTCACCGGCACACACGGCGATGAGCTGGAGGGCCAATATGTCTGCTATGAGCTGCAGCGCCGCCTGCGCGCCCATCCGGAGCTTCTCAATGGCATCGTCGATATCTATCCGGCGCTGAATCCGCTCGGCGTCGATTCCATCACCCGCGGCGTTCCCGGCTTTGATCTGGACATGAACCGCATCTTCCCCGGCAACGAGGATGGCGCAATGGCGGAATACGCTGCGGCGAAGATCACCCAGGATATCCTGGGCAGCGATCTGTGCATCGACGTGCACGCCAGCAATATCTTTCTGCGCGAAATCCCGCAGGTTCGCGTATCGGAAATCACGGCGCAGCGCCTTCTGCCCTATGCCCGGCAGCTGAACTGCGACTTCATCTGGGTACACGCCAGCGCCACCGTGCTGGAGAGCACGCTTGCCCACACGCTGAACACCAGCGGCGTTCCCACTCTGGTGGTGGAGATGGGCGTGGGCATGCGCATCACCCGCGAATACGGCGATCAGCTGCTGGACGGCATCTTCCGTGTGATGCACAATCTGGGCATCTGGACGGGCGAGGCGCCCGAAGTGCGCACACCCATCGTCTCCACGGACGGCAAGGTGCGCTTCATCAACGCCGAATCGCTGGGCATGTTCGTGCCCCGCGTCACCCATTGGGACAACGTTCACAGGGACGAGGTCATCGGCGACCTGATCAACCCCCTCACCGGCGAGGGCGTGGAGGTCAAATCCCCCTGCGACGGCCTGCTGTTCACACTGCGGGAATATCCGCTGGTCTACGAGGGCTCATTGGTCGCCCGCGTGCTTTCCAGAGAGGAGGAGAAGCCGTGAAACGCGAAACGCTGTTTGCCATCCAGTCGCTGTACCGCGACGATCTGCGCGTGACCGGCTTCCGCTTTGGCTCGGGCGAAAAGGCCGCCTGCATTGTGGGCGCGCTGCGCGGCAACGAGATTCAGCAGATGTACGTCGCCTCCCAGCTGGTGCGCACGCTGAGAGAGCTTGAAGCCGAGGACAAGCTCGTCCCCGGCAAGGAGATCCTCGTGGTGCCGTCGGTGAATCACTTCTCCATGAACATCGGCAAGCGCTTCTGGTCGCTGGACAACACCGACATCAACCGCATGTTTCCCGGCTACCTTCAGGGCGAGACCACCCAGCGCATCGCCGCGAAGCTGTTTGAACAGATCAGCGGCTATGCGTATGGCCTGCAGTTCGCCTCCTTCTACATGCCGGGCGACTTCCTTCCCCACGTCAAGATGATGGATCTGGGCTATCAGTCGCCGGAACTGGGCAAGGCCTTCGGGCTGCCCTACGTGCTGGTGCGCTCACCCCGCCCCTACGACACCACTACGCTCAACTACAACTGGCAGGTCTGGGAGGCCAAGGCCTTCTCCGTATATACCAACGCCACCGACCAGATCGACGAGCGCTCCGCCCGCGAAAGCGTGGAGGCTGTGCTGCGCTTTCTTGAGCACGAGGGCATCCTGCAGCACACCGGCGCTGGAAACGGCGAGCGCAGCCTGATCGTTCCGGAGAGCAGCCTGACCGCCGTCCATGCACCGGCCGCAGGCGTCTATCGCCGCTTCTTTCACCCCGGCGATCGCATTCGCGCAGGACAAACGCTGTGCGAGATCATCCATCCTCTGGAGGGCACGGTGATCGAGCGCGTCGCCTCCCCCGTCTCCGGCCGCGTGTTCTTCGCCCATCACTCCCCGCTGGTCAAGGAGCGCGGCGTGGTTTACAAGATCATCACCGGCGGAATCTCGTAAAGCATTGCACAGAAGGCCCCGCTTTCCATTCCTTGGAAAGCGGGGCCTTTTATGGATCCATTATCGACTGCCGATGCGGACGCCCATCTTCAGAATCCGGAACAGGCGATCTGCGGCCTGCGAAAACAGTTCCGGTGCGTTCTGCATGGCATTCTCCAGCGTCATCGGGCCGCTGGCCGTGGGAACGATGACCGCCTCGCCGAGCTCATAAAACGCCTCCGCGCCGTCTCCCATGCCGCCGACGATTGCCGCCACGGGCACGCCCCGCTCACGACAGCGCCGCGCCACGCCCGCCGGCACCTTGCCGAACTCCACCGACTGCCGGTCGATACGTCCCTCTCCGGTCACCGCGAGATCACAGCCCTTCAGCAGCTCGTCAAAGCAGACGATATCCAGCACGGCATCAATGCCCGAGCGCATCGACGCGCCCAGCACGCCGCCCAGGGCCGCGCCCATGCCGCCTGCCGCACCTGCGCCCGGAAACGCTGCGATGTCGCGTCCCAACGCCCGCTTCATGCAATTTGCATAGTTCTCCATGCCGGCTTCCAAAGCAGGCATCATCTGCGGCGTGACGCCCTTCTGCGGGCCGTAAATTGCCGTCGCGCCGCACTCGCCCAGCAGCGGGTTGGTGACGTCACAGATCACCTGAATTTCCGCATTCCCCAGTTCAGGACAGAGTCCGGACAGATCCACCCTGGCAACGCGCGCGAGATCAGCGCCGCAGCCCGTCAGCAGCGCTCCGCGCTCATCGAAGAACCGCGCGCCGAGCGCACAGAGCATTCCCATACCGCCGTCGTTGGTCGCGCTGCCGCCAATGCCGATCAGCAGCTTGCGCGCGCCATCCAGCAAAACCTTTCGCATCAGCTCCCCCGTGCCAAAGCTCGTGGCGCGCATGGGGTCCGGCGCGTCCGGCCGGAGCAGCGGAAGGCCGGACGCCTGCGCCATTTCCAGAATGGCCGTCGCGCCGCCGTCAACCAGCGCATAACCTGCCTGGACCGGGCGACCCATCGGGCCGGTCACCGTCGTCTGCCTCCGCTGACCGCCGCAGGCAAGGCACAGCGCATCCACCGTTCCCTCGCCGCCGTCGGCCACCGGCACGCAGACGCATTCCGCCTCGGGAAAGTGCCTGTGTGCCGCCGATTCCAGCAGCCGCACCGCCTCCATAGCCGAAAGCGACCCTTTGAATGAATCCGGCGCAAAAACGAATTTCATCCCATCATTCCTCTCGTGTACTTTCCAATTTGCCGCATGCTCTCAATCAACCAAGGCTTCCCAATGCTCCGCGTTCATCGCCCGGAAGCACATTTCGATCTGTTCTCTGTTGGTCTTTTCTTCAGCCAGTTTGGGAAGCTCATCCAAGCCAAAATACTCGAATCCCGTCGTCTCGATGTTCGGAACGAACGCGCCGCCCGTAACTTCGCACTCCAGGAAGATCTTGCACACCTTATAGGCGTAGATCGGCGTATTGTGTTTTTCCCTGTCCTGAACTGCAATGACGCGCTTGACTCTGACGTCAAGCCCCGCCTCCTCCTTGACCTCCTTGATCGCGTTCTCTCTCACGGAGACATCCACGTCGCACCAGCCGCCCGGCAGCGACCAGGTACCGTTCGCCTCATGTACCAGCAGGATCTTGTCGTCCCGGAAAATCGCGGCGCGGGTATCGATTTTGGGCGTTTGATAGCCAATCTCGGAGCAAAACAGCTCCTTCACCTTGTCCAGTGAAATCCCCGTCTTCCAGCTCATCATCTCGGCAGAGATTTCTCTGATTCTCTCATATCTTTCGAGGTCGTATTTGTCCTTTCCATAGAACAACCCACTCTGCGCAATCGCCTGCAATTCCACGGCCCATTGGAGCCATTTCTCATTTTTATCCATTCGAATCGCTCTCCACCCTCGCAGCCCCTGATCTATCGATCAGCCTCCGCCTTCGCGCTTCACA
>JBJEUD010000051.1:0-3735 GCA_051883655.1 Candidatus Faecivicinus sp. | reverse complement strand
AACTTCTGGGCGCGCTTGTCGCCGGTGACGCTGTCGCCCACGTCGCCCAGATAGGCCATGGCGCAGATGGCGCCGATGCGGTCGGCCAGGGCGAGGATTTCGCGCACGTCGGGCAGCTCCTCGTCGGCGTCGATGTAGAAGCGGCTGATCAGCTGGGACTTGATCCAGCCCAGCAGGTCGTACATGCGGTGGGGATTGGACTCGTCGCGCAGATAGCCCTCGATCTTGGCGGAGATGGGCAGCTTCAGCTCGTCCTTGATGAAGGAGATCAGCCTGTCGCCGGAGCCGACGACCTCCAGCATCCGGATCGCCAGCGCGCTGGAGAGGTGGCGCTCGGTGACGGAGCCGCCCCTGGCGTAGTTGGACAGCGGCAGCACATCCCTTTCAAAGTCGATGGTCACGCCGTAGGGGGCCATCATGCCGTTGATGCTGTCCACCATCCTGCGGTTGCGGTCGTTGCGCTTTTCGCGATAGGGGGCGAAGTAGTCGTTCAGCTCCCGGGCGCGGTCGTGGGGCACGCCGTGCAGCGTGACGTACATCACGCCGGCCTGATCGGGATTGTTCAGCTTGCGGTCGGCAAAGGGGGTGTTCGCGAAGCTGACGCGGCACTCCATGCCGATGGTGGCGGCCATGTGGGCGGCCTCGGCGGCGGCCAGGAATTCGTCCGCGCCGGCGATGGAATCGTGGTCCATCAGGCCGCAGGTGCACAGTCCCGCCTGGCGGGCGAACCACACGGCGGCGGTGGGGGAGTAGGGGGAGAAGGAGTAGGTGGTGTGGATGTGGTTGTTCACGTCGCGACCGGCGGCGGGGGCGGGCTCGGTCTCGACCAGCCGCTTCAGGTTTTCAAGCGCCTGTTCGCCGTTGAGCAGGGACAGCAGTTCTTCGCGCGTCTTTGCCATGGAACGACATCCTTTCGCTGTAATTTCTGTGCCTATTTTAGCACGGGCTGCCGCGGGATTCAAGGGAGAATTGGAAAAGAAAGGCTACTTGCCCTGATCGATCAGGTGGAACACGATGGCGCCGTAGATGTTGAACGCGATGGCGAAGCTGCCGATGGCCGTCTCCCAGCCCTCCCGGCGGCGCCTTCCGCGCAGCTCGAACAGCAGCAGCATCGGCACCAGGTCGCACAGGTATCGCGCGCCGAACTGCCAGCCGCCGAAGGTGCGGTGCATCAGCAGCAGGAAGATCTCCGCGGCGAAGCCGGCGCACAGCAGCGTGTCGCCCCAGTCCCAGCTGCGCCGCACGGCCTTCAGCGCGATGCACGCGATTGCGGTGATGTAGATCGGGTTCGCCAGATAGAAGGCGAAGCCGTTGAACAGCGGGAACTCCAGCCGGCCGTTCTCGAAGTACGGCAGGCGCAGCAGGTTTTGGATGTTCTGGCCGATGTACTGCAGGCTCAGCTGCGGCTGGGTGGGGTCGCGGGTGAACTCGGGCAGATAGTTGTGGCCGAATTCGATGGGGTTGCCGAAGCGCGCCCAGTTGTACCAGCCCAGCGCCGCGGCCACCAGCGCCGGGGCGATCAGATGGGGGATCATCCGCGGCAGCGTCCTTCTGAGCGGGGCGGGCTTCGCCTTCGAGAGGTTCTGATACAGCATCCACAGCCCGAAGGGCACATAGACCGCCTGGAACGGGCGGCAGCCCACGGAAAGCGCCAGGCACAGCAGTCCCGCGCCCCATTCCGCCGGGGTGCGGCCGGTCAGGCCCGTGGCGCAGGCCGTCGTCAGGAAGAACGACAGCAGCTGCGCCTGATTCCACACGTCGCCCGTCAGCGAAAACTGCAGCATGTTGCAGCCCATGGTCATGAACAGCGCCATGAACAGCGCGTCCGCGGGGCGGCGGAAGCGGCGGCAGAGGTGATAGGCGGCGAGATAGCTGCCCAGGAAGTACAGCCCGGTCACGACGGTGTTGGGCGTGTTTTCGCCGAACAGGAAGGTCAGCGGCAGCATCACCAGCGCGGGCACGCTGGGGAAGCTGACGTAGTAATTGCCGTTGTAGATGGCCAGCTCCAGCCACGGGTAGTCCTGCTCCAGGTGCAGAAGTCCCTTTCGCCAGGCCAGCGCCATCAGCGTGTAGCTGTCGTGGGGCGCGTGGGCGAAGATGTCGAAGCCCAGCAGGATGGAGATCCCCATCCAGGTCAGAAACAGAATCCATGCGCCCTGCCAGAGCTGGGGCTCACGCCAGAGGCTGCGGGGGCGCAGTCCGCGTCGGGAATCAGTCATGCAAAGCCTCCTTGCGTTTGTTCGGGGAGCGCCGGGGCCGCGCCCAGCGCGGGGCGTGCTTCAGGAGCAGCCGGGAGAGGGGCCGCTCGACGCAGTAGGTCATGAAGATCGCCGCGATCAGGCTGAGCGCGAGGCTCAGCATCAGATAGGGAAAGCGCCAGGCGGGATCGTCCATGGGCCGCTCGGCGGCGTATTCGGGAATGCGGAAGTCCTTCAGCCGCAGCGCAATCCACATGTGCCACATGTACACCTGATAGGAGATGGTGCTCACGAAGCGCGTGACGGGATTGCCCAGCAGCCGCCGCAGCCAGCGCAGGCTGAGCGCCGAGCAGGCGATGGCGCCGGAGAAGGCGATCACCACGAACTTGCGCGTGTGCATCTGCAGGCGGGAGAGGTTGTCGGGGGCGTCGCTGTAGCGAAGGGGATAGATGTACATGGTCACGAGCACATAGACCATGATGAACATGAGCGTGGCCAGGGTGAACGCCGGCGCGAAGTCGCGCTTCTGCCCGTCGGAGAGGGAGTGCTTCAGCTGGGCGACGACGTGGGCGGCCAGCATGCCGCCGACGAACACGTCGATCATGCCGGGCAGCTGGTTCATCAGCCAGTTGATCTGGCTGTGGTCGATCTCCCGCAGATACCAGCGCCAGGTCTCGCCGACGGCGAACGCCGCCAGCATCACCCAGTAGGGCTTCTTCCGGAAGGGCTTCAGCAGGAAGGGGAAGATCAGATAGAACTGGGCTTCGATGGCGATGGACCAGAGCACGCCGTTGAGCTGGTTGTAGGCCAGGGAGGGGGTGGACATCTGAGTCAGCGTCATGTTGCCGATGAACTGCGCGCGGAGGGTGGCGGGGTCGAGCCGGCCGATCTGATAGACGGCGGAGACGATCACGCAGAGGAAATAGGTGGGCAGGATGCGCACCATGCGCTTGTAGGCGTACTGGCCGGGGTGAAGGCGGCGCTCCGGGTGCATGGCGAGGGGATAGTACAGACAGAAGCCGCTGAGCACGAACAGCAGCTCCACGCCCAGGCTGCCGATGGAGACGATGGGCGTGAAGTCGATGGAGACGGGCCCGAGGCGGAGCACCATGGTCACCCAGGACTGTTGCCAGAAGTGGAAGATGAGAACGAGAAAGGTCGCGATGGCGCGAAAACCGTCCAGCGTGTCCACATAGTCGGGAATGGTCTGCGAACGGGCGTGAAGCTTCATGAGGGGAAAACCTCCTGTCGGGATGTTTTCATTATATCCTGAATGAAACGCACTGGCAAGGGAAAAGTAAGGAAAACGGGCGGGGCGGCGGGCCGCCTTTGGGAAATCATTGTGACATTTCACACAACAGTGCTTGACAGATTCCCGTGAATCGAATATACTGATAAGGCTGTAAATCTGGAAAGTTCGCTTTTCCGGCGAATGAGCATATCAACTTTTGAAGGAGTGTTTCAACTATGGCAAGTTCCGTTCGTACTTACCAGCCCAAGAAGCGTCAGAGATCCAAGGTGCACGGCTTCCGCGCCC
>JBJEUD010000050.1:0-21689 GCA_051883655.1 Candidatus Faecivicinus sp. | reverse complement strand
CTGGGCACCTCGGCGGGCGAGAGCTATCCCGCCGTGTGGTGCGACTGCGAAAACTGCACCTACGCCCGCGAGCACGGCGGCCGGAACCTCCGCATGAACACCGGCACGATGATCGATTCCGATATCCTGCTGGATATGAACTCCTGCGGCTTCTACACCGCGGCCCGTCTGGGCGTGAGCCTTTCGGGAATCCGGTATCTGCTGGCCACCCACCCCCATCCCGACCATCTGACGCTGGAGCCGCTGGACTGGCGGCGCGCGACGCCCGGCGCGGTGGAGGCGAGGGGAGAGGACCGGCTGAAGATCATCTCGCCCCGGTTCACGCCGCTGCCGGTGATGACCGTGTTCGGCAACCGGTGGGTGAAGGAGAAGCTGATGGGCGCGGAGACGGATCTGTTCGCCGAAAACGCCCGCATGCGCTTCCGGGAGATCCGCGAGGGCGAGCGCACCGACTGCGGCGACCTGGCCTTCACGCCCGTGCGCTCCCAGCACGGCCCGGAGCCGGGCTTCGCCCACAGCTATATCCTCGAGCGCGGCGGCAGGACGCTGCTCTATGCGCTGGATACCTACGGCTTCGATCCGGACATGCTCCAGATTGTGCTCTCCAAGCGCTACGACGCGGTGGTCACCGAGGGTACCTTCGGCCAGGGCACGTCCGAAAACTGCGGCCACATGAATACCGCCCGCAACATCGCCTTCCGCAGCCTGCTGCTGGAAAAGGGCTGCATCGGAGAGAGCACGCCGGTATTTCTGACCCACATGGCGCCCCACTGGACGCCGCCCTACGATCTCTATGCGCCCATGATGGCCGAAAAGGGCTTCACCGTGGCCTACGACGGCATGGTCGCGGAGATCTGAATTCAATCAAGAAAGAGAGGAATCCTCCCATGAACGCATACGACATTCTGAAGGAGCGCGGCTTTATCGCGCAGGTGACCTACGAGGACGACCTTCGCAAGGCGTTTGACGACGGCATGGTCACGTTCTACACCGGCTTCGATCCCACGGCGGACAGCCTGCACATCGGCCACTACATTCCGATCATGGCCATGGCGCACCTGCAGCGCGCCGGCCACAAGCCCATCGCGCTGATGGGCGGCGGCACCGGCATGATCGGCGACCCCTCCGGCAAGAGCGACCTGCGCAAGGTGCTCACCGTGGAGGACATCGACCACAACGTGGAGTGCTTCAAAAAGCAGATGAGCAACTTCCTGGACTTCGACGAGTCCAAGCCCAACTGCGCCGTGATCGCCAACAACGCGGACTGGCTGAGGTCGCTGAAGTACATCGACTTCCTGCGGGACGTCGGCGCGCTGTTCTCCGTCAACCGCATGCTCACCGCCGAGTGCTACAAGCAGCGCCTGGAGCGCGGCCTGACCTTCCTGGAGTTCAACTACATGCTCATGCAGTCCTACGACTTCCTGGAGCTGAACCACCGCTACAACTGCATCCTTCAGACCGGCGGCGACGACCAGTGGTCGAACATGCTCTCCGGTGCGGACCTGATCCGCCGCAAGGACGGCAACCCCGCCTTCGCGCTGACGTTCAAGCTGCTGCTGACCCACGACGGCCGCAAGATGGGCAAGACCGAAAAGGGCGCGCTGTGGCTGGATGCGGGCAAGTGCTCGCCCTACGATTTCTACCAGTACTGGCGCAATGTGGACGACGCGGACGTGGAGAAGTGCCTGGGTCTGCTGACCTTCCTGCCCATGGACGAGGTGCGCCGCCTGGGCGCGCTCCAGGGCAGCGAGATCAACGAGGCCAAGCGCGTGCTGGCCTTCGAGGTCACGAAGCTGATCCACGGCGAGGAGGAGGCCGCCAAGGCCCAGCAGGCCGCCGAGGCCCTCTTCGGCAGTGGTGCGAACAGCGAGAACATGCCCACCACCGCCATCACCGAGGCCGAGCTGAACGAGGACGCGCGCCTGATCGCCTGGATGGCGAAGGCCGGCATGACCAAGTCCAACGGCGAGGCCCGCAAGGCCGTGCAGCAGGGCGGCGTGTCCGTGGGCGATCAGAAGATCTCCGACCCGGACTTCAGGTTCACCGCCGAAATGCTGGCCGACGGCGTGGTGGTCAAGAAGGGCAAGAAGACCTTCCAGAAGTTCGTGCTGGAAAAGTAACGCGGACGAAAGGGGAAAAATCATCGTTGAAAAAGCAGATGCGAAAGGCGGGCATGTCCGCCGCAGGCGACGCGCTTGCGAAGCGGTTCGGCAAGGATGAACCGGCGGACATGCGCCTGCCCAGCTGGATTCTCGGATTGGGCTCTGTGCTGATCGCAGCGGCGGCGCTGCTGGCGATCGACGCGGCGCTGGGGCTGTTCATTGCTTTGAAGATCGGCCCGGCCGGCACGGCGGCAATCGCCGTCGCGGCGCTGGTTCTGGGTGCGGCGGCCGCGCTGTGCTGGCGCAACCAGAAGATATTCATCCGCTCCGAGGAGACGTTTGAGTACCGCACCTTCCTGGGCAACAGCCGTACCTACCGCTTCGACGAGATCGAGGGCGTGAAGCAGAACCAGGATTCCATGACGCTGCTCGTGCGCGGGGACAAGGTGCACCTCGAATCGTGCGCCATCCTCAGCCAGCGGCTGATCGACCGGATCAACGGCGCACTGAAATAGCAGCCGGTTTCCATTCATGCGCAGCGGCGCGCGGGGCAAAACACCCCGCGCGCCGCTTTTGCCGCCTTGACAGATTTTCTGGAATGGTTTACACTGAACATAACGATTTTTTCGGAGGAATCCACAAATGATAGACAGGACGCTGATTACCGCCCATTCAGGCGCGGAAAATACCGTGGACAACACGCTGGAGAGCGTGCGGGCGCTGGCGGCCCTGGGCGCGGACGCCCTCGAGGTGGACGTGCGCCGCGCGGACGGGCGGCTGGTGCTGAGCCACGACGATCCCGGCTCCGCCGGAAACTGCGATTCGCTGGAGGACTGCCTGCGCATCGTGGCTGCCCGCGGGGGGCTGCGGGTCAACATCGACCTCAAGCAGCCCGGCATGGTGCGGGAGATCGCCGCGCTGGCCCGGCCGCTGGGCGCGGAGGACCGGCTGCTGTTCACCGGCGATGTGAACGCCGACGACATGGCCTGCGCGAAGGAGCGGGGGCTGGAGATCTGGCTCAACGACTCCTGCCTGCCCGAGGGCGTGGACCTGCTGGCGGGAGTCTCGGCGGCGGGCTGGCAGGTGCTGAACGTCTGCCATCGGGATGTGACCGACGGAATGCTCCGCCAGGCCGAGCGGCTGTCCGTGTGGACGGTGAACGGGGAAATCGACCTGTGCCGCTTCCTCGCCGCCGGCGTGAAGAACATCACCACCCGCCGGCCAAGGCTGGCGCTGCGCCTGCGCGGAATGATTCAGAGCTTCCACCGCGCCTGGGACGCCTTCCCCGGCTCCGCCCGGCTGATCGACCGGGAGGGCTTTGTGCTGGCGGCCAATGATCGCGCGCGCCGGGCGGGATTCCTCGAGGGCGTCCGCTGCGCGCAGGTCGAAACCGCCAATCATCACCAAAACTGCCTGCTGCGGCGCGCCTTTGAGACCGGCGAGGGCCAGTTCGACGTCTCCCCGAGCGGCCTGCTGCGCGTCTGGACGCCCGTGAGCGAATGGGACGGCGCCGTGCTGCACCTCTCCTATCAAAAGTAAACCGAAAGGACCGACTGAACCAATGAAATTTGTCACCTTCAATATCCGCTGCGACTACGGTCAGGACGGCGAAAACTGCTTTGAAAACCGCAAGCCTCTGATTCTGAAAAAGATTGCCCGGGAGCAGCCGGACATCCTCTGCTTCCAGGAGGTGCTGCCCCACGTGGCCCTGTGGCTGCGGGAAAATCTGACGGACTACTGCGTGATCGGCTGCGGCCGCGGCGAAAGACTGGACGACGAGCAGATGACCGTGGCCTTCCGCAGGGACCGCTTTAACCTGATCGAGATGCGCACCTTCTGGCTGTCGGAGACGCCCTTCGTGCCGGCCTCGCGCTATGCCGAGCAGAGCATCTGCCCCCGCGTGACCACCGAGGCGGTGCTCCAGGAAATGCCGTCGGGCAGGGTCTTCCGCCTGCTGAACACCCATCTGGACCACGTGGGCGCGGGCGCGCGGAAGCTGGGGCTGACCCAGATTCTTCGGCACATCGACGCGGCGGAGCTGTTTCCCGATGCGCCGGTGATCCTCTGCGGCGATTTCAACGCCGAACCGGACGGCGAGGAGCTGAAGGTGTTCGATGACTTCCCCGGCTATGTCAACGCCGCCGAGGGCATCGGCATCACCTTTCACGGCTATATGAAGGCGGCGCATCCCGAGTGCATCGACTATATCTATCTGCGCGGCGGCGTGAGAAGCGAGGGCGTGCGGAAGTGGACGGACGTGGAGAACGGCGTGTACCTGTCGGATCACTATCCCGTCTGTGCCGAGCTCGTCTGGGCGTGAGGGGCGCGAACGCCGGGAAAGGGGACGTTGAATGAACGTGAGTCACCAGAGGGACGGCGCGCGGCGGACGGGCGCCTCGGAGGTGCGCCTTTCCCGGTCGATCGTCATCCGGCTGACCGCCTTTGCGCTGCTGATCAGCGTCTTTCCCATTTTTCTGATCAGCTCCATGCTGCTGCTGCGCATGGAGAACATGACCGAGCGCGAGCTGATTCAATCCTATCAGTGGCTGGTCAGCGAGCACCTGGGCAATGTGGAGGACGCGCTGGAGCGGTATGAATCCAGCCTGCGCTATACCACGAGCAACACCACCATCCTCGAGGCGCTGTCCAGCACCGGGGGGAACGCCTACCTGCTGGGCAGCGTTGTCAGCACGGAGGTGTTCAAGACCGTGACCATGGAGAACCACCGGGAGGTGCGCGACTGCATCGTCTATTCCACCGATGCGCCCGCCTACGGCACCCGGGTGACCACGTTCACCGAGGTGGTGGAGCGGGAGTGGCTGTCGCGGGGCTGGAACGGCGGCGAGGACTGGTTCGTGGACGAGGGGTGGGACGGCCGGAAGCTGATGTCCTTTGTGATGCCCCTGGACGTGGTGGACGTGGACGCGTTCGTCACCCGCCGCGCGGGCCTGATCCGGCTGGATCTGTATCTGGACGAGCTGTTCGCCCCGGCCCGGGGCGGGGAGCGGGAATACCAGGTGGTGCTGCTCGACCAGGACGGCGGGACGCTCTACAGCTCCGGCGCGGGGCTGGAGGACGTGGTGGCGAACTGGATGCAGGCCAGCGGGGCGGAGCAGGGCGTGCAGATGCTCGGCAGCTTCGCCGTGCTGAGCGACGTGCTGCCGGAGTACGGCATGACGATGCTGTACCTGTTCGACATCAACGAGCTGAACCTTCAGAAGAATGCGCTCAAGGAAGTGATCTATCCTTGGGCGATGGCGATCGCGCTGGTGATCGTGCTGGGCGCATACGGATATTTCAGGCACTTTTCCCGGCGGGTGAACGTCCTGCTGGAGAAGTTCCGCATCGCGGGAGCGGGCGACCTTTCGCCCACCGCGCCCATCGGCGGCGAGGACGAAATCGCCGTGCTGGACCGCCGCTTCGGCCAGATGCTCCGGGAGATGGACGCGCTCAACCGCAAGAGCTACGCCCAGCAGACCGCCATCCGCGAGGCCAAGTACCGGAACCTCCAGCTGCAGATCAACCCGCACTTTCTCTACAACACGCTGGAGACCATCAGCGCCATCGGCGCGATGCATGGCGCGTTCCAGGTGTGCGACCTGTGCGAAAAGCTGGGCGACATCTTCCGATACAGCCTGGGCAAGAACGAGGGCAAGTACACCGCCGTGGCCAACGAGCTGCGCCAGACCCAGAACTACATCTTCATCCAGCAGGTGCGCTACCGCTTCGAGGTGTTCTATTCCGTGGATGTGGATGCGGAAGAGGTGTACATGCTCCGCTTTCTGCTGCAGCCCATCGTGGAAAACGCGGTGCTGCACGGGCTGGCGAAGAAGGAGGGCCCGGGCACACTGGAGGTCTATGTGGGCCGGCGGCGCAATGATCTGGAAATCAGAATCAGCGACGACGGCGCGGGCATGACCGAGGAGGCGCTGGACGCCCTGCGCGGGCAGCTGCGCGAGGACGCCGACCAGCGCGAAAACGTATCCAATATCGGCGTATGGAACATCAGCCAGCGCATCCGGCTGTCCTACGGCGAACCCTACGGCGTGGAAGTGCAGAGCAAACCGGGACAGGGGAGCACGTTCACGCTGCTGCTTCCCATGATCACGAAGGGAATGATCGCGAGTGACGAAGTACAGGCTGCTGATCGTGGATGACGAGGCGCTGATCCGCCAGGGACTGCGCGCCAGAATTGAATACTTTCAGTTTCCCGACCTGGAGATCGTCGAGGCGGGCTCCAGCCGGGAGGCGCTGGAGATCTTCCGGCAGGGGGACGTCGCGCTGGCCCTGGTGGACATCTGCATGCCGGACATGAACGGCCTGGAGATGATCGAAAGGGCCAAGGAGCTCCGCCCGCAGGCGCAGTTTCTGCTGCTGTCGGGCTTTGCGGAGTTTTCCTATGCCCAGCAGGCGATCCGTCTGGGCGTGCGGGCCTATCTGAACAAGCCGGTGTCCAACGAGGTGCTGCGGGAGAACATCGAGGGCGTGCTGCGGGAGCTGCGCGCCGGCGGCCCGCCCGGCACCGGGCGGCAGGATCGGCCGCTGCCCGATCCTGAAAAGGAGCTCAACATTCTGATCTCCGGCGGACAGCGGGACGCGCGGCCGGAGGCGGCCTATCCCGGGCTGTACGCCCGCTTTCCGCAGCTGTTCGACGGCACGGGGCGGTTCTATCTGGGCATTCTGCACATCGGGCGGCGGGACAGCGCCGACGCGCGGCTGACCAGCGCCCAGCTCAATGCCATACGTCCGGTCATCCGCAGCCTGTTCATGGAGACGCCCTGCGCCTGCGAAAGCCTGATCGTGAACAGCTATCAGAACTTCCAGCGGCTCTACGCGCTGTTCTTCGCCGGCGACGCCGCGGCGCTCAAGCACCAGGTGGAGCAGGTGTTCCTTTCGGTGCGCCAGGGCTTCGAGCCCAAGGTCAACGCCCGCGTCACCATGGGCGTCAGCCGCCTGTCCAGCGCGCTGAGCGCGGAGTGCGTCAGCGATGCCAGGGTGGCGCTCCGCCAGCGCCGCGTGCACGGCCGGTCGAACATCTACTTCTACGAGGACATCTCCGCCTACGAGACCCAGCCCTTCCCCGAGGCCGAGCTGGAGCTGCTGCGCAAGCACATGATGCGCGGCGATCGGGCCGGCATCCGCCAGCAGCTGGAGACGCTGTTCTCCGAAAAGCAGCTGGAGGGCCGCAAGGCGGTGTACCTGCACGTGCTGTGGGTGCGCGTGATCAGCCTGATGATGAGCGCGTTCAACAACCTGGACGCCGCCACCATGAACCGCCTGTTGACCCAGATCTCCCGGGCGGAGAACGTGGTGGACCGGGAGGAGATCGTGCACACGCTCAACGAGCTGGCCGAGTTCTGCCTGCGCCGGGAGTCCGGGCGGGAGATGAGCGCGGTGAGCAAGATCGGCTTCGCGCTGGACTACATCCGCAAGCACTTCAACGAGGAGATCGTCATCAACGATCTGGCCGCGCGGCTGGACATGAGCCCCGGCTATTTCTCCTCCACCTTCAAAAGGGAGGTCGGCCAGTCCACCATGCAGTACATCACCGGCCTGCGCATGGAGCGGGCGCGGGAATATCTGGAGACCACCGACCTGAGCGTTGCGGTCATCGCGAAGAACGTGGGCTATGAGGACAGCCAGTATTTCTTCCGCGTGTTCAAGAAGACCACCGGAATGACCCCGCTACAGTACCGGCAGGGGCCGAAGGAGAACTGAAAAAACCGCCTGCAGAGCGCCGGGTCGTTTCGGTGCTTTGCAGGCGGTTTTTTCCGGGGCTATCTGCGGATGACCGGGGCGACGCAGATCAGGTTCTCAATGGCGATTTCGCCGCCGTAGAGCTTGGGAATCCCGATTTCGCCGAGCCCGGACAGCGGCAGCTCCAGCGCGCCGGAGGTGATGTCGAAGGTGCGGACGCCGTCCGCGCCGGTCAGGGTCATGAGGTATCTGTCCGACGGGATGAAGCCGGGCTTACGGACGTCGATGCGCTCGAAGCGGACGGAATCCTCCCCGCGCGTCCAGTTCAGCAGCATGCCCTTGGAGATCCAGGTGCGCCTTCCCTCGATGGCCTTCGCCAGCTCCGCGGCCGCGTCGCCGCCGGGCTCGCCCTCGGCATAGGTGGCGAAGTTCATGGACATGTCCCACGCGCCGTGCAGGTCCATGCCGGCAGTCACGGCCAGCCGCTCGCCCTTCAGCGTCAGCGATTCCCACCAGGCGAGGCCCTTTTCGTTCACCTCGTGCAGCGGCTCGGGGTTGTTGAACACCTCGATGAAGTCCACGTGGGAGAAGTCGGTGATGTCCATCTCAAAGCGGCAGCCCCGGGCGAAGGGATCGCCGTAGGAGAAGGGGTGGGCCACGCCGGTCAGCGCGCCGGCGCGCTTGCAGGCCTCGAACAGCAGCTCGGGATGATGGCGGTTGATGGAATCCCAGGGCACGTACCGGTTCAGGTTCAGGCAGAGGATGTGGCCGTAGTAGGTGGTGTACTCCATGCCGTAGACGCACTGGATGGGCGCGCCGGATTCGGCCAGCAGCCTGCGGATGATGGGATGGCCGGAGATGGTGTTGTGGTCGGTGATGGCGAAGGCGTCGACGCGATCCTTCACCATCAGGTCGATCAGCTCCTGACAGGTGATGCCCGCGTCGGACTGGGTGGTGTGGTTGTGCAGCTCATAGCGCTTGAACATGGTGCTCCTCCTCACTCCGCGCGAACGGTCAGGGTGTAGTGGGTGTCGTCCTTGAGCACGTTGAAGACCAGCACGGTGACCTTCAGCACGCCCTCGAAGCGCGGCCGGGGGATGCAGCCCTCGGAGGCGGTCTCGCCGTCATAGGTCATGTGGCGGTGGGTCAGCTGCTTGTGCACGCAGCCGATGAACTCGTCGTTGAGGGTGGCCAGCGTGTGGATTTCGGTCTTCATGTCGTTCAGGATCACGCGGCGGGCGTCCTCCTCCGTGCCGGTCAGGCCGTACTTCTCGCGGCAGACCTGCAGCGTGTCGGCGATCAGCGCCGGCGTGATCTCCTCCGGGCGGTAGCGCTGCTTGTCGGCGTCAAAGCTGAACTCGATGTCCAGCTTCTCACAGGCCTGCTCCAGGCAGACCATGTAGGTGATCTGGCCGACAAAGCCGCGGTTCAGCGCGCCGCCGGCCCGATAGAGTTCCTTCATTTGTGTTCCTCGCTTTCTGCGGAGAGAAGCCCCGCCTGTCCGTCCTTCAGTATAAATGATTTGTGAAAAGGATTCCACCCAGCAAAAAAAAGTCCACCATTAATTGCAGTTTATTCCATTGAAAAAGAGGTGTGAAAGTTGTTAATATAAATGAGTCAATTTAGACAAACTGAACAGATGCGATGCGGTGAAATACTTTAATGGATAAAAAACTTTATTTTCGTGAAGACGGAAGCTTCCGGCTGATGCAGCTGACGGACATCCACTATTCCCAGGAGGATCCCGCCGCCGACCGGCGCACCGTTGCGCTCATGCGGGAGCTGATTCAGGCGGAGCGGCCCGACTTCATCATGACCACCGGCGATACGGTGTACGGCCCCCGGGCTGCGGAGCTGCTGGCTCCGGCGCTGGAGCCGGTGATCGAATCGGGCATCCCCTGGGGCTTCGCCTTCGGCAACCACGATTCGGAGTATGACGACAACCGCCGCGAGCTGTTCGAGCAGGTGCTCCGGCTGCCCGGCTGCCGGTCGTACCACGATCCGGCCTCCGGCGACGGCGTGGGCAACTGCGTGCTGGAGGTGTGCGGGAAGGACGAAAGGCCGCAGTGGCTGCTGTTCGGCGTCGATTCCGGCGACTATCTGCCCAACAAGCAGGTGGGCGGCTATGGATATGTGACGCGCCGGCAGATCCAGTGGTACCGCGATACGATCGCCGCCTATGAGCAGTCGGGCGATCCCTTCTCGGCGATGGTGTTCATGCACATGGCGCTGCACGAGCACGCCGAGGTCTGGAAGTACGAAATCTGCTATGGAACCAAGCGCGACGGCAGCGGTCATTCGCGCATCAACTCCGGCTTCTTCAGCGCCATGCTGGAGGCCGGGCACACCAAGGGCGTGTTCGTGGGCCACGACCACGTGAACGACTACTGGGGCTGGCTGTACGGCATTGCCCTGGGCTACGGCCGCTGCACCGGCTTCGACACCTACGGCGCGCAGGATTTCCCCCGCGGCTGCCGGATGTTCACGTTCCGGGAGGGCGACACGGAGCATTTTGACACGTATGTGAGACTGGAGCACGGCATCGTCGTGGACGATCCGTGGATCCAGCATCCCATATTAAAACGAGACGAAGGATGAGTGGGGTAAGGCGTATGAAGAGGAATCAGTCGAAGACAGGAATTCAGATCGCAACCGTGCCGCTGTGGAAGCGGATGCTCAAGTGCTGGCCGCTCTATCTGATGCTGCTGCCCGCGATCATCTACTACTACCTGATCTGCTATGTGCCGATTGCCGGCAACGTGCTGGCGTTCAAGGATTACTCCTTCCGCAAGGGCATCTGGGGCAGCCCCTGGGTCGGCTGGAAGTACTTCCAGATGTTCTTCAGTTCCTACGATTGCTGGCGCCTGATCCTGAACACGCTGCACATCGGCTTCATCAAGTGCATCCTGGAGTTCCCCTTCGCGATAATCCTGGCGCTGCTGCTCAACGAGATTCACGCGCCGCGGTTCAAGAAGATCACCCAGACGATCACCTACCTGCCGCACTTCCTGTCCAGCGTCATCATCGTCACCATGCTGCAGCGCATTCTGGCGCCCAATACCGGCGTGCTCAACCAGGTCATCGCCAGGCTGGGCGGCGACGGAAGCACGTTCTTCCTGATGAAGGCCGAGTACTTCCACGAGATCCTGTTCAGCATGGACCTGTGGCGCAACATCGGCTGGGATTCCATCATCTATCTGGCCGCGATCAGCAGCGTGGACCAGGAGCTGTACGAGGCGGCCAGCATGGACGGCTGCAACCGCCTGGGCCAGATCTGGCACGTGACGCTGCCCGGCATCCGCGGCACCATCGGACTTTTGTTCATCATGGGCGTCGGCGGCCTGCTCTCCTCCGGATTTGAGCAGATGTGGCTGCTGCGCACCCCCGGCAACATGTCCGTCGCGGACACGCTGGACGTGTACGTGGTGCGAATCGGTCTGCAGAACGGCCAGTTCGGCTACGCGTCCGCCATCGGCCTGATTCAGGGCCTGGTCGGCCTGTTCCTGGTGGTGACCACGAACGCGGTCAGCAAAAAGTTCACGGAAGTCGGCCTCTGGTGAGGCATAGCTTCATAAAAAGAATGGAGGAACCAAATATGAACAAGATCAAGCGTCTTCTCGCAGTGGTCGTTGCTGCAATGATGGTTCTGGCGTGCGTGCCCGCGATGGCGGAAGAGCACCCCGACACTTGGATTGCGGACCGCACCATCGTTGTGCAGGCCTATGTCGACGACATCGGCTACAACATGCCCGACGACTTCAACGCCACGCCCGTGATGCAGAAGATCACCGAGCTGACCGGCATCAAGCTCGAGGTCCGCTACACCCCCGGCGACAGCGACGCCACCGTCATGGCTTCCCAGCTGGCTGCCGGCAATATCCCCGACGTCATCTGCGCCTATCTGAACAACTCCACCCGCCCCGAGTTCCCGATCCTGCTCAAGGCGGCCCGTGAAGAGATGTTCGCCGACGTGTCCGAGTACATGGCCAACTCCAAGGTGTACAGCAAGTACATGGAGGAAGGCTATCTGCCCGCCGACGCCCGCGACAACATCACCTTCCGCGATGATCTGGACGGCGTGTATCTGATGCAGCTGGCCATCGATGCGGTCGACCGCTCCACCGAGTACAATCCTGCTGACGAGTATGTTGGCGGCCTGTACATCCAGAAGCGCATCGTCGACGATCTGGGCATCGACCCCACCACGATCAACACCCAGGAGCAGTTCTATGACCTGCTGGTGAAGATCAAGGAAGCCGGCTACACCGACGACAACGGCAACCCCGTCTATCCGCTGGGCCCGAAGTACTGGGGCGGCTCCACCGACGCGCTGGACTACATCACCGCCGGCTACTTCTTCAGCCCCCTGAAGTCCGACTACGGCGTGGATGCCGAGGGTCACGTTCTGCACGAGGCCGAGACCGATTTCGTGTATGAGAAGATCAACTTCGTCCGCAAGCTGATCGCCGAGGGCCTGATGAACCCCGAGTTCTTCACCATGGACTCCACCCGCGCGCAGGAAGCCTGCGAGACCAAGAACTCCGCCATCATCGGCGACATCCACAACTATATCAACATCGTCTACGAGACGGAAGACTGGGTACCGCTTGGACCGCTGTATGACCGCACCGGCACCAATGCCGAGTACGTCTCCGGCAAGAGCGGCTACGGCTGCTGGGCCATCTCCTCCGAGGCGGAGAACCCCGAGGAAATCTTCGCGTTCTTCGACTGGCTGTCCACCTATGAAGGCCAGCTGATCGCCCAGTACGGCATCGAAGGCCTCTCCTACAACATGGTTGACGGCTATCCCGTGCTGACCGAAGAGGCGCAGGCCAAGCTGGACGAGGGCGACACCGACTGGATGATCAACACCATCGGCGCCAGCTTCGGCGGCAGCGGCAACTATTTCTTCGACTTCATGCTGACCGACCGCGACAATGAAACGTACTTCGGCGAGAGCCGTCCCGGCGCCGGCGCAGGCTCCACCTATGGCCGCTCCATCCAGCTGGCCGAGGAGTACCCCGTCGAGAAGATTCTGGTTCCCGGCCTGGGCATCGACACCTTCCTGTCCGTGGACGAGCTGGCCGACGTGAAGGCCAACATGGATCTGCTGAACTACGATGAGATGCTGGTTCAGGCCATGTTCGCCGGCTCCGATGACGAGGTCACCGCGATTGTCGAGTCCTTCCGCGCGCAGCTGAAGGCCGCCGGCATCGACCGCCTGTACGAGTACGTCGAGAACGTGCGCGCCGAGAATCCGGACGCCGTTCAGGTGATCGTGGTCGAATAATTTCCCCGATTCCTTGCTCCTGCCCGGCCTTGCGGCCGGGCGGGACTCCACCGATGATTTTCAGAGACAGAACGTTTGGGAAGGGATAGATTATGGCTAAGACGAATGAGAACGGAAAAATCAAATCGAGCGCCGCGGACAAGACGGTCAGCATCGTCACCTATGTGGTGGTCATCGCGCTGTGCCTGCTGATTCTGCTGCCCTGCCTGAACGTTCTGGCTTTGTCCTTCAACGACGGTAAGGACGCGGCCCGCGGCGGCGTGTACTTCTGGCCCCGCGTCTGGACGCTGCAGAACTACCGCGAGGTGTTCCAGGACGGCTCCCTGGTCAATGCCTACAAGATCACCATCGCCCGCACCGTCATCGGCACGCTGATGAGCCTGATCGTGACCTCCTTCGCCGCCTTCGCCCTCAACCAGACGGAGCTGCCGGGGCGAAAGATCATCACCTTCCTGATCACCTTCACGATGCTCTTCGGCGGCGGCACGATCCCCACCTACATCCAGTACAACGAGCTGGGCCTGCTGGACACCTTCTGGGTCTACGTCATTCCCAGTCTGGTGAGCGTCACGTATCTGATCATGATGCGCTCGTTCTTTGACGGACTGCCCTATGCGCTGCAGGAGGCGGCCAAGCTGGACGGCTGCGGCTACTTCGGCATCTTCTTCCGCATCATGCTGCCGCTGAGCAAGCCGGTGCTGGCGGTTGTGGGCCTTTACACCGCGGTCAACCACTGGAACGACTGGTTCGCCGGCGCGTTCTACATGACCAGCGACAAGCTCTGGCCGGTGCAGACCGTGCTGCAGCAGATGCTGTCCCGCGCGATGTCCGCGTCCACCCAGCAGATCGACAACGTGTCTGCGGCCATCGCGGCCAGCAAGAGCGCCGTGACCACCGACTCGCTGAAGATGGCCGCCGTGGTCATCACCACTGTGCCGATTCTGTGCGTGTACCCCTTCGTGCAGAAGTACTTTGCCAAGGGCACCCTGATTGGCGCAATCAAGGGATAAACAGAAATCGAATGGCTCCGGCTGTTACCCGTCACAGGATAGGCAGTTGGAGCTTTTTTTGCGGAGAGGAGACCGAATCATGCAGAAAAAATGGGATGTGTATGTATACGGCGATGTGAACATCGACCTGGTGGTGCCCGGGGTGGAGCGGCTGCCCGAGCCCGGCGTGGAGCAGGAGGTGCCCGTGATGGAGACCTTCGTGGGCGGCGGCGCGGCGCTTTTCACGCTGGGCGTGGCCAAGCTGGGCCTGCGCCCGGTGTTTCAGGGCAGCGTGGGCCGGGACATGTACGGCGCGAGCATCCGCGACACCTTCCGCCGGCTGGGCGTGGACGACGCGCTACTGCTGGACAGCGACGACAAAAAGACCGGCATCTCCATCAGCTTCACCACCGAGAAGGACCGCTGCTTCCTGACCTATCGCGGCACCAACGAGGGGCTGTCGCTGAAGCATCTGCGCCTGGACCAGTTGCCCGCCGCGCGGCACATCCATGTGACCGGCTACGAGGGAATCAGCAACCACGCCGAATATCTGGACATGCTGACGAAGATCCACGCCCTGGGCGACGTGACCGTCTCCTTCGACGTGGGCTGGGACATGACCGGCGTGTGGCACGAGGGCATCTTCGACCTGCTGCCCATGATCGACGTGCTGTTCATGAACGAAACCGAGTGCCAGCACTACACCCGCTGCGAGGACGTGGAGGCCGGCGCGCGGAAGCTGGCGGAGAGGGCTGGCATGGCGGTGATCAAGCTGGGCCGCAAGGGCGCGATGGCCATCCGGAACGGCGAGAGGTTCTTCGCCCCGGCGTACACGGTGAAGGCCGTGGACACCACCGGCGCGGGCGATTCCTTCAACGCGGGCTTCGTCTATGGATTTTTGCAGGGCCTGCCCATGGAGGAGTGCCTGAAGTGCGGCAACGGCTGCGGCGCGCTGTCGGTCACGGCGCTGGGCGGCAACACCGGCTTCCCCTTCCGGGCGGAGCTGGAAAAGTGGATTCGGGATCACGAATGAGGAGGAATGTGCGATGAAAATCGGTGTGATTGGCGGCGCGGGCGTGCGCACGGTCATCTTTATCAACGGACTGCTCAAGCGCTACAAGAAGCTGAATATTGACGAAGTGGTGCTCTACGATATCAACCGGGAAAAGCTGGAGATCATCGAAAAGCTGTGCCGCCATGTGGTGAACCGCGAGGGCAAGGATCTGTCGGTGCGCGCCGTGTTCGATCCCGTGGAAGCCATCCGGGGCATGGACTACATCGTCACCACGCTGCGCGTGGGCGGCGATCATTCCCGCGTGGTGGACGAGTCCGTGGCGCTGAAGAACGGCGTCATCGGCCAGGAGACCACCGGCGTGGGCGGCTTCTCCATGGCCGTGCGCACCATTCCGGTGCTGATGGAGTACTGCGATCTGATCGAAAAGTACGCCCCCGACGCCTGGATCTTCAATTTCACCAATCCCTCCGGACTGGTCACCCAGGCGCTGCACAGCGCGGGCCATCACCGCATCATCGGCATCTGCGACGCGCCCAGCAGCATGAAGTACCGCATGGCCCAGAACCTGGGCGTGACGGAGGAGGAGCTCTATGTGGAGTTCTTCGGCCTGAACCACCTGTCCTGGATCAGGAGCGTGCAGGTGAACGGCGAGGAGATCATGCCGAAGCTGATCGCCGACGACGCGTTCCTCTCCAGCATTCAGGAGCTGGAGATCTTCGACCGCGACGTGATCCGCAAGACCGGCATGCTGCCCAACGAGTATCTGTACTATTACTATCACCGCGAAAAGGCGCTGGCCAACATCAACAGATCCGATATGACCCGCGGCCAGACCATTGAAAAGGTCAACATCCAGATGATGAAGGAGCTGCGGGAGATGGACATCGACGCCGATCCCGAGGGCGCGCTGCAGGTGTTTTTGTACTACATGCAGCTGCGCGAGAACTCCTACATGTCCATCGAGTCCGGCTCCGCGAACCGGCCGATGCTGGAGAAGGGCTCGCTGCCGGTGCCGGAGGGCATGGGCTACGCCGGCGTGATGCTGGACTGCATCGAGGGCATGCAGAGCGAGGCCGGCCGCACGCTGGTGCTGAGCGTGCTCAACCAGGGCTGCATCCCGTTCCTGAGCGACGAGGATGTGGTTGAGGTTACCTGCAGCGTGTCCAAAAACGGCATCGCGCCGGTGAAGCAGACCGAAATCCCCGAGATGTGCGAGCTGTACATCCGGCTGATCAAGCGCTACGAGCGGCTGACCGTGGAGGCCGTGCGCGATCACAGCGAGGACAAGGCCGTGGAGGCGCTGATGCTGCATCCGCTGGTGAACTCCTGGTCGCTGGCGAAAAAGCTGATCGCCGACTACAACGAGGCCTATGGCGAGAAGATTCTGGGAGGCAAGGCATGAGATTTGAACTGAACGCGAACTCGGTGGCAACGGGCGCGTTCTCCGCGAGCGAGGGTCAGGGCGAAGCCGTCCTGACCCTTCGCGCGGAGGGCGGCGCGGAGCGGAATATCGAAGCCGCCGCCCGGCTGGGCATGCGCCGGGAGGGCGCGAGCGTCGTGCGGCTGGAGGGCGAGAATGCCAGTGATCTGGCCGCGCAGGCGGTGCGGGGCTACTTCCATGGCGCGTTCCGCATCTCAAAGGACGCGATCCGGGGGCTGAAGGACGTGTATGCGCAGAGGGACGCGCTGTGCGACTACGGCCCCGGCGCGCTGTGCATCGACTGCGGCTGCGACGTCTCCGAGGGCATCCGCGCGGGCCTCGCGCTGGCGCGCTGCGAGGGCTACGCCCGCATGCTGGGCACGCTGCCCAACAACTTCCTGCACGTGCGCCAGATGGCGGACTACATTCGGGACATGGCGGCGGACTGTGGCCTGACCTGCCGGGTGCTGGGCGACGGCGAGCTGAAGATGCTGGGCTGCGGCGGCATTCTGGCTGTGAATCAGGGCAGCGACGCCCCGGCCGCGCTGGCGGTGCTGGAGTGGCGGCCCGGCGACGGCGCGCCCGTGGCGCTGGTGGGCAAGGGCGTGATGTTCGACGCCGGCGGATATCATCTGAAGAATCTGGACGGCATGAACGGCATGCAGTCCGACATGTGCGGCGCGGCCACTGTGACGGAGGCCATGGAGTGTATCGCCCGAACCGGCGCATCCCGGCCGGTGATCGCCGTGCTGCCGCTGGTGGAGAACGTGATCTCCGCGGGATCGGTGAAGATGGGCGACGTGATCACCACCCTGTCCGGCAGGACCGTGGAGGTGTACAACACCGACGCCGAGGGCCGGCTGATCCTCTGCGACGCGCTGACCTATGCCCAGCGGATGGGCGCGAAGGACGTGGCGGACATCGCCACGCTGACCTACGGCTGCCAGAGCGCGCTGGGCGACGAGACCGGCGGCTGGTTCTGCAACGACGAGGCCGTGTCCCGCGGCTTCGAGCGCCTGATCGAAAGGACCGGCGAGCCCTTCTGGCGGCTGCCGCTGCACGAGCGGTATCATCGCGCGCTCAAGTGGTCGGAGGTGGCCGATCTGGGCAACTACGCGCCCGGCTATGGCGCGGCGGCCAGCACGGCGGCCTGCTTCCTGGAGGAGTTCATCGAGCCGGGCACGCGCTGGCTGCACCTGGATATCGTCGGCCCGGCCACCCGCCGCGGCGGCTGCGATGCGGAGTGCAAGGGCGCGCGGGGCTTCGGCCTGAGCACGCTCGTCGGCCTGGTGCAGGCATAAAAAATTTCTGGAGGACAACCAATGAACTTTACCTTTGATGGAAACCTGACCCGCGATGTGCTGGAAAGCTACCTCTCCCGCTGCGTGACGGCCAGCGGACTGATCGACAGCGAAACCCTGGACGACGATCTGCGCGCCATTCAGCGCCTGGGCGTGAAGATGATCGGGCGCGCCTCCGGCATCTGGTACATGATCGACGACGATGAGGAGCACTTCCGCAAGTCGAAGGCGCTGGCCGACCGCGTGCACGCCCAGGACCCCGAAATTATTCTGCAGTCCTGCGTGTTCGAGTGGGTGGTCAAGCGCATGGAGGAGGTGCGCATCCCCGCCTATGTGTTCGAGGCCTTCGGCCTGCCGGCGGAGGATCGTTGCTTCCGGTTCGACGACTGCCACTTCCCCGAGAAGGCCCACGGCGAGCCGGAGTACGCCCCCGGCCGCGCGCCGGGCAAGATCGGCGTGGTGCCGGATCTGAACCGCCTGGAGACGCAGCTGTGGTTCTACTATCGCGCCACCCGCTATATCGACTGCGGCTACGAGGCGCTGCACATGGGCCAGGTGCACCTGTACGCCGCCAACGACCGCGGCATGAAGAAGACCTACCGGCTGTTCGGCATGATCCGCGATTACGCCGCGAAGCACGCCCGCCGCCACAAGGTGCTGCTGGACGCCCACACCCACGGCGTCAGCGTCAACGGCAAGCTGCTGTTCGACTACCACGCCATGCCCTTCACCCGCGCCGCGCTGCCCGATCTGGAGGGCGAGAAGCTGGTGCTGGTGCGCGAGGGCTTCACCGAGGGCGGCGAGAACCCCAACGGCTGGTTCGGCGAGGCCATGCCTTTCCTGATGGAGTACGACAACTGGGGTGGCCGGGTGGTGGACGATCCTTCGAAGTACACCCACCGCGAGCTGGCGACCAAGGACTGGTGGGGCTACGATCAGATCGGCTGGTTCGCGAACCAGTCGGAGGAGGACCGCAACCGCTTCCTGGAGTACACCTACCGCTGGACCCAGGTCAACAACGTCAACGCCTACTTCGAGATGCCCTTCCGCCGCATGCTCAGCGACGCGGCCGTCACCATGGTGCGCGCCGACAACGGCCGGACGGACCGCAACGAGTTCTATCAGATCAACAACCGCTCCGCCGCATGCCCCATGGGCTTCAGTCAGGAGGACATGATGAAGGCGTGCTGGGACGACGGCGACCGCCTGCGCAGGCGCTACGCCAACCCCGAGCATCTGATCCGCTACGGCGCGCGGGACGTGTACGATCCCGAAACCGGCCTGAAGCTGCCGGAAAAGGTGGTCGTCTACGGCAGCTTCCAGCCCTTTGTGGGCGCGGTGGCCAACGATTCCAACAGCGAAATCACCCGCATGTACTACATCGGCGACAACACCTACACCCTCACCGTGGTGCTGCCCTTCGCCGGCGACTACGATTTCAGCATCTCCACCTACGGCACCCTCTCCGCGGTCTACAACAAGGACCGCTTCCCCCGAAGCGGCTCCGGCCCCAAGGCCTACTTCACCACGAAGAGGGACAACGCCGTCGTCCGCTTCCGCTACCGGTTCATGGATCACGAGGTTACGGTGGAGATCGACGAATAACTGTGCGCTCAAATTTCATCGCCTTCCTTTCGACGGTTTTCATGAAAATCGCCTTTTTTCTCCGGGACGATGGCATTTCGCGCGCCGTTATGCTATACTGACACTATGGAAATAACTTCCGCGCCCCGGCGCGGACAGGATTGAGGAGGAATTTCCCATGGCAAGACTGAGAATCGGTATCATCGGCTGCGGCGGCATCGCCAACGGCAAGCACATGCCCTCGCTGAAGGCGGTCGACCGCGCGGACATGGTCGCGTTCTGCGACCTGATCCCCGAGCGCGCGGAGAAGGCCGCGAAGGAATACGGCATCCCCGGCGCCAAGGTGTATACCGACTACAAGGAGCTGCTCAAGGACGAGACGATCGACGTGGTGCACGTGTGCACCCCCAACCGCAGCCACGCGGATATCTCCATCGACGCGCTGCACGCCGGCAAGCACGTGATGTGCGAAAAGCCCATGGCCAAGTCCGCAGCTGACGCCCGCCGCATGGTGGAGGCCGCGAAGGAGACCGGCAAGAAGCTGACCATCGGCTATCAGCATCGCCACAAGGCCGAGAGCCAGTACGTCAAGGCGCTGATCGAGCGCGGCGACCTGGGCGAGATCTACTACGCCAAGGCGCTGGCCATCCGCCGCCGCGGCACCCCCAACTGGGGCGTGTTCCTCAACGAGTACGAGCAGGGCGGCGGTCCGCTGATCGACATCGGCACCCACAGCCTGGACCTGACCCTCTATCTGATGAACAACTACAAGCCCCGCATGGTGGTGGGCACCAAGTACAAGAAGGTTGAAAACGCCGATCAGGGCAATCCCTGGGGCGGTTGGGGCCCGGACGAGAACACCACGCTGGAGGACGCGGCCTTCGGCTTCATCGTCATGGAAAACGGCGCGACCATCACGCTGGACGCCACCTGGGCGCTGAACACCGACGAGCCCATCCCGGAGGGCTCCTGCAACCTGTGCGGCAGCAAGGCCGGCGCGACCATCCGCCCCAACAAGGTCGTGGTCAACAAGGTGGAGTTCGGCCGCCAGGAAGTGGTCGTTCCCAACATGGAGGCCGGCGGCGTCGCGTTCTACGACGGCGTGAAGGAGACCCCGCCGATCACCGAGCAGCGCCGCTGGCTGGACGCCATCGAGAACGACACCGATCCCGTGGTGCTGCCCGAGCAGGCCTGCGTGGTCAGCGAGATCCTCGAGGCCATCTACACCTCCGCAAAGACCGGCGAGCCCGTGTACTTCAACCGCTAAGGGGAGGAAGCCGCCATGAGAAATTACGCAATGCTGGGCAAGTGGCACGTCCACGCCGAGCAGTATGCCAACGAGATCAACCGGTTAAGCGGATGCCGCATCGCGAAGGTGTGGGATCCCGACGAGGCCACTGCGAAGGCCTGGGCGGAGAAGCTGGGCAACGGCTGCGTTTCCACCACCGTGGAGGACATTCTGAGCGACAAGGAGATCGAGGGCGTGGTGGTCTGCACCGCGACCAACGAGCATCCCGAGCTGATCATCCGCTGCTGCGACGCCGGCAAGGCGGTGTTCACCGAGAAGGTGCTGGCGCTGCGCAACGAGGACGCGGAGGCCATGCGCGAGGCCGTGAAGCGCAATCACACCCGCTTCGGCATCTCGTTTCCGCACCTGAGCGAATCGCCGGTGCTGTTCGCGCTGGACGTGGTGCGCTCCGGCAAGCTGGGCGAGATCAACTACGTGCGCTTCCGCAAGGCCCACAACGGCTCCACCGCCAACTGGCTGCCGCCCCACTTCTATGATCCCATCGCCTGCGGCGGCGGCGCGATGATCGATCTGGGCGCGCATCCGATGTACATGATCTGCGAGATCATGGGCGCGGAGCCGGTGAAGGTGCAGTCTGCGTTCACCGAGATGACCGGGCGCGGCGTGGAGGACAACGCCGTCAGCCTGCTCACCTTCGCCAACGGCGCGGTGGGCGTGTCGGAGACCAGCTTTGTGTCCACCGGCTATCCGCTGACGCTGGAGGTCGGCGGCACCGAGGGCACGCTGATGTTCCACGACAGCGAGGTGCGCTGGTGCTGCCCCGAGACGGGCAACCAGTGGCAGACCGTGGAGAAGCTGCCGGAGCGCCTGCCGTCCCCGCTGGAGCAGTGGGCGCAGGCCACGTCCCCCGAGGAGATCCCCGAGGGCTTCGGCATCGACGCTGCCGTGCGCCTGACCCGCGTGATGGTCGCGGCGTACGCGAAGTAATTGAATCCAAAAATGAAGGATCGTCCGCAAAGGCGCGGGCGATCCTTTTTTGTGG
>JBJEUD010000049.1:2534-3772 GCA_051883655.1 Candidatus Faecivicinus sp. | reverse complement strand
CACACGCCCCTCAAACGTGCGCGTATGCCTATTCCGCCACGACCGCGCGAACATATTATATTATACACATTCGAGGAGGGCTTGTCAAGGGCGGAACCGAAATTTCGGGTGAAAATTTGCCGCGCCGCTGATCTGGCGGGGCGCAGGGCGCGCAAAAGCCGCTCCCCCTGCGGGGGAGCGGCTCGGGCTGTCGGGAAGGGCTGGGCGCCCTCCCGGATTTCGGTCGTCGGGGGGAATTATTCCTCCTCGGCCTCCAGGGAGAAGTAGGGGATCACGCCGCCGGCATAGGCCTCGTTGTCGGTCATGAACTCATAGACCTTCTCGGAGCACAGGCACTGGCGCAGGGCCTCGACCCACTCGGCGTCCACGTCCTCGGGGCGGACGACGACGTAGTTGGCGTAGATCTCGGCGGCGGCGCCGTCGGCGGGCTCATAGAAGATGGCGTCGTTCAGCGGGGACAGGCCGGCGTCCAGCGCGAAGTTGCCGTTGATGACCACGATGTCCTTGTCCTCGAGGGTGGAGGGCAGCTGGGCGGCGTCGATATCGGAGATCTGCAGGCCGTTCTTGATCTCGACGATGTCGGTGACGTTCAGCTCATCGGTGGGCTGGGCGTCCTCGGGCAGCACGATCAGGCCGGCGTCCTGCAGCAGGAACAGCGCGCGGGTCTGGTTGGACACGTCGTTGGGGATGCACACGGTGGCGTTCTCCGGCAGCTCGTCCAGCGACTCGTACTTGTTGGAGTAGATGCCGAAGGGCTCGTAGTGCACGCCGATCACCGGCACGACCTGCTCCTCCTCGGACACGGAGCTGTTATAGCCGTTGATGAAGGGGATGTGGGCGAAGTAGTTGGCGTCCAGCTCGCCGCTGGCCACGGCGGGGCAGGGCAGGTTGTAGTCGTTGAACACCTTCACCTCGATCGGATAGCCCAGGGCGGCCATGTCGTCGGCGATGAGGTTCAGCACCTCGGCGTGGGGCGAGGGCGTCGCGCCGATGACGATGGTCCTGGTCTCGGCCGCCGCGGTCAGCGACAGCGCGAATGCCAGTGCGAGAACGATTGCAAACAGCTTCTTCATTGTGGTTTCCTCCTTGATATTAGAAATTTATGTCCAGGCAGCCGCTCTTCGGCGAATGAAACCGCTGCGCTTCTGCCAAACCCTCCCAGGGGCGCTGCCCCTGGACCCCGCCAGAGGAACTGAGTTCCTCTGGACTCTTCCGGCTGGGGGTTCGGGGCAGGGCGT
>JBJEUD010000049.1:0-2434 GCA_051883655.1 Candidatus Faecivicinus sp. | reverse complement strand
TTCCGGCTGGGGGTTCGGGGCAGGGCGTACGTCGGACGCTGCGCCGCCGTGGTGGCGGCTTGCGTCGGGGGATGTGGTGGTGGGTAGTACTGTTGTGGGGATGTTGTAGGGATCGTCGATATGCCGAATCGCAGGACAGTCCGGCAGGAAGAAGATCGGATCGAGCCGCCAGCGCAGATCTTGCCGCAATGGCGCGCGGCAAGATCGTCAAATCTGTAGCAGCCCAGCGGCAGAAACGGGGGGCAGGATTTTTCGGTCGTGCTTTTTGACCGAAAAATCCGTCGCCTGAACGCGGCAGCAATTCGCTGTCGGCCGCGCCGACAATTCGCTGTCGGCCGCGCCGATCACTTCTTTCTGTGGTCGGCGGCGCGCATCAGGATGCCGCCGGCGATCTGGATGATCTGAACCAGGGCGACCAGCAGGAGGCTGGAGACGTACATGATGTCGTACTCGCGGTAGTTCAGGCCGTAGGTGATGGCGATCTTGCCCAGACCGTCGCCGCCGGCGGAGCCGGCCATGGCGGTGTAGGCCAGGATGGTGGTCATGCAGATGGCCGCGCCGTTGATCAGCGAGGGCATGGCCTCGGGGATGAGCACCTTGCGGATGATCTGCCAGGTGGTGCTGCCCATGCTCTGGGCGGCCTCGATCACGCCGCGGTCGACCTCGTTCAGGGAGCCCTCGACGATTCGCGCGACATAGGGGAACGCGCTGACGAACAGCGGGAAGATCACCGCGCGGGTGCCGATGGCGGAGCCCATCACAATGCGGGTCACGTCGAAGAGCATCACCAGCAGGATGATGAACGGGATCGAGCGCAGGAAGTTCACGACGGTGCCCACCACGCTGTTCAGCGTGGGGTTGGGGCGGATGTGGCCGGGCGAGGTGATGACCAGCAGCACGCCCAGCGGCAGGCCCAGCACGTAGGAGAAGAACGTGGCCGGGAGGGTCATGTACAGCGTGTCGAACACGCCCTGGCGCATCAGGTCCCACATCTCGCCGCTGGCGTAGTGCAGCGCGGCGGCCAGCAGCGCCACCGTCAGGGTGAACCAGAAGCCCTTGCGGAACAGCGGCAGCTTCCACTTGTTCGCCAGCCACGCGGGCGCGAACAGCAGCACGGCGGCGACGATCGCCAGCAGCGCGCCGGCGGTCAGCAGGTCTGCCGCGCGGGTGTGGGCGAAGACCGCGAGCCGGGAGGCGGCGGAGACGGGGTTGTCCGCGATCACCGCGCCGACGGTTTCCAGAATGGCTTCGGCGGCGCCGCTCAGCGCCTCGGCGTTGGACTGGGCGGTCTGGCCGCGCAGCACGTAGTTTTCCCCGCGGGTCAGCTGGCGCTGCGCGCCGGTGCTGTCGCCCAGCTTGGCGGTGTCGGCCTCCGTCAGGGCGGGCAGCTCGGGGAAGGACGCGGTGGGGTCGATGGCCAGCGCCGCGTCGATGGCGTACTGAAGGGCTTCGGCGGTGGTTTCCACGGCGCTCTCGGCGCGCTTGACGGTGGTGAGGGCGTTGTCCAGCGCGGCGATCAGCTCGGCGTTGAACACGGGCGCGTAGCTGTCCTTGATGGCGGAGACGTCCGCGCCGGCGGCCTCGGCCTCGAGGATGCTCTGGCCCAGCAGGCCCACGTCGGTTTCGGGGTCGTAATCGCCGGCCTGTTCGGTCTCGAGGGCCTGAGTGGCGGCGGTCACGCAGCTCTCGGCCTCGGAGATGGCCTCGGCGGTGCGCTTGGCGGTGCGCTCCAGGTTTTCGCCGGCGCCGGCGGCGGCCTCCTCGGCGGCCACGAGCGCGTCGTGCTCGCTGAGGGCGGCGGAGTAGGGGGCGTTCAGCGGCGTGCCCTCCCGGTCGGCCCGGGCGGCGAGGACGCCGACGGCCAGCAGCGCGGCGGCGAGGATCAGCAGGATTGCGCCGCAGAGGCGGCTCTTGGAGAACCTCATGCGCTCACCTCCTGAACCGGAATGCCCTGCCGGGTCAGCAGGTCGATCAGCAGCCTGGCGTCCTCATCCTTCTTCGGGCGCTCGATGGTCATCTGGCCGTAGGGCTTGCCGTTGAGCAGGCTGATGTCGGCGTGGAGGATGTTGATGGCGACGCCGGTCTCGAGGGTCAGGTTGGAGATGACCGGCTGGTTGACGACGGTGCCGTCGAACACGATGCGGATCATCGGCACGGAGGCGTCGATGGCGGGCTCCCGGGTGTGGTCGCCCACATAGCCGAACAGCCGCCGTCCGGCCTCGGAGCGGGTGTGGGTGAACACGTCGTCCACGCTGCCCTCCTCGGCCACGCAGCCGCCGTCGAGGATGGCCACGTGGGTGCAGATCTGGCGGATGACCGCCATCTCGTGGGTGATGACCACGATGGTGATGCCCAGACGGCGGTTGATGTCCTGCAGAAGGGACAGGATCGACTGGGTGGTCATGGGGTCGAGGGCGCTGGTGGCCTCGTCGCA
>JBJEUD010000048.1:0-21926 GCA_051883655.1 Candidatus Faecivicinus sp. | reverse complement strand
GCGGCTGCAAGTCGATCACGCTGATGTGCCTGGTCGGCTGCCCCGAGGGCATTGAAGCTGTGCAGAAGGCGCATCCCGACGTGAATATCTATATTGCCGCCATCGACGAGCGTCTGAACGAGAACAAGTACATCGTTCCCGGTCTGGGCGATGCCGGCGACCGCCTGTTTGGCACGAAGTAATTCATCTGCACTTGCCGTCCGTGCGCCTGGCCGGACGGCGTTTTTATTGAAAGATTTGGGATCGAAAGGAAGAGAATATGCTCAATCTGCCTTCTCCGGGCTTGCGCGCGCGAATCGCGCTGGACAAGCACGGCTTCAAGACCACGCATTCGCTGGGTCAGAATTTTCTGTTGGACGATGCCTTTCTCGGCGGGCTGCTGGATGCAGCGGGCGTCGGCGGGGAGGACTGCGTGCTGGAGATCGGCCCGGGCGCCGGCGTGATGACCTCGCTGCTGGCCCAGCGGGCAAGGAAGGTGCTGGCGGTCGAGGTGGATGAGAAGCTGCGCCCCGTGCTCGCGGACGTGCTCGCTCCGCATGAGAATGCAGAGGTGATCTACTGCGATTTCATGCGGGCGGATGTGGATGCGATGACCCGGCAGGCTTTCGGCGGCGCGCCCTTCCGCGTGGTGGCAAATCTGCCATACTACATCACTGCGGATATCCTGCTTCGCCTGCTCGCCTGCAAAAATCTTCCCGGGGATATCGCGATCATGGTTCAGAAAGAGGCGGCGGAGCGCCTGATGAGCAACCCGGGAACGAAAAACTGGTGCGCATTGGCAGCGACAGTGCGCTATTACGGCGATTGTGAGATTCTGGAGGAAGTGCCCCCGCAGATGTTCAATCCGCCGCCGCACGTGGACAGCTGCTTCATCAGAATTTGCATGCATGAGAAGCGAATGCTGGATGGAGAGGCCGAGCAGCGGCTGCTGAGCCTGATACGGTGCTGTTTTCACATGCGCCGAAAGACGCTCACCAACAACCTGAAGGCCTGCTTCAATATGAAGCAGGAGGAGGCGACGGCTGCGCTGGCACGCGCCGGACTTGCGCCGCAGGTGCGCGGCGAGGCGCTGTCGCTGGAGGAAATGGTTCGTCTCTCCGAAGTGCTCTTTGAGAAATAGTTTTCCGGTCGAACACGCCCGCCCTTCAGCTTGTGAAGGGCGGGCGTGCTGCAGGTATGGGCGGTTCAGTCCGAGAGCATCTGTCGGACCATTTCCGTCACCGCGCGGCTCAGCCTGCCGTGGCCATCGGGTTCCATATGCAAACCGTCTTTGACGGAAGGAGCTGCATAGATGGAAGCGTCGAGAAATCCACAGCCGGTTTTTTCGGCGATGGTCTGATAGACTCCGGCAAATGCCCGGGAGAGCTGAACGCCGCGCTCCTCGCCGCGGTCGATGTAGAGATTCTTCTCGCCGTCGGGCTTGCCGACGTGGATGGGGGAGATGACCAGGATTTTCGGGGGCTCGCCGCCTGCGCCGCAGATTGGGTTTGCGCGGATGAGATCGATCAGCCGATGCAGGCCGTCGCCCAGGTTTTCAGGCGTCACGCCGAAGCGCATGCGCAGGTCGTTGGTTCCCAGCATGAGGATGACGAGGTCAATCGGCTTGTGGGAGAGCAGACAGGGCAGCAGATAGTTTTCTCCGTTTTTATAGGGCTGATCCTCGGGCGTGTAGATGGTGGTCCTTCCGTTGAGCCCTTCCTCGATCACACGGTATTCCGCGCCGAGTTGTCGGCGCATGACCGCCGGCCAGCGCGTGTTCTCGTCATAGCGGTGCTCCGTCTCCGCGGCGCCCCAGAGCGGGACATAGCCGTGGGTGTTGGAATCGCCGAAGCAGAGGATGGTCTTCATTCAGGGCATTCCTCCTTGCATTCGAATGGAATGAATTTATTATACTATTGTATCAATGACAAGTCAAATGCGCCATCCGAACCGAAAAGAATTATGAGAACTGTTCGTTATCCCTGAAAACACCATGCCTATATTCCTTGAATTTTAACGCATTTTCTGTATAATATCTAGGAATATAGTTGGAGGTTGTACCATTGAGCAATACACAACGCAAACCGGAAACCGAACGCTTGCCGATGATTCCGCTGCGGGGCGTGGTGGTGTTTCCGAACACGGTGGTCACCATCGATGTTGCGCGCGAGCGTTCCATGAATGCGCTGAAGCAGGCGATGGGTGGAGAGCGTCACCTCTTCCTGGTCGCCCAGCGGGATTCTATGGTGGATCACCCCTCTTCGGAGGATCTGTACACCATGGGCACCGTGGCAAGCATTCGCCATGTGATACCGACGCCCGACCAGGGCTGCCGCGTGTTGATAGAAGGCGTGGAGCGCGGCATTCTCGCACAGGTGCTTGAGGACGCCGACGTGCAGCAGGCGGAGATCGCGTTGCTCGAGCCCCGAGTGCCCGGCGAGGCCACTTCGGAACAGAAGGCGACGATGCGCGCCTGCTGTGCGCTGGTGCGGCAGATTCTGGAGGATCGGAACGCATCCATGCCGGAGCTCCTTCAGGCATTGGAGGGCGAGCGCAATCCGGGCGTCTTCTGCGATGTAGCGGCCGCGGGAATCCTCAAGCGCATCGAGAACCGACAGTCGCTGCTGGAATGCATGGATGAGGACGAGCGAATGAAGCTTCTGCTGCGCACGCTGGCGGAAGAGGTCGAGATCGGCGCACTGGAGGAGAAGATTCAGCAGCGCGTTCGCGAGTACATGGAGCGCTCCAATCATGAATACTACCTGCGCGAGCAGATCCGCGCCATTCAGGAGGAGCTCGGCGAGGATGAGGATGAGGAGATCGCCGAGCTGCGGAAGCGCCTCAAGGCCTCCGCGATGCCGGATGAGGCGCGCGAACGGGTGGAAAAGGAGCTCAAGCGCCTGGCCCGAACCTCCATTCAGGCGCCGGAGAGCAGCGTCAGCCAGAATTATATTGAGTATATGCTCGATTTGCCCTGGGGCGTGAAGGACGAGAGCAGGATCGACCTCAAGAAGGCGAAGAAGGTGCTTGAAGAGGACCACTTCGGCATGAAGGAGGTCAAGGATCGCCTGATTGAGTATCTCGCGGTGCGCTCGGTGACGGAGAAGCTCAAGAGCCCCATCCTGTGCCTGGTTGGCCCGCCTGGCGTCGGCAAGACGTCCATCGCGCGCTCCGTGGCCCGCGCTCTGGGGAGAAAATTCACGCAGATGTCGCTGGGCGGTGTGCACGATGAGGCGGAGATCCGCGGCCACCGCAAGACCTATGTGGGCGCAATGCCGGGCCGGATCATCTCTTCGATCAACCAGATCAAGACGATGAATCCCGTGTTCCTGCTGGATGAGATCGACAAAATGGCGCATGATATGCGCGGGGATCCGGCATCTGCAATGCTGGAAACGCTCGATCCGGAGCAGAACCACGCCTTCCGCGATCATTATCTGGAGGCGCCATTCGACCTTTCGGACGTGCTCTTTATCACAACGGCCAATTCCACCGAGAACATCGATCGCGCACTGCTCGACCGCATGGAAGTCATCGAGGTGCCCAGCTATACGCTGGAGGAAAAGGTGCAGATTGCCAAGCGCCATCTGCTCCCCAAGCAGGTCGAAAACCACGGTCTGAAGCGCAGTCAGATTCGCGTTTCGGAAAAGACGCTTGCCGCGATTGTCGACGGCTATACGCGCGAGTCCGGTGTGCGCACGCTGGAGCGCGTGATCGGCAAGCTGTGCAGAAAGATCACGGTTCAGTTTGTCGAGGAACCGGAGCGCGGACCGATTACCGTGAAGCCCGCAGATCTAAAGGGATACCTCGGGCCGGTGGTCTATCAGCGCCAGCTGCAGGAGGTGACCGCCGAGGTGGGCGTGGTCAATGGACTCGCGTGGACCAGCGTCGGCGGAGAGGTGATGCCGGTGGAAGCGGTCGCCTTCCCAGGAAAGGGCGCATTGGAGCTGACCGGCAATCTGGGCGATGTGATGAAGGAGTCCGCCAAAATCGCCCGCAGCGTCGTGCGCGCCCGGCTGAAGGACTACGGCCTTGAGACCGATTTTTTCGAAAAGCACGATCTGCATATTCACGTTCCTGAGGGCGCAGTGTCGAAGGATGGACCGTCGGCGGGCGTTGCGCTGACCTGTGTGCTGATGTCCGCGGTTGCGGGCATTCCGGCGAGCAACCGGCTCGCCATGACCGGCGAGATCACGCTGCGCGGCCGAGTGCTGCCCATCGGCGGTGTGAAGGAGAAGCTGCTGGCCGCCTATCGGATGGGCATTACGCAGATTCTGCTGCCGAAGGAGAACGAAAAGGATCTGGAACAGATTGATGAGTCGATCCGCGCGCAGTTCTCGATCAGCCTGATTTCGAATGTCGACGAGGCGCTGAGAGCTGTGCTCGTCACCGGGACCAACATGAGGATTGCGATATGACGATCAAAAAATCCAGATTTGTGACGTCTCTTGCAGAGCTCAAGCCCTTTCCGGGTCAGGGACTGCCGGAGATCGCGCTTGCGGGCAAGTCCAACGTGGGGAAGTCTTCGCTGATCAACAGCTTGACGAACAACTCCAAGCTGGCCCGCACGTCGTCCGCCCCGGGAAAGACGCGGCTGGTGAACTTCTATCAGATCAACGACGGGGACATGTTCCTCGTCGATCTGCCGGGCTACGGCTTTGCAAAGGCGCCGCGCCAGGAGCGCGAAAAGTGGTCGGCGATGATTGAAGGCTATCTTGAGAGGTCGGAAAATCTTCGCTATGTGCTGCAGCTGGTGGACATCCGCCACACGCCCACGCAGGAGGATCAGATGATGATCGAGTACCTGCGCCACTTCGACATCCCCTTTACGGTGGTGGCGACGAAGGCGGACAAGCTGTCGAAGGCCCAGCGCGGACGGTCCATTCCGGTGATCTGCCGCACACTGGTGGTCCAGCCGTGGGAGATCATCACCTATTCATCCGAAGACGGCACCGGAAAGGAAAAGCTGCTCGATTTGATGGAGAGCATCCTGTTTCCGAAGGATAACGAAACAAAGGAATAAGCGCGCAGGGTAGCGCTTTTGGAGGCTAATGATATGGGAATCAAGGTTGTGAAATTCGGCGGCTCTTCGCTGTGCGACGCCGCGCATTTCAGGAAGGTCAAGGAGATCATCGAGTCGGATCCGTCGCGCTGCTACTGTGTTCCCAGCGCCCCCGGCAAGCGCTTCGATGGCGATGTGAAGATCACGGACATGCTCTATCAGTGCTATCGCATGGTGGACATCAACCAGCCGCATGAGGAGGTCTTTGCGAAGATCGCCAAGCGCTATACGGATATCGCCGATGAGCTCGGCCTCGACTTCGATCTCGACTCCATCCTTCGGGAGACCTGCCACGAAATCCGCCGTCGAAAGAGCATCGACTTTGCGGCCAGCCGCGGCGAATACCTCAGCGGCATTCTGCTGGCGGAGTATCTCGGCTGGGATTTCATCGACCCGAAGGACGTCATCAAGTTCGACCGAAGGGGCACGTTTGCCTCCGAGTGGACGAATGAGATGCTGATGAAGGCGCTGGAGGATCATCCCCGAGCCGTCATTCCCGGCTTTTACGGCTCCTTTCCCAACGGCGAGGTGCACACCTTCTCCCGAGGCGGAAGTGATGTTTCCGGAGCGATTGTCGCCCGCGCTGCACAGGCGGAGATGTATGAAAACTGGACTGACGTCAACGGCTTCCTGATGGCCGATCCCCGCGTGGTGGACAATCCGAAGTGCATTCACCGGCTGACCTATCGCGAACTGCGCGAGCTGTCGTACATGGGCGCGACTGTGCTGCACGAGGAGGCCATCTTCCCGGTGCACAAGGCGGGCATTCCCACGAACATCCGCAATACCAATGCCCCGGAGGAGCCCGGAACGCTGATTGTCGCCCAGCCCACGGAGGAGAGCTATGCTACGCCGATTACCGGCATCGCAGGCCATAAGGACTTCACGCTGATCACCATCGACAAGGCAATGATGAATTCCGAATATGGCTTTGGCCGCCGCGTGCTGCAGGCGCTTGAGGACTTTGACGTGTCCTTCGAACACCTTCCCACGGGCATCGACACCATGTGCGTCGTTGTGTCCGACAAGGAACTGGCCGGGCGCAAGGATCAGATCATTCAGCGCATCAAGCAGACCTGCCAGCCGGATACCATCGAGGTGCAGTCCGGCCTTGCGCTGATTGCCACGGTGGGCTACGGCATGGTCCGCACGCGCGGTACAGCGGCAAAGCTGTTCAACGCGCTGTACGAGGCCAATGTCAACATTCGCATGATCGACCAAGGCTCCAGCGAGCTCAACATCATCGTTGGCGTGGACATCGCCGATTTTGAGACGGCGATGCGCGCAATCTACAATGCCTTCGTCACAGATGAGGCGGAAAAGACTGAGGCATAATTCGCAGGCGCAGAATTCGCTGGTGAGTTCTGCGCCTGCATTTCATTTGGAATGATTGGAAATGGGGGATGGTTCATGAAAATTGCAGTCATTACGGGCGCTTCTTCCGGAATTGGATGGGAATTTGTGAAGGGAATCGACCAGAGCGAACGGCTGGATGAGATCTGGGTGATCGCACGCAGGCGCGAACGGTTGGAACAGGTTGCGCAGACGGTCAAGACCAAGGTTCGGCCGATCGCGCTGGATCTGACGCTTCCCGAGAGCTTTGATGCCTACAAGGCGCTGCTGGAGAGGGAGAAGCCGGAAATCCATGTGCTGATCAACAACAGTGGCTTCGGCGTGTTCGGCCCCTTTGCAGAGCGCCCTCTGGAGCAGCAGCTGAAGATCATCGACCTCAATGACAAGGCGTTGGTGGCGATGACCTATCTGAGCCTGCCCTATATGCGCAAGGGGGATATGATCTACAATGTCGCCTCTTCTTCCGCATTTCAGCCCGTGCCGTATCAGGCGATCTATGGCTCGTCGAAGGTGTTTGTGTTCAACTTCTCCCGCGCGCTCAACATGGAGCTGAAGCCGAAGGGGATCCGCGTGATGGCGGTTTGCCCGCACTGGTGCAGGACGGAGTTTTTCGACACCGCAGTGACAGACGATACCATCGTCTATTACAACTTCTTCAACACGCCTCAGGAGGTCGTACAGACGGCCATTCGAAACATGAAGAAGGGACGGGACGTTTCGCTGGCGGGCTTCAAAATCAAGCTGCAGCGGCTGGAGGTCAAGCTGCTGCCGCACTGGCTGGTGATGCGCGTGTGGTGCAAGCAGCAGAAGAAGCCCTTCTGATCCTTCGAGTATTGCGACACAAAAAGCGGCATGGCGGAAGCCATGCCGCTTTTTGTGCATTCACTCAGGCTGGTTCTGCGGGCGGAAGCTGCGCAAGGCGGCTTCCACCCACAGCGGGATGATCAATCCTCGGTGAAGTAGATATAGCGGGCGATGAGCTGCGGATAGTACTGATCGTTGTACATGCTGCGGCCGGAGACGTCCGCGTATGCGGTGCACTTCTGACCGATGACGGGTTTGGCAACGGAGGACTTGTTCTCCAGAATCACGAGCTGCGGTTCGCCGTCAGTGCTCACATCCATGACGAGCATGCTCGCGCCGGCGTCGTCGTAGATATCCACGATTGTGCCGCTGCACTGGAAGCGTTGGCCCTTCCAGTTCTCGTAGAGCTTGCACAGCTGCTCGTAATCCATGCGCCATGCGCCATCCAGATAGACTGCGGGCGTCGGGATATACTCGACGACGAGGCTGACCACAGCATCAGTCTTGCCATCCATGGAGACGCGGAAGCGAATGGTGTTGTCGCCGAAGGTCGACAGCTTCGCAATGAACGAGAATGCGCCGGTTTCAGGATCGACCAGCAGGCTGTCCTGAATATAGGCAGTTTCCACCTTGATGGTGGCGCCGGGCTCCACGGTGCCCTTGATGGTGGTGGAATCGGACTGGCTGACCGTGGAAACAGCGGAGTCGACCTCAACGTCAATATCGAAAACCTGGCGATGGATGACGACCTCGCGCCGCGTCTCATGATGCTTCGGCGTCTGAACCACGATGGTGTAGATGTTGTCGCCGATGGGATAGACATTGACATTCTGGGAGAGGAGGCCGGTCCTGTCCACAATATCCGTCACATTTTCTCCATTGACGAGCACCGTGCTGCCCGGAACGACCTGAAATTCCAGCTCATAGCGGGAGGTGACGATGCTGAGGTCGTCGCTGGCCGGGCTGATGACGGTCAGCGGAGAATCGGGGACTTCGATTTCCAGATTGACGGCGGGCAGCTGCGTGCGCATACCCTTCTCATCGATCAGGACGGGGGAGAGACAAACGTTCGCGGACTCGATATCCGTCACATCGTCGGAGAACCAGTCGGCATCCGCGATGGAGATGCGCGCTATACCACCGCTGATGCTCAGCGATTTCTGCATTTCGGGCAGGAAAATCTGGTCGCCGTCCTCGCCATAGAAGACAATGGTGTGGCCCATGCGGCCATCGTCCATAGTTACCTCGTTGATCGTGGGCGTATATTCGCCGCGGGTGTACAGGCGAATGATCCGGTAATTCGAAATCCAGAAAAACAGCTTGTAGATGCCGAAGCAGAGGGCGATGCAGCAGATTACGCTGACAATCGCGATCAGCCAGCGCTGAGACTTAGTTCGGGGTTCGCGCGCTTTGGATGCCGCAGATTGTTCATCATAAGATGACGAACGCGGGGCGCGGGAAAGCGGCTGCTTGCAATTCGGGCAGTATTGCAGTTCGCCGGCGAATTCACTTCCGCAATATGGACATTTCAACGCAGAATATCCTCCTTTGATTCATGCCAATATTATATCACAAAACAATATGCATAGGAAGAAATGTTTTTTTGATTTTGTGTTTTCTGCGGAACAGTTTTGCGCAGGGAACAAAATTTCAGAATAATCGAAAATTCACAAAAAAAGGTATTGCAAAATGCAGAGGTTTGTGGTATACTATTTTCCGTTGAGCGGCAAGAGCACAGCAAAAATTGAATATCTCATAATGTAGACCAGAATGTGGAGAAGTCGCCTAGCTTGGTCGAGGGCGCGCGACTGGAAATCGCGTAGGCGTCAAAAGCGTCTCGAGGGTTCGAATCCCTCCTTCTCCGCCATAACATCCGATAGGATTTGATACAATCCTGTCGGATGTTCTTTTTTTACCCCAAAGGCCGAAAAAGCCTTGATAATAGGCGTTTTGCCGTCCTTTTCGTCAAATCGTATGATGCCGACCATGTCCTGGGCGATCTGCCGGGATATTTGGTATATCCCAATGATCCCATCGCGCAGAAAATGTTTGGATCCCAAATGACGGCCGTCAGCGACCAGCGGTGTGGTTATCAGTTCATGCTGTATACCGGCATTGCGGATACCGTGCCTGAAATCAGGCAGCAGACGCCGGCCTTTGATCTCAACGAGACGCATATCTTCTGGAAGCCGGATTCCCCTTCCTGGTGTTCTGTATCCACATTGAAAGCGCTCAGTGTGAAAACCTCCAATCTGAGAAGCTGGGTCGAATCCTACGACCAGATGGACATGATGTTTGGAGCAGCGACTCCGTTTGTGAATCTTCCCAGCAATTGGGAAGCCGGGGAATATCAGCGGGTCAACATGTATTACCTGGGAGAAAATGCGGCCTACAACAGGCTGCACAGGTTTGAAGAATCGCATGTCTACTGCCATGTTTTCTATCTTAACAGCCAGCTGTACAAGAGATTCATTCTGTGTGACAGGAACGATACTTCCTCTTGGAAGGTAGAATGCACCTTCCCATCCAAACAGGAAGCGTTGCAGCCCACGGACACGGTGCCCGCCGGACAGATTTTCGGTTCCTTCTTTCCGACAGAATAATCAACGCTTTCCATGGGGCAGCTTGCAACGCATATAGAACAGCGGGCTGATGACGGGCTTGGCCAGCAAAGTGCGTCTTTGAAGCGCCCGGCATGCTCAGAGATGCAGCGCTGCTGAAAGGATGCTTGGGCACAACTCTGAGATGAATGAATTGATCGGCACTGCCATACAGCTGACTGCGGATTGTACAGATGAAGCAGCTTTCATTGCAAAGCTGGGCGATGGCGCATGCGCAAATCCACGGTGGGGCTGATTGCGGGCTTAAATACGATGATGATTTTGAACGTGCTGTCATGGAAGACATGATTCTGCGTATATTGGGGCAACCTTGAGGAGAGGTGATTTTGATGGCCAAGCAAGGCATGGCAAGACCAGAGAGAACGCATACGAGGCCGAGAAATGAAATGCCGCCCGTCCCCGAGCTTCAGGGCAAGGCAAAGAACAGCAATCAGTCCGCAAATCCTATTGTCAGCGGCACATCGGGCTCCGATCAAAAGGTGATCCACACGGAAAGACCCGTTTCTAAATCCGATCGTGATATGGACAGCGATTCTGCACGGGACAATCTGGAGAACAAGCTGCCGGACGCCGGCCTAAACGATCTCTGATTTGACACAGGATGCCGCATTTGGACATAAGCTGGAGCGAGGTGATCTTATGTATCGATACTCCAGCCGTCCGGATGCGGTGGCTTATGTCAGGGGCGGAGGGGATGCGCCCAATATCAATGGTCGGGTTCGGTTTTATCAGGAACCCAAAAGCGTGCTGGTGGTGGCGGATATAGCCGGCCTTCCGCAGGACAGTGAAAGCGGTTTCTTTGGCTTTCACATTCACGAGGGGAATGGCTGTGTAGGCGCAGGCTTTCCTCAGACGGGCAGTCACTATAATCCCAATGGTGCTGAACATCCCAGACACGCAGGTGATCTGCCGCCCCTGATGACGCAGCAGGGCCGCGCTCATCTGGCGGTGCGAACGGATCGCTTCCGGGTGCGTGATATCCTTGGGCGAACCGTGGTAATCCACAGCAATCCGGACGACTTTCACACGCAGCCAGCCGGGAACTCGGGAACCAAGATTGCCTGCGGCGTGATTGGCAGGGGATAAATCCCGAATTCTGAGCCGACGTTCTGACAGCGGGTATTTTCCCGTATAGTCTTTCAAATTGTATGAAGCCGACCGTTCAGCTGACATTTGCAGGAGGGTCAGCCTTACCTGTTGCCCGCTTGCGCATTGCTGTATTTTCTGTGTGTATTGCGGATAGAGTGAGAATCCACCGGCCATGGACAACGGCCGGTGGATTCTTTTGTCGCGAACGAGCCGCCGGGTGGGAGGGAATTCAGTCAATCTGACGAAATTCATAATAAACACAGGATTGCGCCGGGACGCACATTGTGCTATAGTAATGTGTAATGTGGTTATTTTGAATCTGGAGTTGATTGATTCGTGAAGAAAAAGTTGCTGATTGTGCTCACTGCCATCGTTCTGGTTTTGCTGGTTGCGCTCACCGGGATTGGAAACTACATGGTGAATTTTGCGATCGTGCGAACGGAAACGCCGCCGGATGTTGCGCCTCAATCCATAGTGACCGATGATAATGTATCGGAGATTGAACTCAATCGCGCCGTTGTCAATGAACAAAAGCAGGCGTGGATCTCCGCCGCGGCAGTTGAGCGGAAGGAGATTGTCTCCGACGATGGTCTGACGTTGGTGGCGGAGGTCTATCGGACTGCTCCGGAGAGCCACAGGTGGCTGCTGGGCGTGCACGGATATACAAGTCAGAAGGAGAGCTTCCGGGGCATTGCCAGCTTCTATGCCGCACGGGGCTACAATGTGCTGCTCCCCGACATGCGGGCGCACGGCGAAAGCGAGGGAACCTACATTGGCATGGGGTGGCTGGACCGCAAGGATGTGCTGAAATGGATCGACCTCATCATCAGCTTCGATTCGGAGGCGGAGATCATTCTGCACGGCATCTCCATGGGCGGAGCGACGGTGATGATGACCGCGGGGGAGGCACTCCCTTCCAACGTCAAGGGCATTGTCGAGGATTGCGGCTACACTTCGGTCTGGGATATTTTTGCCGATGAGCTGCAATACCTGTTCCATCTTCCCACGTTCCCGGTGCTGAACGCGTCCAGCATTGTCGCGGATGTCCGAGCCGGTTACAATTTCACAGAAGCCTCTGCCGTCAAACAGGTTGCGAAGGCAACGGTGCCGATGCTGTTCATCCACGGCTCTGAAGACAATTTTGTGCATACGGAGATGATCTACGAACTCTTTGAAGCCTGCCCGACGGCCAAGGATATGCTGGTGATTGATGGCGCTGGCCATGGAGAGGCATATCTCATGGATCCGGAATTGTATTTTGATACGGTATTCTCATTTCTCGAGGAAAACTGCGGAATGGATTAAAACGCAGACAAAGCGTCGCTCAAAGGAGCGGCGCTTTGATTTTATGGAGGAGGACGCGGGCGGACTATTCCGAATAATGGCCGGAGTGCGATGCGGTCGATTCGCTTGCGCTGCCTGGAGTTTGCGAGCTGTCGATGATGCGGTTCAGAAGCGTTCGGTCGTCGATGATGCGGGCAAACCGGTTTTGTTCAAAGACGGCAAAGAGCGTGACGCGGTCGGGCCGGGCAGCGCGAAGGGCGGTTTCCGGGGCGGTGTCCGAGCTGATGGCGACAAGTGCGGCGGGCTGAGGCTCGGAGATCGGGCGAATGCTGTCCAGGAGCGTTCTGAGGCGGCTGTCCGTCAGTGAAGCGCGCTCGTCCCTCGCGGAGGCAAGCAGGAACAGCGCGGCAAAAATCGGAGACAGGTTCAGATGATGATAGACCGCACAGCCCCAAAGTGCGAGCAGAATCAGCAGCGCCGCAAGAATGCGCCCGATCAGGATGCCCGCTTCGACTGCGCGCCTGCGCGGAATGAACATGCTGAGCAGCGCGTAAAGGATCCGCCCGCCGTCCAGCGGCAGCGCTGGCAGCAGGTTAAACAGCATCAGCATTGCGTTGATCTGAATCAGCTCCGCACTGAGAAAGCTGCTCAACAGTTGCCAATGGCAAAGCGCTGCGGCCAGCAGAATCAGCAGCAGGTTGGCGCCAGGACCCGCGACGGAGATCAAAATGAGGCGGGCAGCAGAGACGGAGTAAGGGTTCTCGAGCTGGGCCATTCCTCCGAAGGGCGTCAGGCGCAGCGTGTGAATGGGGACGCGCAGTGCGCGGGCGGCGGCCAGATGCGCAGCCTCGTGGGCAAAGAGCGACAGCATCAGCAGCGCAGCCATTCGGCCTTCGCCCAGCGCAGCGGCAATGCAGGGAAACAGCAGCATCAGCCAATCGATGTGCAGCTGCGTGTTTTTCAAGCGAATCTGCATGTTACAGCCCCATGCGCTCTGTCGGATCCACCGAGAGCTCATTTTCGCGAAGTTCGAAGTAGATGGAGGATTCAGAGGTGCCGATCTTCTGATTGCGCCGAACGACGTCCCCGGGCTGTACACAGGCTTCTGAAAGGTAGGCTGAAACGCTCTCCAGCCCACTTCCGTGGTCGATGAGAATCCCCGTGGTGCCGCCGGAGAGTTCGCTGACGGCGGTGACAGTGCCATCTGCTGCGGCGACGACATCAGTGCCGATGGTGCAGGAGAACATCAGCCAGGGCTGTGATTCGGAATAGGCGTGGCTCACTTCGCCTTCCACCGGCACTGCGAGTTCGCTTTCCCCGGAGAGGTTCAGAAACACCAGGGCGCTTTCGGGCATGAGATTTCGCACGAAGGAGAGGCTGCCGATGGATTCATCCAGGTCGATGTGCATGGTCAACGCCTGCTCAATGGCTTCGGAGGTGCTCCTGGCCCAGGGCTGGTTGATGTTTCCCATGGCGAGAATGGCCAGCAGCAGCGCGCAGGCAAGCGCACTGTTGCGCAGCAGGCGGTCGCCAAAGGTGAGCTTTTGCCTTTGCCTGGGCTCGCGGGCCTTGCGCTGCGCGGGATGCGGTATGCTGCGCCAGCGCACCCATTGGGCAGACGATGGGGGCGGTGCAGCGGATTCTGTCGGCGTGATTTGCGCATGAATGCGGAGCTTGCTCTTTTCTTCGGACATAAAAAACATCCCTCCCGTCACGCAATCTTATGCGGCGAACGGGAGGGAATGACCACCTTACAGGCTGTAAGAGCGGCTGTTGCTGGTCAGGCGAATCTGCGATTGCTTCTTGGAGCGGATCACGACGTTTTCCACCAGGCCGATGGCCATCATGTTGGTCAGCATGTTGGAACCGCCGTAGCTGACAAACGGGAGCGGAATGCCCGTGACCGGCAGCAGGCCGATCACCATACAGAGGTTTTCGATGATGTGGAACAGCAGCATGGCCATGACGCCCATGATGATATAGGCGCCGTAGGGATCGTCCACGCGCACGGACAGCCATACCAGGCGTGCGATGAGCAGCATGTAAGCGGCGACGAGCGAGAAGCCGCCGACCAGACCGAAGGATTCGCACACGATGGCGAAAATGAAGTCGGTGTGGTCGTCCGAGATGTAGCCCAGCGAGGCGAAGCTGCCCGGCGAGACGATGCCCTTGCCGAACAGGCCGCCGGAGCCTACGGCAATCTGGGCATTGATGACCTGGCGCGCTTCGTCCGGGTAGGATTCGGGATCCAGCCAGATCAGGAAGCGGGTCAGGCGGAAGTTCTCGGCGGCGGAGGTGTTCATCATGGCATACCACACGGGAATGGCCAGCAGCAGCAGGCAGAGGAACAGGCTCAGCAGCAGGCGGGTGTCCGTTCCGGAAACAAAGATCATGACGCAGAAAACAAACACATAGACCAGCGCCGTGCCGAAGTCCGGCTGCAGCAGGATCAGCACCATGGGAATGCCCATGTAAGCCGCCAGCATCAAAAATTCCGACAGCTTTCTCACCTTGCGCTTGCGGTCGGCGAATACCTTTGCGAAGCAGATGATCATGGCGACTTTGCCCAGCTCTGAGGGTTGAAAGCCGCGGTCGGAGGAGCCGATCTTCAGAAAGGCCTGCATGCCGCCTCGGCCAACCTCCGCCACAATCAGCGTGAACAGCAGTACGGCGACGTTGACCAGATAGATCGCGGTCGAAAGTCTCCCATAGAGTTGGTAGGGGAAGACCGTGATGACGAGCATGGCCGCCGTGCCGGCGAGCAGCCAGAGAAACTGCAGGCGCGGGTAGTAAATGGACTGGGTTTCCAGCATCTCCATGATGGTGGAGGGATATTCGGTAACCTCCGAGGACGTTGCGCTGAAGACGCAAACAATTCCAAACAGCGATATCGCGAGGACGATCAGAAACAGGGGCCAGTCGAAGTATCGCATCATGCTTCGGGTCAGGCGATTGTCCCGGATGTACTGCAATCCTGCTTTCAGTCTGGTTAACATACAGCGCTCCTTATTCTTTAGTCTGCAAGGGAGTATTCCGCCTCGATCTGCGTGGTTTCGGTTTGAGTCAGGCTTTCGAGATAGTAGTTGATGGTCGTCTTGATGGCCTCGGAGGAATAGGCGCCGGCGTAGCCGTTCTGCACGTAGCAGACGACGACGATTTTCGGGTCATTCTTCGGCGCGTAAGCAACCATCCAGGAGTTGTTTTCCACGTCCAGCTCAGTTCTCTGGGAAGTACCGGTCTTGGCGGCGATGTAGTTGATGTTTTTGAAGTAATCGCCGGCGGTACCGCCGTCCTCCGCAGAGGTAACCTCGCCCATGCCTTCGCGGATGGCCTCAAAATAGCTGTTGTCGACGACGATCTGGTTCGCCACAACGGGTTCCTTTTCAATGACGATTGAGCCGTCGGGCGAGATGATCTTGTCCACGATCTGCGCGTCGTAGACCGTGCCGCCGTTGGCGATCGCGCTGACATAGCGGGCCGCGGCGATGGGCGAGATCTGGGTGATCGACTGACCGATGGCCAGCATGATCGTCTCGTTGTCCGTCCAGAAGAGCTCCGACATGAGGGAGGACATGGTATTGCCGAGATAGTTGGAGACGATGTAGCTCTCGGGGAGATTCAGGTCGTAGAGCAGGACTTCACGAATCGGCCGGTTCCAGTCGCTCTTCCGCGTATAGGATACGGAGATGTCCAACAGCTTCTTGACCACCTCGTCGATGCGCTCATCGTCGTACTCGATGCCGCGCTCCTCGCCAATGGCGAGAATCTTGGCGCGGATGGCGTTTGCGGCGATCAGCGGCTTGTAGGTGTACTGGCTCTCGATGGGGGAGTCGGGATCGTAAAGCATGTCCTGATTGCCGACGAAGCTGGTGGTTTCACCGGGCAGTTCGATGTTGGTCTTGGAGGTCAGGCCCAGCTGGGCAGCCCACTTGTAGATGTTGGCGGAGCCGAGCTTGTAGCCCACTTCGTAGAAGAAGTAGTTGCAGGAATTTTTGATGCCCTCGACGACCGTCTGGTTCTGATGATTTTCGATTCTCGTCGTCCAGCACTTGGCGGGATTGGTCTCATCGGTGAGGGTGAATGCGCCCTTGTCGCTGATCCGGGTTTCCGTGGTAATTGCGCCCTCGGCCAGGCCGGCAAGCGCCGTGACCATCTTGAAGATGGAACCAGGGGAGTCCTTGGTGGAGATGGCGCGGTTGTAAAGAGGGTCGTCGCCGGCGGTGATCTTCTGCCAGTTGCTCATGGAAATCGAGCCGCCGTCGAAGTAGGAGAGATCGAAGTTCGGATAGCTGGCCATGCCGAGAACGCGGCCGGTGTTGGGATCCATGGCGACGATTGCGCCCGAAGAGGCGAGCGATATCTCTTTGCCCAGTCTCTCGTATTCCTCCAGCACATCCGCATTGGCGCGCTGCCATTTTTCAGTGGCCATCGTCTTGGTCTGCTTGGTTCGAATATCGGCAATGGTGCTGGCGAGCGCTTCTTCCATGACCTTTTGCAGATCGGTGTCGATCGTCAGAACTGCAGAATTGCCATCGGTCGGCGCCGTGTAGGACAGCTCGCGGACGACCTTGCCGCGGGTGTTGATCTCTACGGTGCGGGAGCCCTGTCGGTATTCAATATACGGGGAGAGCTGGCTTTCCAGAGAGGATTCGATGCCGTCCGCGCCGATGTAGGCGTTATTGGGATAGCCCTGTGCCTTGTAGTCGGTCAGCTTCTCGGCGCTGATCTTGCTGATATAGCCGATGATGTGGCAGGCGGTTTGGCCCTGGGGATAGACGCGGGTGGAGCTGATGGTGATGTCCACGCCGTCGAGCTCCAGAGAGCGCACCTGAATCTCCGACATGGTTTCATAGCCGACGTCATAGGCGACGGTGCAGGGCGTGGAGTTATAGGCGTTCATGCGCGATTCCTGCCACAGCGCGAGCACCTTGACCTTCATGGAGAGATCCAGATCGTCGGGAATGTAGTATTTCTCGCAGAGGGCTTCAAACCAACGGTCTTCTGCGGTGCTCGTGAGGGAGAAGTTCTGACTCCACTGGGTCTTTCTGGTCGCCTCGACCGTTTCTGAGGTGGAGCCGGAGTTGAATACCCACTTGCCGGTTTCATCCTGAGTCATCCAGAAGTCGTTGACCGTGGTCTTTCCGTTGGATTCAATCAGCTCGATGAGCTTCAGCAGCACCTGGGTATAGGCGGCGCGGTCATCCGCAGAGGTGCGGGAGGGATCGCGGTAGAAGGTGACGTCGTAGCTGGTGCGATCGTAAGCGAGAGGATTCATATCGGAATCGTAAATGGTCCCGCGCATGCCGTAAAGCGTAATCGTTTTGGTGGATTTGGAGGACGCGCTCTCTGCATATGTATCGCCGCGCCCGCGGACCATATAGTCGATGCGGCCAAAGATGGCAACAAAGATGAGAATCAGGCCCAGCGAAAGATAGATGACGCGGTTGAGATAGAGCTTGTTGCGCTTGCTTTGCTTCGGAAGCCGGTTCCACAGATTCATTCTCAAAAGTATTTCACCTCCCGTTTGTTGCCCGCGTAGCTGCGGGAATGGACAGAACTCCTTCGGCCGTTGTAAAGGCGGTCGAGGAGAGGACAGAGCAAGACGGTCATCGCGGCTGCAATGAGCGCGCGCAGCACCATGCTGCGCAGCAGATACCATTCAAACACAGCGGTGACAAAGTAATGATAGACGGCAAAGACGATTTCTCCCAGCAGGCACAGAATAAAGGCCACAGCCGCACGGCGCAGATGGAACCGGATGCCGGTGATGGGACGGTCGTTGTTTTCATCGACGATCAGCGCGGTCAGGAAGCCGACCGCCATGAAGAAGAACGTCATGGTGCCCAGTGTTCCGGTGGTAATGTCGATCAACAGGCCGCCGATCATGCCGAAGAGCAGCCCCTGAAGCCTGCCCTTGAGCAGACCAATGCACAGGACGACGACGAGCGTCAGGGGCATGGTGTAGATTCCGTGGTAGAACACCGGAATCACAGCCGTGTCCAGCAGCATGGCCAACAGCGTTGTCAGAAACGGCGTCAATTTGCGAAGCAAAGCGAAATTCCTCCTGCGTCAAGTTCGAAAGATCAATCATCGACCCACCTGTCCTCCGGCAGATTCTGAATCTGCGCGGGGTCGGAAGGCGCGGCGTCAGCGCTGCCCGTCTGGCCCGGGCTCGGATAGGTAAAGATCTCCTCGGTGGTGTTGGGCATCACCTGGACGTCGTTGGAATCCGGCGTGGGCGAGGGCGTCGCGGTGGGAGCGGGCGTTGCAGTGGGAACGGCCGTCAGGTCGGAGGCCTTTTCGACAACCTCTCGCAGCACCAGAACCTCTTCGATGTGCAAAAAGTCCACGGCCGGGGATACCACGGCGTAGTTGCCCTCGGAGCCTGCGGCCAGGCTGACCTGGGTCACCGTGCCGACGGTGAGCCCCTTGGGATAGAGATTGTCCGTGCCCGAGGTGACGATCAGGTCGCCGGGCATGATGTTGTTGACATTGGGCAGATAGTAGATGTAGCATTCGGCGGTATCGGATTCATTGGTCACGCCGCCGCGCATGATGCCGTTGTCGCGCGTGCGCTGGACCAGACAGGACAGGCCGCTTCGCGCATCGATAATAGAGAGCACATTGGCGTAGTTCAGACCGACCTGATAGACATATCCGATCAGGCCGTCGCCGTTGACCACGGCCATGCCGGTGGAGATGTCGTGCATCGTTCCGCGATTGATGGAGAAGGTGCAGAACCACTGACCTGCGTCGCGGGCGATGACGCGCGCGTAGATCGGATCCAGGGATTCATAGGAGCTCTTTGCATTCAGCAGCGTCTTCAGGCGATCGTTTTCCAGCATCGCCTCTTCAGCGCTGTCCAGCTCCAGCGACAGCTGCTGATTTTCGCGGTACAGCGCGTCGTATTCATCCTGGAGGTCATCGTAGTTGCGCCAGTTGGTAAAAAAGGTCTTCACGCTGTTTGCGGCAGAGGAGAACGCGCTTTGCACCGGCGTCAGCAGCGAGCCGATGGCGTTTTCTGCAATGGAAATCTGGGACTGATTGCGCAGTACGAGGAAGAACACCGTTGCGGCGACAACCGCGAGGATGATAATGGTAATCAGTGCGCGCCGGACCACCTGGCCGCGGCGCTGCGAATCCCGTGCAGATCGCGCTGTATAGCGTTTGCGTTCTTTCTTTTTGTTGTTCGCCATGGAAGAAACTCCTTTGGGAAGGCTGCGGCAGGCGCCGCGCAAATCAAAGTTCGATCAGACAGCCGGACTGGGCAAAGCGCTGGGCAATGCGCGCGTCCGAGGCGGCGATGCACGCGCCGCGGGCGACGTCGTCCTGCGGGTTTTCGCCGAGCGTCACGGGCATGTTGAGCATGTCGCTGAGCCGTTCGGTCAGGCCATCCAGCTGAGCACCGCCGCCGGAGAGGAACACGCCGCGCTGCAGGATATCCTCGGCCATCTCCGCCGGCGTATTTTCAAAGGCCTCCCGGATGGATTCCAGCAGGGATTCCAGCGTAGGCATGATGGCGTTGTGCACGTCGTGTGCGGTGACATCCACCGTGGCAGGCTTTCCGGTGCGGGCATCGCGGCCGCGCAAGGAAGCATTTTCATTGTCGATGGAGGGAAGATCCCGGCAGGAGCCCAGATCGATCTTCAGGTCCTCGGCCGTTCGCTGGCCGATGATCAGGCCCTTCTCCCGGCGAATGTAGCGCATAATGGCCTCATCGATGGCCAGACTGCCCGTGCGGGTGCTGCGCGCAGCGGCAACGCCGTTCATGGAGAGCACGCTGACCTCGGTCGTGGAACCGCCGATGATCACCATCATGCAGCCGCGCGCATCGTCGATAGGGACGCCTGCGCCCAGCGCGGCGGCGACGGGCGTGCGCAGCAGCGCGGCCTTCTTTGCGCCGGCGGCGCGCACGGCGCTTTCGAGCGCCTCAAGCTCCACGCGGGTGCATCCCTGGGAGACGGAGACGACGAGGCGGTTCTTTTCCAGTGCGCGGCGCTTGCCCAGTGCCTTTTCGGAGAGCGTGCGCAGCAGCGCGGTGGCCAGCTCAACATTGCCCACGGCGCCGTCCATGACGGGGGAGAGCAGCGCCACGTCCTTTGGCGTGCGGCCCAGCATCTGCCTTGCATCGCGGCCCACGGCGAGAATATCGTCCACATCGTCGCGCATGGTCAGCACATAGCTTGGCTCGCGCAGCACGATGCCTTCGTTTTCCAGACAGATCGTCACATTGGCGGAGCCGAGGTCAATGCCAACGCCTCCGTTTGAAAATACACCCATATGAATCCTCCTGCATTTCGGAAGCGGCGGACCGCTTCATCGCTTTGGAATCGGTCAAAACCCGAAGTGTTTGAGCATCTCGCTCACGACGTCCACCGGGAAGCCCATCACGTTTTCAAAGGAGCCGTCCAGACCTTCAACGAATGCGCCGGCTCCGCCCTGAATGGCGTAGGCGCCGGCCTTGTCCATGGGTTCGCCCGTGGCGATGTAGGCGTCGATCTCCTCGTCGGTCAGCGAACGGAAGCGCACGCCGGTGCGATCCACGCGGGCTTCCTCCCGTCCGCTGGCGGCGTCGATCAGGCAGACCCCGGAGAAGACCTCGTGCTCGCGGCCGGACAGCGCGCGCAGCATGCGGCGGGCATCGGCGGCATCCTCGGGCTTGCCCAGCGGCGAGCCGTCCAGCGAGACCAGCGTATCGGAAGCGATGATCACGCCGGAGGCGAAGTGCTCCGCCGCAGCGCGCCCCTTTCGGACAGCCAGCGTGCGAACAATGTCGCAGGCGTGCCCGGGCACGTGCTCGTCCACATCGGGCGTGCAGATTTCGAAGGTATAGCCCATTTTGGACAAAAGCTCACGGCGGCGCGGAGAGCCGGAGGCGAGAATCAGTCGATGGCTTTCATTTTGCATGAATGTTTCAACTCCATGAAGTTATACAATACCACATCATATTATAGCATAGAACTGTTGCAAAAGCATGAAGTTTGCGGGGAAGATCAGGCATAATCGGGGAATTGTATCAAAAAAGATGGCCGTCCGCATGGCGGACGGCGGGTCGGACCGGTCTATGCGATTGTTTCGCAATACTTCTGATAGATGCGATAAGCGGTGCGGACGATTTCGCGGTCGCCCTCAAAGCTCAGCAGCTTCAGCGCTTCATCGACGGGGAAGTAGCCGCCGTTGAGAAAACCCTGATCGTAGGATACATGATAACTGTGATCAGGAGCCACCATGGCGAACCACTGAATGCGGTTGCTGACCTCTTTGCCGCGGCTTTCAGAGAAAAAATCATAGCGCGTATTTCCGGCGATGCCGATGATCTCAGCATGAATGCCGGCCTCGTCCTCCACGCGCCAGAGCGCCACATCATTGGATCGGTTGTAGTTGCGGATCACGCCCTTGGGCATCACCCAGTCGCCGCGATCGCTCATCAGCAGAAAGACGTCGTCTCCGGAAAAGACCACGCCGCCGGCACAACTGCGGATTGTTCCCGCCATGATTGAACACCTGCCTTTTATCTGATACCCTCCTATGATAGCACATAAATCGAAAAAACACAACAATCTAAACAATGAAAAAGGTGTGGCGCAAATCCATTGTGGACAGGAATCGCCAAAAGTGATAAAATAGAGATAACGAAAGGCGGTGGGCTGAAATGAATGACACTTTGAGGCAGTGGGTTCGCGAGAGTCAAAGGATCGTCTTCTTCGGCGGAGCGGGCGTTTCCACGGAGAGCG
>JBJEUD010000047.1:0-3818 GCA_051883655.1 Candidatus Faecivicinus sp. | reverse complement strand
TTCCGGCTGGATTAGTGCGGAAAATCAAACAGAGCGCCCCGTTCGGAATGGACGGGGCGCTCTCTGCGTGTCAAAAAAGGATTTTTGACACTTTCAATGAAAATCTGAGGATTTTCATTGAGAAAGAAGAGAACTGCGGAAATCTGAAAATCTCACGATTTTCCGGGCGATTTCCTGACGGAAGGTGCTCTTTTTCCGCCGCTTGCGCTTGCGAAAAAAGACGGGCGCGCCGTACACGCCGCCGCGTCCGATTTTACAGGCGGTTCTGCGCGAGGTTTTTCGACAGTCTGAGAGCGCCCCGTTCGGAATGGACGGGGCGCTCTTTCAGCCTGGAATCGAATCAGTCCTCGCGGGCGAGGGCCTCCGCCTGCTCCTTCTGAATGTCATCGAAGGCGGAGAGCACGGGGGCCTCCTTGCTGCCCTTGAAGGTGCGGGCAACGTAGTTGCGGGTGATTTTGACCACCGTGCCGGACAGCGCGAGCACGCCGATCAGGTTCGGCAGCGCCATCAGGCCGTTGAAGGTGTCGGAGATGTCCCAGGCCAGGCTCAGCTTCATGGTTGCGCCGACGATGATGAAGGCGACGAACACGACCTTGTAAAATACCGTGGCGCGGGTGCCGAACAGGAACTCGAAGGCCTTCGCGCCGTAGAAGCTCCAGCTCAGAACGGTGGAGAAGGCGAAGAGCAGCACGGCAATGGCGATAAACTGACCGCCGAAGGAGCCGAATACCTGACTGAACGCCTCGGAGACCAGCGCGGTCTGAATGGCGTCGGTGAGCACCTCGCCGGTGGCGAGATCCACCAGACCGGAGGAGAGCACGGCGAAGGCCGTCAGCGTGCAGACCACAATGGTGTCGGCGAAGACCTCAAAGATGCCCCACATGCCCTGCTGGACGGGCTCTCTGACGTTGGAAGCGGAGTGCACCATGACGGAGGAGCCGAGGCCGGCCTCATTGGAGAACACGCCGCGCTTGAAGCCCCAGGTGACGGCGTTCTTGACCGCAAGGCCCACTGCCGCGCCGCCCAGCGCGCGGAAGCCGAAGGCGAAGCTGAAAATGGAGGTGAACACCGCGCCGACCTTGTGCAGGTTGCTGAACACAATGACCAGCGCGCCAACGATGTAAATCAGCGCCATCACGGGAACGATCTTCTCCGTGACCGAAGCGATGCGCTTCAGGCCGCCCAGAATCACCAGCCCGGCCAGCACCATCAGAACGAAGCCCGTGGCCACCGGCGGGACGCTGAACGCCGCAGTCATGTTGCCGGAGATGGTGTTGATCTGGCTCATGTTGCCGATGCCGAAGCTGGCCAGCACACAGAAGATGGAGAACAGCACGCTGAGGACCTTGCCCAGGGTCTTGCAGTGCTTCTTGCTGCCCAGACCGTCGCGCAGATAGTACATCGCGCCGCCGGACCACTCGCCGACAGCATTGCGGCGGCGGTAGTAGATGCCCAGAACGTTTTCGGAGTAGTTGGTCATCATGCCGAAGAACGCGGACAGCCACATCCAGAACACCGCGCCCGGGCCGCCGGAGGCGATTGCCGCCGCGACGCCCGCGATGTTGCCCACGCCGATGGTGGCGGCAAGCGCCATGCACAGAGACTGCAGCTGGGAGACGCTCTTTTCGCTGGCGGTCTTCGTGCTGCTTTTGCGGCTGAAGAGACTGCCAATGGTGCTCCTGGTGACGTGAGAGGCGTGGCTCAGCTGGAAAAAGCGGGTTAGGCAGGTGAGCAGAATGCCCGTGCCCACGATCAGAATCAGGCTGGGAACGCCCCACACGACGTTGTTGATGGCGCCGTTGACCTTTGCGATGGCGTCGGTCAGACCTTCTGCGGAGGCAGAGGTGCTCAGCAGCGCGGCCAGTGTGATCGTCAGAATTCTCAGTCTCTTCATCGGGATCATCCTTCCATAAAAAATAGAGTTGAAGGTGTTTCAACTCTGGAGAAAGGACGTATACGACCCCTTAACCAAATAAGGGATCGAACTGTGCTCTGTCCTTTTGCCTGAGAGATTCGCTTTCGCTTTCCCCTTCGGCCCCCGCGCCAGGCGGGCTTCTCCAGAGTGCCATCCGCGTGCAGTCTCTTCCCCGAAAATGCGGGGAACCTGAGAGTTTCACTCCTTCGGTGGGCGGAATGAACCGCCGCTTTCCTGCAAGCATCAACTGACGTTCTCATTCTAGCAGAAAATGAGAAAATTTGCAATTCCTGAAATGAGAAATTGCAAATTTTAACATGACGTTTCGGCTCTACGGCTTGGCGTGGGGCTTGAAGATCAATGCGTTGAGCAGGCCGAACAGCACGGCGGCGGAAATGCCCGCGGCGGTCTTGGTGACGCCGCCGCAGAGCGCGCCGATGAGGCCGTATTCGTTCACACCCTCAATGGCGCCCATCGCCAGCGAGTAGCCGAAGCCGGTCAGCGGAACGGTCGCGCCTGCGCCGGCGAAATCCGCCAGCGGCTTGTAGATGCCCAGACCGGTGAGAATGACGCCGGAGACCACGAACAGAACCAGAATGCGCGCGCTGGTCAGCTTGGTGGTCTGCATCAGAATCTGGCCGATCACGCAGATCAGTCCGCCGACCACGAAGGCCTTTGCGTAAATCAGAAGTTCGCTCATTTTGCACCTCCTTCGATGCAAACGGCATACGAGATGCCGGGAATGGTCTCGCCCTGCTGGCAGCTGGTGGGGCTGAGCATGGCGCCGGAACCGGCGATCAGCACGCGGTGCAGCTCGCCCTGTTCGATGCGCTTCATCAGCCAGCCGCAGCTCACCGAGGCCACGCAGCCGCAGCCGCTGCCGCCGGCATGGGTGTCCTGCTCCTGGTAGAAGATGGACCCGCCGCAGTCCACCAGCTTCTCGTCGGGGATCTCCACGTTGTCGTGGCGGAACAGCTCCACCAGGATGTTCCGCCCGATCCACCCAAGGTCACCGGTGGCGATCAGATCGTAGTCGTCGGCGGTGCGGCCCAGGTCGCTCAGGTGCGCCTTGATGGTGGAGCAGACCGCCGGGGCCATGGCCGCGCCCATGTGGTTGGCGTCCTTGATCTGCAGGTCGATGACCTTGCCGATCGTGCCGCTGGTGACCTTCAGCGCGTCCGGCGCGGCGTTTGCGGTCAGCAGCGCGCAGCCGCAGGCCGTGGTGGTCCAGCTGGCCTGGGGCGGGCGCTGGTTGCCCAGCTCCACCGGAAAGCGGAACTGGCGCTCGGCGGTGCAGTAGTGGCTGGAGGCCACGCAGATGGCGTTGTCCAGATATTCGCCGCTGATCATCGAAGCGCCCAGCAGCGTGGCCTGAATGAAGGTGGAGCAGGCGCCGTAGAGCCCGAGAAAGGGGATGCCCAGCGTGCGCGCGGCGAAGCTGGAGGCGATGATCTGGTTGTTCAGGTCGCCGCCCAGCATGGCCTGCACGGACTCCGCGGTGATGTTTGCGGTCTTCAGCGCCTGCTCAACGGCACGGCGAACCATTTCGCTCTCGGCCAGTTCCCAGCTCTTCTGGCCCAGCAGGTCGTCGGCCAGCACCACGTCGAACCAATCGGCCAGCGGGCCCTTTCCCTCCTTGGGGCCGACGTAGGAGATGTGGGCTGCAATGGCGGGCGGATTGTCGTAGACGAAGGTTTGCATTCCCGCGCGGCTCACAGCAGCCACCCCCTGATTGCCCAGTAGATCACGCCGACGGCGATGGATGCCGAGATGCCGTAGATCAGCACGGGCCCCGCGATGGTGAACAGCTTCGCGCCGATGCCCATCACGATGCCCTCGCGGCGATACTCCAGCGCGGGCGCGGCCACGGAATTGGCGAATCCGGTGATGGGCACAATGGAAC
>JBJEUD010000046.1:0-3868 GCA_051883655.1 Candidatus Faecivicinus sp. | reverse complement strand
ACGTGGCGCTGTGGTACACCCTCAGCGGCGCATTCTGGTTCCCGCGCACGCTGTTTGGCATCGAGGGCCACCTGTACTCCTTCTACGATTATCCTGAGCTTTATCACCGCATTCTCGACGACCTGGCCGGCTTTCACCTGCGGCAGCTGGAGAAGATCTACGCCGTCTGCACGCCTGAATTTATGACCATTGCCGAGGACATGAGCTACAACAACGGACCCATGCTGTCCGAGGCGCTGTTTGACGAGTTCCTCGCGCCCTATTATCGCCGGGTCGTTCCCTATATCCACGCCCATGGAACCAGGGTCATCGTGGACTCCGACGGCGACGTCACCATGATGGTGCCATGGCTGAAGCGCGTGGGCGTGGACGGCATCCTGCCGCTGGAATACCAGGCCGGCGTCGACATCAACCAGCTGCACCGCAGCCATCCGGACTTTCTCGTCATCGGCGGCTTCAACAAGCGGATCATGAAGGACGGCGAGGCGGCCATGCGCCGCGAGTTCGAGCGCATCCTTCCCGTAATGCGCGAGGGCGGCTGCATCCCCAGCGTCGATCATCAGACCCCGCCCGACGTCTCCCTGGAGAACTACCGCATCTACGTCCGCCTGCTCCATGAGTATGCCGAAAGAGCCGTCCGGCCCTGAGCCCGCTGTCAAATCACCCCACCTTTCAGGCGGGGTGATTTATTAATGTTCTTTGTGAATTAATCCTTTTATATGTAATGCAAAAAACGATAACTTTATTTAGACAAGATGCTTGACAAATTAAGTCTCAAGGCATATAATATTAACTATCCGATAAGTCATTTTCCGGGCGTTATGGGGAAATGGCTCAAAAATAAAGAGGAGGTCACAAAATGAAGAAGTTTTTTGCTCTGGCACTGGCTCTCATGATGCTGCTGGGCGTCACCTCGGCGTTCGCTGAGGACGATTTTTCCGGCACCATCACCATCTCGGTCTATTCCGGTACCGGCGTGCAGGAGGCCTGGGAGGCCATCGCCGCCGGCTATGAGGCGCTGCATCCCGGCGTCGACGTCGTCGTCGACCTGAAGCCTCAGGACAGCTACGCGGACTGGGTCAAGGCAATGTTCCAGTCCTATGAGGACACCCTGCCCGAGGCGGACATCGTTTACGGCAACCTGGCCGGCAACGACCGCACCGACAAGGTCATCAACTACTTCGATTACATCGGCGAGGACAGCCCCTATTCCGACGGCGAGTGGACGGATCAGTTCGCCTTCGATATGCAGCACATCGAAATGGACACCGGCCTGTGGGACTGCATCTCTGTGACCGGCGTTCAGGTGCTGTGGTTCTACAACGTCGAGATCTTCGAGGAAGTCGGCGTGCAGCCGCCCACGACCTGGGATGAGTTCGTCGATGTCTGCGCGAAGCTGGCTGATGCGGGCTATCAGCCCATTGCCATCAACGGTGACTTCCAGTCCTTCTGGGCCTCTCAGATGGGCTGGCTGGCTCAGGTCTATGCAGACCAGACTACCCGCTCCCAGATCGAGATCGTCCGCGCCCAGGAAGGCGACTATTGCTACGATCCCGACGTGGACGGCGTATTCGTCTATGATCCCACCGATCCCCACAACGACGATACGCCCGCGAACGTGACCGTCAACTGGGTCCGCTTCTGGAAGGCCTTCGTCAATGACGGCACGATCCGCTGCGACACGGACGGCATGAAGACCGTGTGGACCAACTTCGCAAAGATCTTCCCGCAGTATGCCGGCGGTGAGAACTTCTACGGCACCGACGCCAACGGCGCGAAGACCATGTTCTATCAGCAGAAGGCGCCCATCTACCTCGACGGCTCCTGGTTCTTCGGCGACTATCTGAACACCATGAACTCCATCGACGCCGGCGAAGCCGTCACCATCGGCTCTGACGACGCGGCGGTCGAGCTGACCGGTCTGGAGAAGTTCGGTCTCGGCACCTTCGCCATGCCCAGCATGGAAGGCCCCGGCATCGAAGCGCCCGCCCGCACCATCGAGGTTGCAACAGGCTTCCTGTCCGCCGTCAAGAAGGATCCCGACCACGATGATATGGTCGTTGACTTCCTGAAGTACTACACCTCTTCTCAGGGCTACTCCCTGTACATGAACGCTCTGATCGAAAACAAGGGCGTGCCGGATGGCCTGCCGCTGATCAAGGGCATTGAGCTGGAGGGCGAGCTGGCTGAGATGTTCGCCAACATCGAGTACATCGGCAACTGCCAGAAGGGCGCCTGCCAGGCTCTTGCCCGCGGCATTGGCGACAATCAGGAAGCGCTGCGCGCGTGGTACGGCTACTCCATGGATCTGCTCAACGGCAAGATCACCGTGGACGAGTGGGCCGAGATGCATCAGGCGAACCAGCTGAAGTATGCGCCCGACGTCATGGCCGCCACCAATGTCTCCATGACCGATCTGGAGAACCCCCAGAACGAGCCGATCGGCGAATAATCTCCCACCTCCACTGAATCCGGGCTTAACCGCCTGAAGTGAGGAAAATCGGGCAGCGGGGCGGATCAACCGCTCCGCTGCCCTTATTCTAAAAGAGAATGGAGCTGACCGAAGTGCGCAGGGGCAGCAGAAAAATTCAGACAAAGGGAGGCATTCAGCGGCTCAGCCTGGCGCTGGCCATCGTGCTGATGGCCGCGCTGATCGCATCGGTTGCGGCAAACGTCTATTCCTCCAAGCAAACGGACATCTTCTGGCAGGAAGGAATCGGCAAGGGCGTGCAGAACAGCTTCATCTGTGAGGATGACGCCAGCGGAATCACCTTCCTCGGCACCTACAACAACACGGCGTTGGCGTTTGACGCCAGCGGAAACCAGCTTTGGTCGAACGAAATGGCGGGCGCTACGGGCGCTCTGATCTATGACAGTGAAAGAGATTGGCTGATCGTCGGCTCTCAGGATCGAAACGTATACGTCTATCAGGGCGCCGACGGCAAAGCAGTGAATACATTTTCCCTGGACGGCCGCGTATATGATATGGACTATGATCAAGCGACCGGCAGACTGCTGGTGTCCTCGGGCATCAGCAAAACCAAACACGAGCTGATTCTACTGGACATCGACACGGGCGAAGCGCTGAGCACATTCTCTCTGAAGAACACGGCGCGCGCCGCAAAATTCTCTGCGGACAAGCAGCACATCCTGTACGGAACCAATCGCGGCCGCGTGACGCTGATCGACCTGGAGGGCAATGAGCTGCAGGAGGTCAAGCTCTCGGGCGACGTCTATTCGCTCAGCGTGGCGACTGAAACCGGCGAGGTCACGGCCATCGACAAGACGGGCTATCTGTTCAAATTCGATGCCGAGCTCAACGAGCAGTTCCGCGTAGAGCTGGCCGGCGAAGGCCGTGCCGTGGGCATGTCCGCTGACGGCCGCTGGATCGGCGCCGGCACCCGCGAGGGCGACATCCACATCCTCGACAGCAGCGGCAACGTCCAATTCTCCACCATGCAGGGCGTCGAGGTCTCCCAGATCACCTTCGGTGAGCACCAAAGCTATGTGGTTACGCTCTCCGAAAATCTCTACGGCTTCTCGACCAGCCGGCTGGAGAATCTCGGCCTGATGTCCACAATCCATGACGGCAGCTACTGGGCGATCGGCCTTTTCGCCGTGCTGATGATCGCGGCGCTGATCACCGCGTTCCCGCGCAGCCGCGCGCTGGCGAAGCGCTTCTTCCTGTCGCTTTACCGGCATCGCGTGGCCTATCTGATGCTCGCGCCGTCGATCATACTGATCCTGATCTTCAACTATTACAACGTGTTCCAGGCGTTCTGGTATGCCTTTACCGACTGGAGTCTGGCAACGAAGACCATGCGCGAGGTCAGCTTCATCGGCCTGGACAACTTCGTGAAGATGTTCA
>JBJEUD010000045.1:0-3872 GCA_051883655.1 Candidatus Faecivicinus sp. | reverse complement strand
CCTCGTTGGCGGCCACGAAGTTCTTGGCGGGCTCGTTGTCGATGACCACGCAGTCCACCTTGCCGGAGGTCAGGGCCAGCACGGCGTCGGTGCCGGTCTTGAAGGGCTCGACGGAGCCCAGACCCTCGTCGGCGATGTCCCAGGTGCAGTACAGGTCGCCCGTGGTGCCCTGCTGCACGCCGACCTTGTGGTTCGCGCCCTCGGCGAAGAGGTCGTCAACGCTGGTGATGGGGCTGTCTTCCTTCACGATGACCACCTGCACGCCGGTGGCATAGGAGGTGGTGAAGTCCACGTTCTGCTTGCGCTCCTCGGTCACGGTCAGGCCGGCCAGCACCATGTCGATCTTGCCGTTGGCCACGGCGGGGATCAGGGAGTCGAAGTCCATGTCCACGATCTCGAGGTCATAGCCCAGCTTTTCGCAGATGGCCGCGGCGACCTCGGCGTCGATGCCGACGATGTCGTTGGTCTCGTCGTCGTAATACTCATAGGGCGGGAAGGCGGCGTTGGTGCCCATCTTCAGCGTCTCGGCAAAGGCCGCGCCGGTGAGAACCAGCATGCATACCAGAACCATGGCAAGAATCTTCTTCATTGTTGTATCCTCCAATTCGGTGATGCAAAGAGTATACAACCTTTTGCCCGAAAATTCAAGTCCGGGCCGCAACAATTAACATAATATGCGTATTTTTTGAATATTCATTCATAAAATTTCATTTATGCATTTACAGCGCGCCGAGGATCATTCCCTGCGCCTGCGCCAGCGTGACGCGCAGCCGCGCGCCGAGAATGGCGGCGGTGTTGAAATCGAAGGCGGAGTGGCCGATCAGCCGGAAGGCGGCGGAGGCGACGGCGATCAGCTCGTCGTCGGTGGGGCGCTCAGCGGCCCACAGGGCGGTGAGGAAGGCGAAGTAGGCATAAACCGCCGACAGCGACAGAAACTCGTCCCAGAGGCTCTCCAGGCGGTCTGAGAAGGGGAAGCTCTCGTAGAACACGTGGTTCACCAGCGCCTGCTCAAACAGAATCTCCCAGTCGGGGCGGAGCGCCCGGAAGCGGGCCTTGGATTCGCGGAAGCGGTTCAGCGCGTCCTCGGAGGGCTCGCCGCGGCCCAGGCCCAGCCTGTCGCAGGCGAACTGCGCATAGTCGCCCACGCTGGCGCTGGACAGTCCGAAGGAGCGGTTGATGTGGGACAGGAAGGACAGCGCGAAGCGCTCGTCCGGCGCGGGGAGCTCGTCCGCCTCCGGAAGGGGCGGCAGGGCGTCCAGCGCCGCGGCGATCCGTGCTTCGTCCAGCGATTTGAAGTCGTCGCTCAGAAAGCGCAGCGCGGCGCCCAGCCGCGCCAGCCGCACCGGCAGCGGGCGCGCGCGATCCTGCAGCAGGTCCACGCAGAGCCTGCGCACCGGCAGATAGCCGCGCTTCAGCGCTTCGGGCACGTCGGCGGGAGCGGGCGGATCGAAGTCCAGCGGCAGGGTCACGAAGCGCAGCGGGTCGCGCCGGGCAAACAGCAGCTCCAGCGTGCGCTCGCAGCTGTTGGAGCAGGCGCACTCCGGGCGGAACGCCGCGCGGGGGCTGCGCGGGTACATCCGGCAGATCGCGCTGAGCGCCTCCGGCCCGCATTCGCACTGCAGCTGACAGTAGCCGTTTTTCAAATGCAGCGGGCAGTCGCCGCGCCAGTTGGGCGAGATCTGCGCATAGCGCTCCGGCGAGGGCGAGTCCGCCAGATGAAACGCGCCGTCCAGCTTCCGGCGCAGCTCCGGCGAGCAGTCCATGCCCAGCAGGCGGAAATACTCCGTCATGGAAAGCGAGATCGGCCAGCCCTGGCAGCACGTCCGCCGGCACGCGCCGCCCTTGCACTCAAACTCCGCATAGTAATCCGGCACCGTAAATTCCCGCATCGTACCCATGCAAACGCCTCCCGAAATCCCTGATACCTACCTGAAAAACAGGGTAATTCTAACGCGTCAAAATTACGATTTCCACCTCTTTTTTCATAAAATTTCTGCAAACAGGCGAAGAAACTCCCATTTTCCAAAAAATCAACATTTCACATTCGATATCCGCCGCCGAATCACGAAAGAAGCCCGCCGCCCCAAAAACAAAGGAAGTCCCTGTCGGCTTGAATCAGTGGCCGACAGGGACGGGAGGTCTGCAGGATGTAAACCTATCACGCACCAACGAAGGATTCGAGCGGCGACCACCGCCGCGAAGAATCCGTCACCCAAACGCGGCAGCAACTGGCTGCGGGCACTGCCCGCCCTTCACTTGCCGACGCAGAAGCGGGAGAAGATTTCGGTGATCAGGGATTCGGTGGGGTTTTGGGCGGTGATTTCGGAGAGACGGGAGAGGGCTTGCTTGAGATCGAGGGAGATGACGTCGAGGGGATAGGCGGCGGAGAGGGCCGCGAGGGCGGATTCGAGGGCTTCGGCCGCGGATCGGGCAAGGGTGATGTGGCGCTCGACGGTCAGGGTGTCCTCGCTGAAGCTGCGGGTGAGCCGGGCTTCCAGGGCCGAGAGCAGATCGGGCATGCCCGCGCCGGTGGAGGCGGAGAGCTCGAGAATCTCGGAGGCGGTGAGGGCGGTGAGGTCTTCGCGGCGGACGGCGGGCGGGAGATCGGTCTTGTTGAGACAGACCAGCGCGCGGGCGTCGGCGGTGCGGAGGAGCTCGGCGTCGGAGGCGTCCAGGGGCGCGGAGGCGTCGATGACGATCAGGACCACGTCGGCACGGTCCATGGCGGAGCGGGCGCGGTCGACGCCGATGCGCTCGACGGGGTCGAGGGTGTCGCGCTGTCCGGCGGTGTCGGAGAGCTCGGCCAGCACGCCGCCGATGGCGATGCGCTCGGTGAGCACGTCGCGGGTGGTGCCGGGAATGGCGGTGACGATGGCGCGGTCCTGATTGAGCAGCGCGTTCATCAGCGAGGACTTGCCCACGTTGGGTCGGCCGGCCAGCACGATGCTCGCGCCTTCGCGGAGCATGCGCGCGGAGCGGGGATCGCAGCGGCGATTGAGCTCGTCGAGGATTTCGCGGATGCTGCGGGCGACCTGGTCGGCGGCGGCTTCCTCCTCGACTTCGTCGGGGAAATCGGTGCTGGCCTCGATGAGCGCGAGGAGTTCGAGGATCTGTTGGGAGGTGTCGCGGACGAAGCCGGACACGCCGCCTTCGAGCTGGCGGACGGAGGCGCGGGCGGCGGCCTCGGAGGTTGCGCCGATGAGCTGCATGACGGCCTCGGCGCGGGCGAGGTCGATTCGGCCATTGAGGAAGGCGCGGCGGGTGAACTCGCCGGGGCCGGCGGGGGCTGCGCCGAGTTCGAGAACGCGGGAGAGGGTGCGGCGGGCGGCGATATCGCCGCCGTGGCAGTGGATTTCGGCCACGTCTTCGCGGGTGTAGGAATGGGGGCCGGGCATGAAGACGGCGAGGGCTTCGTCGAGGGTGGATTGGGTGGAATCGACGACGTGGCCGTACATCAGGCGCTGGGGCTCGAAGGCGCGGTGGGGGTGGGCAGGAAGGAAGGCGGATTGGAGGATGGGGAGCGCCTGCGGGCCGCTGATGCGGATGATGGCGATTCCGCCGGCACCGCGGGACGTGGCGATGGCTGCGATGGTGTTGGTCATGGGAACCTCCGGGGAAGATGGAAGATGGAATAGAAACGGCGGCAGCGGGAGGGTGTCCAGAGGGCGAAGCCCTTTGGCGCAGTCCAGGGCGCGCAGCCCTGGCCGCCGGAGGCGCCCCTCGAGCGCAGAGAAGAGCTGGAATAGAAAGCGCGGCAGCAGGCGAGGGGTCCAGGGGGGATCATCCCCCCTGGCGGGGTGCAGGGGCAGCGCCCCTGCCGTAACCCCGCGCGCCCGCAGCAAAATTCCTGCGTGGAAGGGGGCAGAGGATTT
>JBJEUD010000044.1:0-22459 GCA_051883655.1 Candidatus Faecivicinus sp. | reverse complement strand
GAAGGTTACGCCTGTGACTACTGCGGAATATGGCTTGAGCAAAGCAGCGCGTCCATTCAATAGCAGACTGGACAAGAGCAAGCTGATGGAAAACGGTTTCCAGCCGCTGCCCACCTGGCAGGATGCAGTCAGTCGATATCTGAAGGAAGCAAAGCTGTAAACGATAGAGAGGTTTGGAGATAAAGACAATGGGACAGATAAATGTTGAAAAGAATGTAGGTGGCATCGAGGGACTGTGTGTGATTACTCCAGCTGTCCACGGTGATGCCCGTGGCTATTTTATGGAGACCTATAGCCAGCGGGATATGGAGGAAAACAGAATCGACATCAACTTCGTTCAGGATAACCAGTCCATGAGCGTGAAAGGTGTGCTCCGTGGACTGCACTTTCAGAAGAACTTTCCGCAGACCAAGCTGGTGAGGGTGATTAAGGGCTCTGTGTTCGATGTGGCGGTTGATCTGCGCTCCGGCAGCGAGACCTATGGCAAGTGGTACGGTATCGAGCTGACCGAGGAGAACAAGAAGCAGTTCCTGATTCCGAGAGGCTTTGCGCACGGCTTCCTGGTGCTGAGTGATACCGCAGAGTTCTGCTATAAGTGCGACGACTTCTACCACGCTAACGATGAGGGTGGTCTCGCTTGGAACGACCCAGAGATCGGCATTGAGTGGCCGAAGGTTGAAGGAACATATAGAGGCACGGCAAGTTCTGAGGGGTATAGTGTAGACGGTGTTGCTTTGAATCTAAGCGATAAAGATCAGAAGTGGCTTGGATTGAAAGATGCCTTTGAGTATTCATATCCGCTTTGATAGCAAAAGAGAATAATAGCGACATGTTGAATTGACATGATGAAGTGGCGGGCGGAAATACTGGAAGAATTAGTCGTGAATATGAAAAGGAGAAAGAGTATGGAACGAGTATTTATCGGGGGGCAGAGAGAATACTGGATTGATGTTTGCAGGGGAATAGGTATTATTTTGGTATTACTCGCTCATGCAATAAAGAAAGAGAGTATATTGTGGATCGCAATAAACCAGTTCCACATGCCGTTGTTTATGCCCTCTCTTCAAGCTGCGGATGAAAAGAATCTATCGGCGCGGGATCTGGGGCGGATAGCACGAAAACGCGGCCATACTGGTGGCGATCGCGGTCAATGAGGACGGCTATCGGGAGGTACTGGGCGCGGCATTTTGCGCAGGAGAGCCAAAGCCCCCCCAGTGGACTGGGGGGGTTGATGTTTTGTGCCTCAGTGAATGTCCTTTCGGCAATAGTGCCAGTGCGCCAGCAGGATGCCGACGGCGGCATAGAGCACGCCCGGAAGCAGCAGCTTGAAGTCCAGGCTGATGCTGGAGACGATTTCCGATCCCTCAGCGTAGCCGAAGGGCGTGATGTACTTCAAAAATGCTGCGGAATCGGAGATGTTCGCGACGAGGTTGAGAAAGTACATCATTGCTGCGAGGCCGATTCCGATGCCCTGGCTTCCGCGTCGGGTGAAGGCTGAGAGGCCGAAGCAGAGCGCCGCCAGTTCGATCTGGAGCAGGAGATAGGCAAGGTGCAGCAAGCTCAGCGCCTTCCAGGGAATGGATTCGCCAATCAGAGCGATGAACGCAATGGAAACGAGATAGAGAACCGCGTTCATGGCGAGAAGCTGCAGCAGCACCGCAAGCAGCTTTTCAGCAACGATGCGGCTTCTGCGGATGGGATGGGTGAGCAGAAACTCCGCCGTGTGCTCCTTCTCCTCCTTGGAAAGCGCCGAAGCGCCGAGCAGCGCGGCGAAGAAGCCGCCGCAGAGCCCGAGAATGTTTCCGCACTCCACGGCATAGAAGCCCATCAGCGAGCCGAAGCTAATCTTGTCCATGCCAAAGGCCTGCGTGAAGGAGCCGAGGGAAGCAAACAGACTGCTGAAGCTCTCCATCTCCGATTTCATTTCAGGAAACATCAGCAGGCAGATGATGATCAGAAGCGCAATGGAGGAGGTCCATATGACGAGGACGTTTCGGCCCTGCCTGATTTCATGCTTCAAAAGGGTCATTTGTGCTCACCTCCGTCGGTGTAATAGTGCATGAAGACTTCTTCGAGATCCGGCTCCGAGATCGACAGATCGGAGATCTGGGCGCCATCCAGCACATGAATCAGCGCCTGAATCTCGCCGCTGTAGAGGAAGCTCAGCCCATCCTCGGAGGCCTGCAGATCGCGCACGCCGTTCAATCCGGACAGATCGGCGGTTCCGTGCAGGGCTACGCGCTTTGCAGCAGTGTTGCGCAGCGCACCGACGCTGTCGCAGGCGATCAGGCGGCCTTCGCGGATGATTGCGGCGCGCGTGCAGTTGCGCTGAATCTCGGAAAGCACGTGGGAGGAGAGGAAGATGGTTGCGCCCGCCGCGTGGCGTTCGCGGAGAATGGCGAAAAATTCCTGCTGCATCAGGGGGTCGAGCCCGCTGGTGGCTTCATCCAGGATCAACAGCTCAGGACAGTGCTGGAGCGCGCAGACGATGCTCACCTTTTTCCGGTTGCCGAAGGAGAGCTCGTCGACCTTGCGCATCGGGTCCAACTGAAGGCGCTCGCACAGGCGGGCGGCTTCGGTCTTGCAATTCGCTTTTCTGAGATTTGCGGAGAGCTTCAATACGTCCTTGACACGCATGCCGGGATAAAATGCGGACTCGGAGGGAAGGTATCCCACCCGCGCAAGCAGGGTGTGGCTGTCCCGCACCGCATCCAGGCCGAGCACCTGCGCGCTGCCGCTCGTGGGGTGGATCAGTCCCAGCAGCATGCGAATGGTGGTGCTCTTTCCGGCCCCGTTCGGGCCGATGAATCCGAAGAAGTCGCCCTGCTGGACGGTCAGATCCAGGTCGATGACGCCCCGCGCCTTGCCGTAGTATTTCGTGAGAAGTGTGGTACGAATGGCATCCATGCTATTCCTCTTTTCTCAGATAGATTGATTTCCAGAATTGAAGCATCCGGGAAAAGTCCCGCTCGATTTGATCTGCATCCAGTTCATCGCGCTGGGAGATTTCCCAGAGATATCCTTCGGTCGCCCAAAACATGTCCTGGTACATCAGCTTCAGATCAATGCCGGGAGCGAATTGCGCAGGATCCATCCTGAGCATTGAGGCATTGGCGTTGTAGGAGCCGTATTTCTGAATGATGGATTGAATGGCGGGGCGAACGGCGGGATCCTTCTCGTAATAGACCTTCAATGCGAATCGGCCCATGTCCGGATACCGCTTCATGATGCGCACCTTGGCTTGCAGGCCTCGGTACATGCATTCAAAGAGATCGCTCTGCTCGCAGCATCCGCAGTGTATCAGATATTCCATCGTGATTTGCTCACATTTCTTCCAGAGAAACAGATAGAACTCCTGCTTGTTGTGAAAATAGTGGAACAGCAGCGACTTGCTGATGCCCGCGGCGTCGGCGACTTCGCTCATGGGGCTTTTCTTATAGGAATTCTGCGAAAAAATCCGGTAGCCTGCGTTGATGATTGCCTGCTGCTTCTCTTCAGGAAGGGTGAAGAACCGCTTGTTCATACATTCACCTCCATGAACCGATCCGGTCAATTCCATTATAAATGCGTTGACCGTTTTTGTGAAGACCCATTCTGCCGGAAAAGGACGCGGTTTTGCGAATTCACTTGTCTGGTGCGGAGCAGATGGAGGATGGAACGGACGATCAGCGGAGCTTGAGCGCGTCGAAGCGGTTTGTTCTGATCCTGTGCCATTCCTGAACCGACGTGAAGGTGGCGACGGCGCAGACCGGAATGGCGGCGAGGTTGACATCGGCAGCGGGCAGAACCAGGGGAAGCGCAAAGAGCAGACCGCCTGTAATCTTGTTTGCGGCGGTGTGGAGCATGATGAGTCTCTTCCGCCTGGCAAATCCCTGCAGCAGATTGAAGCCGCGCAGGATGGCGATCAGCCCGATCCAGACCCAGATCCAGGGGAGAATTTCGACAGCGGGGAGAATCCTGACCATGCAGATCAGCACAAACAGGGCGTCTGCGATGCTGTCCAGGCGGGCGCCAAGAACGCTTTCCGATCCGGTTTTTCTCGCAATCGGCCCGTCAATCATGTCGGTGACGCCACACAGAATGTAGAGGACATAGAACGAAGGGGCGAAGGGCGGAACCAGGAGGAGAAGAAACGAAAGCAGAATTCTGCTGCCTGTCACAAGATTGACCATGTGTTTCACTGCAGTTTTTCCTTTCAGACGGATGAATTGAGTATATCATAGCGGTGGAAAAAGCGCCAGCGAAATGGACAATTTCTTCATTACGGCTTCTCGGGACACCGAAAACTGTCACAGCAGCGCAAGGGAGATGCACGTTTTGATGCAATTTGAAATGGAATGAACAATCTATTGACGATGTATGGAGAACGGCGTATACTATGAGAAGGGAAATATTGGTATGCAAAGGAGATGCTTTCTATGTGGCTCGTGTATGCGCTCTTGTCCGCGGTCTTTGCGGCGCTGACCTCCATATTGGCGAAGGTGGGCATCGCAGGGGTCAACTCGACGCTGGCGACCGCAATCCGAACGGTTGTGGTGCTTGCGATGTCTTGGGGAATGGTCTTTCTGACAAATGCTCAGCAGGGCATTCCCGAAATCGGCAGGAAGAGCTGGATCTTTCTGATTCTCTCAGGCCTGGCGACGGGCGCGTCCTGGCTGTTCTATTACAAGGCGCTGCAGATGGGCGAAGCCTCGAAGGTCGTGCCGATCGACAAGCTGAGCGTGGTGATCACGCTGATCCTGGCGTTTGTATTCCTGCATGAACAGTTTACAGTGAAATCCGCAGTGGGTGCGATTTTGATTACGGCGGGCACGCTGGTTATGGTTCTTTGAGCAAAGGGGCGGTGCGTGATGGAACTGCATCGGGTTTACCGGCCGCTTTCCGCCAACGCATTTCGATGCGATGACGGCTATGCCGAGGTTCCGCCGGCGGCTGCCCTCGCGCCCTATGTTCATTGCTTCTGGGGAACGCGCGGGGCGGAATGCGGGCACACGGGCGGTGAGCGCGTGATACCGGATACCTGCATGGATCTGATCTTTCAGATCCGTTACAGCCGGAACCGCGTCGAGAGCCGCTTCTGTGCGCTGGACGATGCGGCCTATGTGACTCCGGCAGCGGGAGGTCGGGAGCTGTGCGCCACCTTCGGCATTCGATTCTTCGCCTGGTCTGCGGCGTGCTTCGCCGAGGAATCGCTTTGCGATTCCATGCATGTTGTCTGCAATCCGCACCGGTACTTCCATCGCATCTGTGCCGAGCTGGAGAGCCGGCTGTTTGACACGTCTTCGCTGGCAGAGCGGATCCTTCTGGCAGAGGGCGTGCTGCTCCGTGCGCTCCGGCCGGAGCGACAGCGCTCCGAGGTGCTCAACGCGCTGTACGTCATGGCAACGGGACAGGGAGCGCTGCGGGCGGAGGACTTGGCAGGCGCGGCGTGCGTGAGCGTGCGCCAGCTTCAGCGCCTGTTCCGGGAACAGACCGGCGCGCCGCCCAAGCTCTTGGCCCAGCTCATTCGCTGTCAGCGGATATACCGCGAGCTGGCGGAGCAAAGGTTTGCGCCCATGGAGGCTGTCGGGCGATACGGATATGCGGATCAGTCTCACCTGATCCGCGACTTCCGACGGTTTCACGGCCTGACGCCGACTGAGGCGGCGCAAACGATGCGGAGCTAAGCTGTCGCATTTCTTCTATACATGATCCTCCCTTGCTGCTATAATCATTTGTATCAGGAAGGGAGGAAGAATTATGAATGCGATCCGGGAGAAGGCCCGCGCTTTCATCTATCGCAACGCGCGGCCGCTGGACTTTGCACGATGGAGGTATCATTTTGAGGGCGGTTCGCCGGAGACGGTGGTCTGCGCGCTGAGCGCATATCAGAACCCGGACGGGGGCTTTGGCCATGGACTGGAGGCGGATTGCCTGAATCCGGAATCATCGCCCATTCAGACATGGAGCGCGACGATGGTACTCAGGGAGATTGGCCTGTACGATCCGGAGCACCCGGTGGTTTCAGGACTGATTCGATACCTGGAGAGCGGCAGGGACTTCGACGGCCACTGCTGGGCAAGCGCGATTCCGAGCAATAACGATTATCCCCATGCGCCATGGTGGAGTTGGACAGGCCCAGGGAAGTCCGCCGTGCGCAACTACAATCCGACGGCTTCGCTGGCGGGATATCTGCTCAGGGCGGCAGCACCGGAATCGCCAGCCGGCATGCTCGCGAGGAGGATTGCGCAGGAGGCTTATGAGTACTGCATGTCCGGCACCGCTGAACCGGAGATGCACCTGACGCCGTGCTTTCTGGGGCTGTGCAGGGAGGCGGAGATTTCTGCACCGGAACTGTTTGATGTGCGGCGGATGCGCGAAAAGCTCTGCGCCGACGCGCTGGACTGCCTGAACCGCGATGCGGAGCGATGGGAGGGCGGATATTGCGCGAAGCCGTCCGACTTCATTTCAGGAAGGGAGGATCCGCTGTATCCATCCCTCGCCGCACTCGCTGAGCGCGAGTGTGCGTTTATTGCCGACAGCCAGCTGCCGTCCGGCGCATGGCCGGTCACCTGGCAGTGGGCGGATTATCCGGAGGACTTCGCCGTCAGCGCAAACCGCTGGCAGTCCCATCTGATTCTGAAAAACCTGCTTTTCCTGCGCGGAATGGGGAGAATCTGATGATCGAACAAGCCCGTGCGCTCATTGGCGCACGGGCTTGTTTTGCAATGGGCCGGAATCAGTTCTGAAGGTCGGTAACCACGTCGTCCATGACCACCACCACATAGGGCGTGCCCTTGCCGGCCTTGGATTCGATGGAGACATCCTCGGAGTTCAGGGTTGTGAAAGCTCCGCTCTTCTGAACGATGCGGAAATCAAAGGGATCGCGCACCAGCAGCGCACCGCCGATGCGGGAACCGTTGGCGCCGTTTTTCAGGAAGTTGAAACTCCGAACACCCTTGCCGCCGCGGGTCTGGCGCTCGAAGTCGATCAGCAGACAGCGCTTCATATAGCCCAGCTCGCTGATCAGAATGACCTCGCCTTCGCTGTTGTGGACGAAGGCATGGGCGACGCGGTCGTCCTCGGAGAGCGCCATGCCCTTCACGCCGGCGGCAGTGCGGCCGATCTTCGAAACCTCCTCGAGGGCGAAGTGGATGGCCATGCCCTTTTCGCTGAGCAGCAGTGCGCTTTCGAAGTTAGCAGTCTCGAGCACTGCCAGCAGCGTGTCGCCCTCGCGGAGATTGAGAGCGGAGAACTTCGCCTTGCGGACATTGTAATCCGACTTCGCCGTGCGCTTGACCAGTCCGCCGGAGGTGACGAACAGCCACTCGCCCGACCAGTCGCCGGCCTCCAAAAGCGCCACGGTGCGTTCGCCGTCCTCCAGACCGGCCAGCAGGCCGCCCAGCGCGAGCCCGCGGTCCTTCGGGCGGGACTCGGGAATCTGTTCGACGGTGACCGGATAGCAGTTGCCCCTGTCGGTGAAGAACAGCAGACGGGCGTCGGTCATCGTGCGGATGGCGCACAGCGGCAGTTCCGCCTGTTCGCCCGAGGCCGCGGAGCGCTCATAGGCCTTCGGCGGCATGCGCTTGACGAAGCCGTTTCGGCCGAGTATGACCGTCGCCTCGTCAGCCACAGGCTTTTCCTCTTCAATGACGATCTGCTCGAAGGAATCCACGATCTGGGTGCGGCGAGGATCCGCGTAGGCGTCGCGGATCTCCTTGAGCTCCTTTTTGATCACGTTCATCAGCTTCTTTTCGCTGGCGAGAATGCCCTTGAGGGCTGCGATGCGCTTTTCGAGTTCCTCATATTCCTTCCGCAGTGCGAGAATTTCCAGGTTGGTCAGGCGCTGCAGCCGCATGTCCAGAATCGCCTGGGCTTGAATTTCGGTCAGGGCGAAGCGCTCCATCAGCTTTTCGCGGGCCTCTTTGGGCGTCTTGCTGCCGCGGATCAGGCGGATGACCTCGTTTAAGTTGTCGACGGCGACGATCAGGCCTTCCAGAATGTGTGCGCGCGCCTCGGCCTGCTGAAGATCATACTTCGTGCGGCGGGTGACGACGTCCTTCTGATGGGCGATGTAATAGCCCAGCATCTGCTTGACGCCCATCTGGACCGGCTTGCCGCCGGCGATGGCGACCATGTTCACGCCGAAGGTCACCTGCAGGTCGGAGTACTTGTACAGCACGTTGAGCACCTGCTGGGGGTTGGATTCGCGCCGGACCTCGATGACCGCGCGCATGCCCATGCGGTCCGATTCATCGCGGATGTCGTAGATGCCGGAGAGCAGATTCTTTTTTTCCTCGCTCAGGCGCAGGATCTTTTCCAGCATCGCCGCCTTGTTCACCTGATAGGGAATCTCGTCGATGACGATCAGCTTGCGTCCGGCGCTGCCGTCCTCGATGTGCACCTTGGCGCGCACCTGCAGCTTGCCGCGGCCGGTTTCATAGGCCTGCAGAAGCTCTCCGTCGCCGGCCAGGATGCCGCCGGTGGGAAAGTCGGGGGCCTTGATGTACTGCATCAATTCGGGCGTGGTGATGTCGGGATTGTCGATCTGGGCGATGGCGCCGTCGATGACCTCGCCCATGTTGTGGGGAGGGATGTTGGTGGCCAGGCCCACCGCGATGCCGCTGGCGCCGTTGACCAGCAGGTTCGGGAACCGGCCGGGCAGCACGTCGGGCTCCTTCAGACTGTCGTCGAAGTTCAGGTGGAAGCTGACGGTGTCCTTGTCCAGATCGCGCAGCAGCACCAGCGCCTGTTCGGTCATGCGGGCCTCGGTGTATCGCATGGCGGCGGGGCTGTCGCCGTCGATGGAGCCGAAGTTACCGTGGCCGTCTACCAGCGGCGTGCGCATCACGAAGGACTGGGCCATGCGGGCCAGCGCGTCGTAGACCGACGAATCTCCGTGGGGATGGTATTTGCCCAGGCAGTCGCCCACGATGCGGGCGCACTTCCTGTGGGGCTTGTCGGGCGTGTTGCCCAGCTCGTGCATGGTGAACAGGATTCTGCGCTGGACCGGCTTCAGACCGTCCTCCACGCGGGGCAGCGCGCGCTCCAGGATGACGTGCTCGGAGTACGGCATCATGGAGTCGTGCATCACGTCCTCCATGGATTTCTGAATGATCTCCTCCGGCCGGATGGGCTTGTTGTCGTCTTTCTTCTTTGCCATTTCGCGTCTCCTTTACCGGTCGGAACTGCCCTCGGTCACGGGCTTGAAATCGTCGATCTTGTTGAAATTGGCGTAGGCGCTGATGTACGCCTTGCGGGGCTCGACCTTGTCGCCCATCAGGATCGTCACGCGGCGCTCGGCCTCGGTCAGATCCTCGATGGTCACCTGCAGCAGGCGGCGGCCGTCGGGATTCATGGTGGTCTCCCAGAGCTGCTCAGGGTTCATTTCGCCCAGGCCCTTGTAGCGCTGCAGCGTGTATCCGCGGCCGATCTCCTTGATGGCGGCGGGAAGGGCGGCGTCATCGTAGCAGTAGAGGGTCTTCGAGCCCTTGGCCACCTTGTAGAGGGGCGGCATGCCGATATAGACGTGGCCCTCCGTGACCAGCTCGCGCATGTAGCGGAAGAAGAAGGTCAGCAGGATCGCGCGGATGTGCGCGCCGTCCTGATCGGCATCCGAGAGGATGATCACGCGATTGTATTTGAGGCGCGTGATGTCGAAGTCCTCGCCGATGCCCGTGCCCAGCGCGGTGATCAGCGAGCGGAACTCCTCGTTGGCCAGCACCTGGTCGAGCCGCTTTTTTTCCACGTTCAGCGGCTTGCCGCGAAGGGGGAGGATGGCCTGGAAGTGGCGGTCGCGGCCCTGCTTGGCGCTGCCGCCTGCGGAATCGCCCTCGACGATGAACAGCTCGTTGAGCTCGGGCTTCTTGCCGGTGCAGCTGGCCAGCTTGCCCACCAGCGGCGCGGCCTCCAGCTGGTTTTTCTGGCGCGCGACGTCGCGGGCCTTCCGGGCCGCTTCGCGCACCTTTGCCGCCTTGATGGCCTTGTCCACGATCTTCTGGGCGAAATCCTGATGCTTCAGGTCGTCCAGATAGATGGAGAGCTGCTCCAGGCAGACGGCCTCGTAGACCGGGCGCACCTCGGTGTTGCCCAGCTTGCCCTTGGTCTGCCCCTCGAACTGGGGATTCTTCACGCCGGCGTAGACCACGGCGGTCATGCCCTCGCGGAAGTCGTCGCCGGAGAGGTTGTTGTCCTTTTCCTTCAGCGCGCCGATGCGGCGGGCGTAGTCGTTGAACGCCTTGGTGACGGCGGCCTTGAAGCCCGTCTCATGGGTGCCGCCCTCCGGCGTGGGGACATTGTTGACGAAGGAATAGATGTTTTCCGTGTAGGAATCGGTGTACTGAATTGCGACGCGCACCAGCAGACCGTCACGGGTGGCTTCGAAGATGATCGGCTCGGTGATGGTGGTCTTGTCGGTGTTCAGGTATTGCACGAAGTCGGCCATGCCGCCCTCGTAGCAGTATTCATGGGTGCGCTTGTCCGCCTCCTTGACGCGCTCGTCGGTGAAGATGAAGCGCACGCCCTTGTTCAGATAGGCCAGCTCGCGGATCCTGCGGCGCACCACGTCGCCCTGAAAGTGGACGTCCTCGAACACGCGGGCGTCGGGCATGAAGCTGACCATCGTGCCGCGCTTGCGGGTGTTGCCGATCTTGGCCAGCGGGGCCATGGGGTGTCCGGAGAGGATCTTGCCGGTCTTGGGATCGGTGCAGGATTCGAAGCGCTGCTGATAGTGGGTGTAGTTCTGAAAGACGTCCACGACCATCCATTCCGACAGCGCGTTCACCACAGAAGCGCCCACCCCGTGCAGACCGCCGGAATAGGCGTAGTTTTTATCGTTGAATTTGCCGCCGGCGTGCAGCTGCGTGTAGACGACCTCGACGGCGGACACGCCGAACTGGGGATGGATGTCCACCGGCACGCCGCGTCCGTTGTCCGTGACCGTGCAGGAGCCGTCCTTCTTCAGCGTTACTGTGATTTCGCTGGCATAGCCGTTGGCGGCCTCGTCGATGGCGTTGTCCACGATCTCCCAGATCAGATGATGCAGACCGCGGCTGCCGGTGGAGCCGATGTACATGCCGGGGCGCATGCGCACGGCGTCCAGCCCTTCGAGCACCTGTATGTCAACGGCGGAATAGGTCTTGGCCATATTACCCTCCATTATAGTGATTTCCTTTATTATACATGGTTAAGGTTAATTTTGTTTGATTTTCGATCTGCCCAGGGCGTTTGTGCTATAATACATGCATCAAAGGGGGATGCATATGAATCGCAAAGCCGCAAATCCGGGGCCGACGATCGCGCAGGCTTCCATTGAGGAGGCTGTGCGCCGGGCGATTGCAGATGATTGTGCGGTGGATGGCGGGCTGTTTGAACTGGATGCATTGGAGAATCTCGAAGAGTGTACGCTCGATTTTGCCGGATGCGTGTTTCGCCGCGTCCGGTTTGCGGCGATCGACGCGAGGCGCGCGCACTTTGCCAACTGCCGTTTCGAACAGTGCGACTTCTCCGGGCTGCCTTTTAAGGATGGCACGTTGACCCGCGTTGAATTCATCGAATGCCGGGGGGCCGGGTGCACATTTGAGCATATGAAGATGAAGGATGTGCTGTTTGATCAGTGTCAGTTGAATTATCTGACGCTGGCCGCATGCCGCATGGAGCGCGTGGAGTTTCTCGACAGCGATCTTTCCCACAGCATGCTGTTTGAGAGCGCGCAAAAGGATCTCGTGCTCGCGCGCTGCCGGCTCGTCGCTTCGGAAATTCAGGCCACGCCGCTGAAGGGCGTCGATCTCTCGGAATGCGATCTGCAGCAGATCAGCATTCAGCCGGAATTGCTCCGCGGCGCGACCATCCAGCTGGCGCAAACGCCGATGATCCTGAGCATATTCGGCGTGCAGGTGAAACTGTGAGAAATCCTTTTCAGAGATCGAGAATCAATCGCTGAATGCAATGGGCCAGCATTATAGATTTCCAAGATGCCAACGATCAGTGTTTCATGAGGGCTGAGAATAACCGCCAGTATGTTGAGAAGAGGAGAGGACTTGATGTGGAGAATCGAAAGCTGTATGGCGTAGTGTGCGCGTCGGTTTGCCCGATGCATGCGGACGGTTCAGTGGATTTTGAGGGCGTCCGGCGGCTGACAAGGCATCTGGTGGACAGCGGGATCCACTGCCTGTATCCCAATGGCACCAACGGCGAGAGCCTTTCGCTGACCGCCACGGAGCGGCAGAAGATCGCGCAGACGATTCATGAGGAAAACAGCGAGCGCGCGGTGCTGTATATCCAGTGCGGCGCAGGCACGGTCAAGGAGAGCTACGAGCACGTTCGCGCCAGCGCCGCGCTCGGCGCAGACGGCGCGGGGCTGATGACGCCGGTGTTCTTTCCCATGGATGATGCGGCCATGGCGCTGTACTTCGACGGGATTCTCAATGAGGTGACGGATTTTCCGCTGTACGCCTACAACATTCCAACCCGTTCAGGCAACGATCTGACGCCGAAGGTGCTGGGAGCACTGATGGAGCGGCATCCCAATCTGCTGGGCGTGAAGTACAGCTATCCGGATGTGCTGCGCCTGGAGCGGTATGCGGACTGCTGCAGATCGCGCCGCGCATCCGTGCTGGTGGGCAACGATTCCCTGGCCACGGCCTGCATGATGGCCGGCGGAGACGGCTGGGTGTCCGGCCCGGCGGCGGTGTTTCCGAAGCGGCACGTCCGCCTCTACGAGGCGCTGAAGGCAGGCCGGCTCGAGGAGGCGGCAAAGTGGCAGCTCCGGATTCGCCGAACGGCGGACAGCATGGCGGACATCCCCGAGATTCCGGCCATCAAGTATCTGCTGATGCAGATGGGCGTGATCGGGTGCGATTTCTGCCGCCCGCCCTTCCGTCCGCTGACTGCGGATGAAAAGAGTCGGCTGGATGCGATTCTGAATGAAGTGGAGAATGAAGACTGAATCAAGACCAGGGCCGATCGGTTCGAGGAGAATCGATCGGCCCTGATTTGTATGGATCGGTCATGGATTCAACAGAAGCTCAAGGAGCGCTTCTGCGGAATCGACGGGATTTGCGCCCAATTGGATCAGCTCCTCTGCGTCCCTGAAGCCCCAGGAAACGGCGATCAGCGGAAGCTGCGCATTTCGGGCAGTCTCCACGTCCACCTCACTGTCGCCGACATAGACAGCTTTTCCTTCAGATGCGCCGAGGCGGGAGAGGACCTCCTGGACGGAGTCGGGCGCAGGCTTTCTGCGGATTCCCGCGCGGCAGCCTACGGAGAGGTCGAACATCCCGGGAAAGTGATCGTCGCAGAGGGCGCGCACTGCGAAATCGTCCTTGTTGGAGACCACAGCAGTGCGGCAGCCCGCCGCGCGCAGCCAGCGCAGCAGCTCCGGGATCCCCGGATAGGGGCGGGTCTTGTCCGTGCAATGCAGCTTGTAGTGGGCGGTGAAGTCCTGCAGGACGCGGTCGACGATTTCGGAAGAGGTTCCTTCGGGCACGCCGCGCTCCACCAGCCGCCGCATGCCGTTGCCGACAAAGCGGCGCACCTCGGCCGCCGTTCGTTCCGGAAAGCCGGAGAGGCCGAGCGCGGTGTTCAGGCTGTCGCGAAGATCGTCCAGGGTATCGAGCAATGTTCCATCCAGATCGAAAATGACAAGGTCGTATTTCATGCGAAGGTTCTCCGTCAGGTTCATCCGTAATACTTGCTGTTCAGGCGGCCGGCCGGAACAATCCGGTAGACGCCGGACTGCGCGGCACGCGTGCAGTGACCGTCCTCAAACTGCCAGCCGGGCTCCAGCAGGATGCGGCCGTGACAGGCTTCGGGGATTGTCAGCATCAGCGTGATCCCGCCGTTCTCGCGCTTCCAGCTGGATTCGATTTTTCCGGCCGGCGCGATGTGATAAGCGGAGACATGATCGAGCGCATCGACAAAGCGCGGCTGGATATGAACGCGGTTGACGTCGTCCTCCAGCGGATTGATCTGAATGCCCGCCAGGTTTTCGATCATCCAGCCGCTGACATCGCCCCAGAAGTGGTGATTGTGAGAGCCGGGATAGCCGCCGGCCGGATGGAAGAGTTCCCACAGCGAGGTCGCGCCCTGATGCATCCAATAGCCATAGGAGGGATAGCGATCCGTGGAGATCATCGAGTAGGCCAGATCCGTGCGGCCATACCGCGAGAGCACGCGGAACAGCACGCGCGCACCCAGCACGCCGACGTCCATCAAGCCGTCGTTCTGCTCGATCATATGAACCAGCGCACGGAAGGCCTCGGGCTTTTCCGCCTCGTCGAACAGATCGTAGAAGATGGACATCGCCTGGGAGGTCTGGCAGGCGCCCAGTGCGATCATGGAGCCGGGATCGATCAAATGGCGGCGTCCGGCGGCGCGGAACTCATCGTGGATCGCCTGGGCAAAGGCGCTCTGGGCGTGCATGCCGACGGCACGGAACATCTTCGCGGCCTTGGCGGCGATGTCCATGCACATGAGCGTGTCGGTCAGCTCCAGCGGCGCCTTGTGGTCGTCCGCCGCTTCCCGGGCGCTGGGACACCAGTCGCCAAGGCCGATGTGGATCAGCCCGTCTGCGTCGCGCCGGGTGGTGATATAGTGCAGATAGCGCATGATTGCCGCCGCGTTTTCGCGGATGATCTGCGTGTCACCGCGATAGCGCCAGATGAAATAGGGAAGATAGGCGATGATGCTGTCCCAGGCCGGGCCGTTGCCCCAGTCGAATCCCCAGCCGCTGGTGGGAATGATCCCGGGAAGCGCGCCGTCTTCGCGCTGGGCCTTTCGAATGTTGTTCAGCCATTCGCGGTAGGAATTCTCCGCGGAAAAGTTGAGCAGCACCTGTTCCGCCGACAGCGCGGCATCGGCGGTCCAGCCGTTCTTCTCGCGGTGCGGACAGTCTGTGGGGAAGTAATAGAAGTTTGCCAGGTCGGACACCCGCGTCGCCTGCTGGATTTTGTTGAGAATGGGATCCGAGCAGGTGAAGCCGCCCCGCGTGGAAAGGTCGGAGTTCATGACCACATAGGTCAGAAGCTCGGGCGTCGCCTGTTCATCTTCAAGTCCCAGCACAAGGCAGTAGCGGAAGCCGTGATAGGTAAAGCTGGGGAGATGTACCTCCTCGCCCTCGCCTTTGCAGATGTAGATGTCGCGATGGTTGAAGGCCTTGGGCAGAAAGCTCATGCCGCGCAGGTCGAGGTTGCCGTCGCGATCCAGCGTTTCGCCGTACTGCAATACGATCTTCTGCCCGCGATGGCCGCGAATTTTCAAACGGCAGTTGCCGGCAGCGTTGACGCCGAAGTCGTACAGCCAGCCTTCGGTCAGCGCTTCAACGCCCTCCGGCTCCACGACGGGCAGGGTTTCGCGAAATTCCGGCTGAATGCCGATGGCGCCGCGCCGAATGCAGACGGGCTTCAGCTCGCCGGTGGCGACAATGGGCTCCGCCTGGCAGAGGCGGCATTCGCCGCGCGGCGTCTCGGCGGGGAGCGCCGGAGTCCACGCACTGTCATCGAAATCGGGAAGATTCCAGCCGGCGATCTCCCGGCGGGCGTCGTAGAACTCGCCGACGCGGAGGTCGTCATAGTCGATGGGAGAGGACGCGCTGACAAAACGCTCGTCGGCTTCAAAGGCAACCGTTTCGCCGCTCTCCAGCGATGCTTCAAAGGAGAGCGCGAGCTTGGGCGCGCTGCGGTAGCGGGCGGTCTGCAGGTCCCAGATCTCGCCGCCGGGGCAGTTCAGCATGCCGTTGCCCAGAACGATGCCGATTGTATTTTTGCCCTGGCGCAGCAGGGGCGCAACGTCATAGGAATCGTAGTAGAGAATGTCATCCGGATTGGAGATATACGGAGCGAGAGGCCCCTTCGTCAGGCGCTCTCCGTTCAGATACAGTTCGTAGAAGCCGAGTCCGCAAAGCGTGATGGATGCGGAATGAATCTTGCCGTTAACTTCAAAGTTTCGGCGCAGCAGGGGTGCGGGAACCCTTTCGGAGAATGTGGAATACGCGCGGGTCGCGCTGACAAATTTCAGAGAAAACATTCATATACTCCTTTCTTTTTTGAAAAGACAGGAACCAGAATCAGGATGGAATGCCTCCGGCTCATTATAGCATAATTGATGGAATATGACAAGGATGTGCGTATCGGTTGTAGAAAATGCCGGTTTCTTGTTGAAAAGAGGCAGGCTTTCGGCTATAATAGATAAGGTAAAAAACGGATACAAATTCCGAATGAGCGGGTGAGCATATGAGTGAATACAAGATTTATGCCTTTGCGGATGAGGCGAGCGCTTCCATGAAGGGACAGATTGCCGCCATGCGGCGCAATGGTCTGAACGGACTGGAGATCCGCAATGCGGATGGAGTGAACGTGTCGGATATGACGGCTGAGCACGCCAAGGAGGTGCGCGCCCAGATGGACGACGCAGGCCTGAAGGTTTGGTCCATCGGCTCTCCGATCGGCAAAATTGATGTGGAGAAGGATGACTTCGCGGCGCATCTGGACAAGTTCCGGCATACGCTGGAAATCGCGGAGATTCTCGGCACGAAGAACATCCGGCTGTTTTCCTTTTACATCCCTGCGGGGCGCAAGCCCGCGGATTTCCGCGGCATGGTGTTCGACCGGATGGGCGCGCTGATTGACGCGGCCAGGGGCGCTGACGTGGAGCTCTGCCACGAGAACGAGAAGGGAATCTACGGCGACATGGCCGATCGGTGTGCGGATCTGCATCGGGCGTTCCCGACCCTCCGGGCGGTGTTCGATCCGGCGAATTTCATTCAGTGCGGCCAGGACACCTGGCAGGCCTGGGAGCTGCTCAAGCCCTATGTCAAATATCTGCACGTCAAGGATGCGCTGGCCGACGGCAATGTGGTTCCGGCGGGAAAGGGCATCGGCAATGTATCCAGGATCGTCGGCGAGTACCTGTCGATGGGCGGAACGGCGCTCACGCTGGAGCCGCATCTGAAGGTCTTCGATGGACTGGCGGCGCTGGAGCGCGCCGGCAACAACCGTCCTGCGCTGGGAAGCCATTGCTATGCCAGCAACGACGAGGCGTTTGACGCCGCCTGTGCGGCGCTGAGGGAAATTCTTCAGGAGGCGTAAATATGGAGATTGGAGCTCAGTTCTTTACAGTTCGCGATACGTGCAAAACCCTGGAGGGGTTTGCGGAGACGCTGAAGAGGGTTGCGGACATCGGATATCGGACCGTTCAGATTTCGGGCACCTGCGCATATGAGCCCGAGTGGCTGAGACAGCAGCTGGAACTGAATGGCCTGCGCTGCGTGATTACGCATACGCCGGGAGATCGAATTGCTCTGGAAACTGAAAAGGTCGCCAGGGAACACGATGTGTTCGGGTGCGAGTACGTGGGCCTCGGCTGGTACGGCTTCGATCCCGGAAAGCCGGAGATGACGCTGGAAAACTTCGTGCGCACCTATGGGCCGGCGGCCAGAGCGCTCCGCGCCCATGGCAAGTATTTCATGTATCACAATCACGACCAGGAATTCAAAAAGTACGAAGGCAGGCTCGTGCTGGAGCGCATCTGCGAGGAGATCCCCGCAGAGTTCATGGGCATCACCTTCGATACCTATTGGGCTCAGGTCGGCGGCGCGGATCCGGCGCAGTGGCTGGAGCGCCTCGCGGGACGCATTCCGTGCATCCATCTGAAGGACTGCGCCTACGGCAGGAAGATGGCCGTCATCGGCGAGGGAAACATCAACTTCGACCGCGTGTTTGAAAAGGCGGAGGCCGGCGGCACGAAGTACATGCTGGTGGAACAGGACGACTGCAATGGCGAGGATCCCATTGATTGCCTGCGCCGCAGCTATCAGTACCTGTCCGCCTGCGGGTTCCATTGATTGGAGAAATTCTTTATGGACATGAAGACCATGCAAAAGCTCGTCTATCAGAACAAGGTGGACAAGGGCTTTAATGTGACGGATGTCAATCTGGAATTCTGCCTGCTCTATGGTGAGGTAGCGGAGGCCTATGACGCCTGGAACAGGAAGCGCGGCGATGTGGGCGAGGAACTGGCGGATGCTGCGATCTATCTGCTGGGGCTGTCCGAGATTCTGGGCGTCGACCTGGCGAAGGAGATCGAGCGAAAGATTGAGATCAACCATAAGCGCCGCTATGAGCTCATCGACGGCGTCATGACGAAGGTTCCTGATAAATAGCGTTTGGAGGGAGAGCACTCGTGGAGAAGAAAATCAGACTCGGCATCATTGGCGTGGGCAATATGGGCTCCGGCCATGCCGAAAATGTGTTGGCGGGGAAATGCCCGGACCTGGAGCTGTGCGCCGTCGCGGACAGCAATCCTGAGCGGCTGGAATGGACAAAGGAAAATCGACCGGGGGATTATGCGCGCTTTGACAATGCCATCGACATGCTGGACAGCGGCCTGATCGACGCCTGCATTGTCGCGGTGCCGCACTATGATCACGCAAAGTACGCCATGGAGTGCATGAAGCGCGGCATTCATGTGATGGTGGAAAAGCCCGCCGGCGTCTATACCCGGCAGGTGCGCGAAATGAACGCAGAGGCCGACCGGCACCCCGAGGTGGTCTTCGGCATGATGTTCAACCAGCGCACGAATTGCATCTATCGCAAGATGCGCGAGCTGGTTCAGTCCGGCAAATACGGCCGCATTCGCCGCACCAACTGGATCATCACGAACTGGTACCGCCCACAGGCTTACTATGATTCCGGCAACTGGCGCGCAACCTGGTCGGGAGAGGGCGGCGGCGTGCTGCTCAACCAGTGCCCGCATCAGCTGGACCTCTGGCAGTGGATCTGCGGCATGCCGGCGGTGGTGCAGTCGAACATGCACTTCGGCAAGTGGCACGATATCGAGGTGGAGGACGACGTCACGACCTATGTGGAGTATCCCAACGGCGCGACGGGCGTGTTCATCACCTCTACGGGCGACGCTCAGGGCACAAACCGGTTTGAAATCCAGATGGACGGCGCCAAAATTGTCGCGACGGAGGATAAACTGTCGCTGCTGGAGTTCGATATGCCCGAGCCGGAGTTCACGAAGATCAACACAATTCCCTTTGGCACCATTGGCGCGCGCGAAGTGCCGGTGGAGACCGATGGAAAGAACGAGCAGCATGTCGGCGTGCTGAATGCCTGGGCCGGCGCAATTCTGAGGGGCACGCCGCTGGTGGCGGATGGCCGCGAGGGCATCAATGGCCTGACGCTCTCCAACGCCATGCACCTGTCTGCCTTCACCGGCCAGAAGGTGACGATTCCGTTTGACGAGGATCTCTATTACCGCGAACTGATGAAGCGTGTCGCGACGTCGCGCCGGAAGGCGCCCGCAAAGACCGTGTTCGCAGATACCAAGGATACCTACGCTGGCACAAAGTGAGGCGGATACATATGGACAGCATTCGGACGGCTGTAATTGGAATCGGCAATATGGGAACGGCGCACGCCACCTGCCTGCACGAAGGCAGGATCGAGGGCATGCGGCTTGCGGCAGTTTGCGACATCAGTCAGGCGCGGCTGGAGGAGTGCGAAAGGCGCTTCCCGGGAGTTCCGCGCTTTTCGGACTGGCGGGAGCTGCTGAGCTCAGGACTGGCGGATGCGGTGATTGTGGCAGTGCCCCATCCGATGCATTCGGAAATCGCGACGCAGGTGCTGCGCGCCGGACTGCACGTGCTGACGGAGAAGCCCATGGATGTCAGCGTTTCCAAGGCGCGGAGGCTCTGCGAGGCTGCGTCGAAGTCCGATCGCGTATTTGCCATCATGTTCAATCAGCGCACCAATCCGCTGTTTCGCCGTGCGCGCGAAATCGTCAGAAGCGGCCAGCTCGGCGAGCTCAAGCGGAGCGTGTGGATCATCACCAACTGGTATCGCACGCAGCATTACTACGATTCCGGTGACTGGCGCGCCACCTGGTCCGGAGAGGGCGGCGGCGTGCTGCTCAACCAGGCCCCCCATAACCTGGATCTCTGGCAGTGGATCTGCGGAATGCCCGTTTCCGTGACCGCCTTTTGCGATGTGGCGAAATACCACCGCATTGAGGTGGAGGATGATGCGACGATTTTTGTCCGCTATGCCAACGGCGCAACCGGAACCTTCATCACCAGCACGGGCGAATTTCCCGGAACCAACCGGCTCGAAATTGCGGGCGAACTGGGAAAGCTGGTGCTGGAAAACGGCGTGCTGAAGTGGTGGAAGCTGCAGCAGCCCGAGAAGCAGGTGCGCTTCGAGTCGACCGAGAATTTCACGACGATCCCGATGGAGGTGGAGGAAATCACCCCCGATGCGCCTGAAACCGCCCATGCGGGAATCCTGCAAAACTTCGCCAATGCCATCCGAAAGGGTGAAAGGCTGATTTCGCCCGGCGAGGATGGCCTCTGCGAGCTGACGATTTCGAATGCAGCCTATCTGTCCCAGTGGCGCGGAAATGTGGAAATTGAGCTGCCGTTCGACGAGGCTGCATTTGATCAGGAGCTTGCAAAGCGGGCGGCAGCTTCCAGCTATCATGCAAAGGGCAATGCCGCCAACCCCGATGGCAGGTACAGCGAGCGTTGGCAGGTCAAATGGTGAGATCAAGAGGGCGTCGGAGCTTTCCGGCGCTCTTTCCTGTGCGGGTTGCGGCGCTGGGGAGAATATGGTAAAATGCTTTCAGGGGGTGGGAGGATGGACAAGCAGGCGTACATCGACTTTTGCTGCGGAATTGCCGGTGCTGTCGTGGATCAACCCTTTGAGGAGGACTTCGAATCCTATATCGCGCGGCATGCCGATACGCGAAAGTGGTTTGCGGCCATCATGGAGCGCGACGGGCGCGCGTTCGTCAATCTGAAGTGCGAGCCCATCGAGGCGGAGTTCCTGCGCAGTGTATATGCAGGAATCGAGCCGGGCTATCATATGAACAAAACCCATTGGAACACGGTGTACTTCGATTCGGACGTCCCGGACGAGCTGCTCAGACAGATGACCCTTGCGAGCTTCCGGCTGACGGGCAGGCGCGCGTGAATTAATCAATCTCTGATCTTGCGCTTACGGAAAGCGCAAGAGTCGCGGGGTATAATAAAATAGATTCAATACGATGGCTGGAAGGGAAAGTGATTATGGAGAATTTGAGAAAGAAAATCGGCTTTATCTGCGACATGGACGGCGTCATCTATCACGGCAATCGCCTGCTTCCCGGCGTGAAGGAGTTCGTGGAGTGGCTATACCGGGAGAACAAGCGCTTTCTGTTTCTGACAAATTCCAGCGAACGAACGCCCAAGGAGCTCCAGCAGAAGCTGGCGCGCATGGGTCTGGATGTGGATGAGAGCCATTTTTATACCAGCGCGCTGGCGACGGCTCAGTTTCTCAAAACGCAGGCGCCCGGCTGCAGTGCCTATGTCATCGGTGCGCCGGGACTGTACAATGCGATTTATGGCGCGGGAATCACGATCAACGATGTGGATCCGGACTACGTGGTGGTCGGTGAAACGCAGAACTACAATTACGAGAGCATCCTCAAGGCCGTGGAGCTGATCAATCGCGGCGCGCGGCTGATCGGAACAAACACGGACCTGACCGGCCCTTCGGAGCGGGGGATCATTCCCGCTTGCCGCGCGTTGATTGCCCCCATCGAGCTGACGACGGGCGTGTCCGCCTATTTTGTCGGGAAGCCCAATCCGCTGATGATGCGCACGGGTCTGCGGCTGCTGGGCGTTCATTCCGAGGAGGCCGCCATGGTCGGCGACCGCATGGATACGGATATCGTCGCCGGCACAGAGACCGGACTGGATACGGTGCTGGTGCTTTCCGGCGTGACGCGGCGCGAGGATCTGGCGAAATATGCCTATCGCCCGAAATATGTGCTCGACGGCGTGGGAGATATCCCGAAGGAAGTGTGATGCGATGCGGCTCGGCATGCCGGCGATGATTGTCAAAAAAAGCGCTGCGCTCGCTTGTCAGATCGGAGAAAATGCGGTATAATTTGACTGGTACAGAAACATCCGCATTTGCGGTGAAACGGAGGGCTTTCCTATGAGCACGGTACACGTTGTGGATCATCCGCTGATTCAGCACAAGCTGACTTTGATGCGCCAGAAGGACTGCGGCACGAAGGATTTCCGCCAGCTTCTGGAGGAAATTTCCATGCTGATGGCCTATGAGGTCACGCGCGAGCTTCCGCTGGAAGAGATCGAAATTGAAACGCCGATTACCGTCTGCAAATCCAAGGTGATTGCCGGCAAGAAGCTGGGCGTAGTGCCGATTCTGCGCGCAGGTCTCGGCATGGTGGATGGCATTGTAAACCTCGTCCCCACGGCGAAGGTCGGCCACATCGGCCTGTATCGGGATCCCGAAACCCATCTGCCGGTGGAATATTACTGCAAGCTGCCGACGGACGTGGCGGAGCGCGACCTGATCGTTGTGGACCCCATGCTCGCAACCGGCGGTTCCTCTGTGGCTGCGATCGATTTCATCAAGCAGCGCGGCTGCAAGTCGATCACGCTGATGTGCCTGGTCGGCTGCCCCGAGGGCATTGA
>JBJEUD010000043.1:0-22577 GCA_051883655.1 Candidatus Faecivicinus sp. | reverse complement strand
AACACGCACACGCCCGAGACTGTCACCATCAGCGGCAAGAAGACCTGGAACGATGTAGGCAACCAGGACGGCAAGCGCCCGAACAGCATCACCGTCAAGCTGCTGGCAGATGGCCAGGTGGTAAAGACGCAGACAGTGACTGCCGACGGGAATGCCGAATGGAAGTATACCTTTGAAGGTATGCCGGTGTACGCCGAAGGCGAAGTCGGCAGGAAGATCGTCTACACCGTGGAAGAGGAAGCTGTTGAAGGCTACACTGCCACGTATGCAGAAGAAGGCTACGACATCACCAACACGCACACGCCCGAGACTGTCACCATCAGCGGCAAGAAGACCTGGAACGATGCAAGCAACCAGGACGGCAAGCGCCCGACCAGCATCACCATTAACCTGCTGGCGAATGGTCAGAAGGTTGACAGCGTGACCGTGTATTCCAACGGGACTGACGAATGGAGTTACTCCTTCGCTGACATGCCGAAGTATGAAGCGGGCAAGGAGATCCAGTACTCTGTGGCTGAAGAGCGTGTCACTGGCTACAGCACCAAGTATGAAGGAAACGATATCATCAACAGCTACACCCCTGGAAAGACCAGCGTGACCGTCACGAAGGTTTGGGATGATGCGAAGAATCAGGATGGCAAGCGTCCTGAGAGCATTGTCGTCAATCTGCTGGCAGACGGTGTCAAGAAGGATTCCGCTGAAGTGGTTGCCGACGAAAACGACGTTTGGAAGTACACCTTCGAGAATCTGCCCGAGTACAGCAATGGCAAGAAGATTGTCTACACCGTTGAAGAAGAACGCGTTGAAGAATATGATGCCAATGTTGAGCAGGTGGATGGTACAAACGATTTCGTGATTTCCAATACTCACGCCCCTGAGGTTTTCTCTCTGACGATCACGAAGGAGTGGGCCGATTACGATAACGCACTTGGCATTCGCCCTGAAAACGTTACTGCCTATCTGATCGCCAATGGTGAAGAGTATCTTGAGCTGACTCTCTCTGAAATGAACGGATGGGAAGTCACGGTTGACGATCTGCCCGTGTACTCCAATGGCCAGGAGATCGAATATGTCATCGCCGAGGCCGAGGTCAAGGGCTATGAGGCATCTTACGCAGTGGATGAAGACGGCGTCGTGATCACCAACACGCTCGTGGACGACACCATTGCCATCAGCGGCAAGAAGACCTGGGACGACGAGGACGATAAGGACGGCATCCGTCCGGAGAGCATCGTCATCCGCCTGCTGGCTGATGGTGACGAGATGCTGTTTGTGACCGTCACCGCCGACGAGGACGGCGAGTGGAACTGGGACTTCGGCGAACTGCCGCTGTTCAACGAGGATGGCAAGCTCATCACCTACACCATCACTGAGGATGAGGTTGAGGGCTATACTGCCGAGATCAAGGGCTTCGACGTGACCAACATTCATGTGGTCGAGGAAGAAGAGGAAGAAGCGGAAGAGGACGACGAGGTTCCGAAGACCGGCGACAATCGTTCCGATATGCAGCGTGTGCTGCTGTTCGCGGGCCTCGCGCTGATGATGATCGGCTTGATCTCCGGCGTGTCGCTCAAGAAGCGGATGAATCACTAATTCACTGAATGCGGAGGGGGCTCGCCTCCTCCGCATATTTCTATCAACGGCGGAGGCATCAAAATGCGTGAGAGAACGGCCGCACAGTCGGGCCAAAAAAAGCAATCGCGGGGGCGAAATGTCATAAAACTGGTTTCGTGCCTTGCGATTATCGTGGGAATCGCCCTGCTGGGCTTCTTTGCATATTCGAAGATTCAGGAAAGCCGCGAGATTCAACGGCAGAAGGATCTGAAGGATCTGTTTGAAGGCGGTGCGAGTTCGGACGGCGCATTTGGTCTTCCGTTTTTTCTTCAGAAGGCCGTGGCTGAAGAGTTGCCGGCAGTTGTCGACAGGAAGATTTCAGAGCGCCTGATCGAGCTTCGGAAGATCAATCAGGATATTATCGGGTGGATTGAGGTTGGAGAAATCATCAGCACGCCGGTCGTCTACCGCGACAACGAATTCTATCTGGATCATGACTTTTACGGAGATGAGAGCGTCAACGGCACTGTTTTCGTCGATGTAAAAAATGAGGAATGGGAGACGGATCCATATCTGGTGATCTACGGCCACAACATGAAAAACGGCACGATGTTCGGAACTCTGGATGAGTTCCAGAAGCTGGACTATCTCGTCGAGAACACGACGGTGGATTTCTATTCCGTCTATGATGACGAAGTGGTCGGATATGTGCCCTTTGCTGTGGTGGATGCTTCTATGGATAAGGACAGCAGCGAGTATTTGCGGCTGCGTTGCTTCAGCGACTTTGACGATCCTGAGGATATGTCGCCTGCACAGGCGTTCATCGATGAAATCATGGAACGGTCGATGTTCGAAATTCCTGGACTGGAAGCAACCGCAGAGGATCGCATCATCGCGCTGGTGACCTGCAGCTATAAGTTGAGCAATGGTCGGATTACAGTTTTCTGTCGTGCGCTGCGCGATGGAGAGACCCATGAGCAGATGGAAGAATTGATCCGGGAGAACGCTGTTGAAAAGACAAAGTGACATGATCGGCGAACGGGAAAAACCTATTCGCGCCTGTTTTATTTGGAGACAACAAAACGGAAGCCGCTCGGCATGAACTGCCGAACGGCTTCCGTTTGTTGAACAGGTGAATTTGAGGTTCAGCGCTTGGCATCCTCCGCGGCCGCTGCGCCGTGGTGCGCTTTGCCAGATGGCAGCAGAGCGATGACGGATGCCGAGAGCATAAGGGCGCATCCGAGAATTTCCCGGCCGGAGAGCGTCTGGTTGAGCAGAATCCAGCCGCCGATGGCTGCAAACACAGATTCCAGGCACATGATCAGGGAGGCGAGCGTCGGCTCTGTATACTTCTGGCCGATGATCTGGAAGGTGTAGCCCAGCGCGCCGGAGAATACAGCGACATAGAGAATATCCTTCCAGCAGGCGAGAATGCCGTCCAGCGAAGGCGTCTCGAAGATAAATGTGATCATGCCGGCGATCACCGCGGCTGTGCCAAACTGGATCGTGCTGAGCTTGACGGAGTTCAGCGATCCGCCTAGGCGGTCGATCAAGGTGATGTGGATGGCGAATACCAGCGCGGAACACAGCGTGATCAGGTCGCCGAAGGTGAGGCTCAGAGAATCGGTCATGCACAGGAAGTACAGGCCAATCAGGGCGACCACGACGCCCACCCAGATGCTGGGGGAGGGGCGCTTGCCGAGCAGAATGCCGAGAATCGGCACGATGACGATGTACAGCGCCGTGATGAAGCCGGATTTTGCGGTGGTGGTGGTCACCAGGCCAACCTGCTGCAGGATCGTTGCCAGAACGAGAAAGCATCCGCACAATATGCCAACGATGAAATGAAGGCGCGTCGATCCTTCTTCCGCCCTGGAATCTCCATTCAGTCGGTTAAGAAGGGGCAGGCCTGCACACAATACCAGACAGGTGATCGTCGAACGGAGAAAGACAAACGTGTAAGGCTCGACGTGATTCATGGCGTTGCTCTGGGCAGAGAAGGCAATGCCCCAGAAAAAGGCACATGCCAGCAGATAGAGCGGTCCTTTGATGCTTCTGTTCATATCTTTTCCATCCTTTGCAAATGGGCTTGAATACGAGTATAGCCAAGAGGGAAAAATCCTTCAATCGAGTATGATTAGTTTCAGATTAATTCTGTGAAATTTTCGTTTTTTTGAATTAGACTATTGACAAATCCTCTGAATGCGGTATAATAGTCAAAGAAAGTCAATAAACGATATGCGGACTTTGGAAGGAGGATTTCCATGAACGCAGAAAAATACACACAGAAATCCCTTGAGGCTGTGCGCGAGGCGCAGGAACTCGTCATTCGAAATCAAAATATGCAGATCGATCAGCAGCACTTGCTGTATGCGCTGTTGAACCAGGAAGGCGGCCTGATCGCTCAGCTGATGAAGAAGATGCGCGTGGATGTTTCCCGCATGCTCAGCGCATGCGACCGTGAGATTCAGCGCATTCCCAAGGTGTCCGGTCCGGGCCGCGAGGCGGACAAGGTCTATATCTCCCAGGCCGTCGACGCCGCCCTGATCGAGGCAGAGTCCCAGGCGCAGGCGATGAAGGACGAATTTGTCTCCGTGGAGCACATCATGCTGGCGCTCATCGAAAAGCCGAACGGCCCGGTGAAGGCGATCCTAACGGAATTCGGCGTGAACCGGGAAAACTTCCTCGCTCAGCTCCAGAAGGTGCGCGGCAACACGCGCGTGACCAATGAGAATCCGGAGGATACCTACGATGCATTGAAGAAATTTGGCCAGGATCTGACGGAGCTTGCGCGCACGCAGAAGCTGGATCCCGTCATCGGAAGAGACAATGAGATCCGAAACGTGATCCGCATCCTCTCCAGAAAATCGAAGAACAATCCGGTGCTGATCGGCGAACCCGGCGTAGGCAAAACGGCCATTGCAGAAGGGCTTGCACAGCGCATTGTGCGCGGCGATGTGCCCTCTACGCTGAAGGATCGCCAGCTGTTCTCGCTGGATATGGGCGCGCTGATCGCCGGAGCAAAGTTCCGAGGCGAATTCGAGGAGCGTTTGAAGTCCGTTCTGGAAGAGGTCAAGAAGAGCGAAGGCAAGATTATTCTGTTCATCGATGAGCTGCACACCATAGTGGGCGCGGGCAAGACCGAGGGCAGCATGGACGCCGGCAATCTGCTCAAGCCGATGCTGGCGCGCGGCGAACTGCATTGCATCGGCGCGACAACCATCGACGAGTATCGGAAATACGTTGAAAAGGATCCCGCTCTGGAGCGGCGTTTCCAGCCGGTGCAGGTCGATGAGCCCTCGGTGGAGGATACGATCTCGATTCTGCGCGGCCTGAAGGAGCGCTATGAGGTCTTCCATGGCGTCAAGATCTCCGATCAGGCGCTGGTCAGCGCGGCAAAGCTCTCCAATCGCTATATTACCGACCGCTTCCTGCCCGACAAGGCCATCGACCTGGTGGACGAGGCCTGTGCGATGATCCGCACGGAGATCGATTCCATGCCCCAGGAAATGGATGACATTTCCCGGGAAATCATGCAGCGGGAGATCGAAGAGGCCGCTCTGGCCAAGGAAAATGATGAATTCTCCCGCCGTCAGCTGGAGCACGTGCAGGGCGAGCTCAAGGAGCTGCGCGAGCGGTTCGCGGAGATGAAGAAGCAGTGGGAGGACGAAAAGAAGTCCATCACACGCGTTCAAAAGCTGCGCGAAGAGATCGAGCAGGTCAATGCGGACATCGAGCGCGCTCAGCGCGAGTACGATCTGAACCGCGCCGCCGAGCTGCAGTACGGCCAGCTGCCGAAGCTCAGAAACGAGCTGGCAGAGGAGGAGAAGCGCATCGAGGAGGAGAAGAACGGCGACACCCTGTTGCGCGACCGCGTGACGGACGAGGAAATCGCCCGCATTGTGTCCCGCTGGACGGGCATTCCCGTGACAAAGCTGGTGGAGGGCGAGCGCGAAAAGCTGCTGCGCCTGGACGAAATTCTGCACCAGCGCGTGATTGGACAGGATGAGGCCGTCACGAAGGTCTCCGAAGCGATCCTGCGCTCCCGCGCGGGTATCCAGGATCCCAACCGCCCGATCGGATCGTTCCTGTTCCTGGGCCCGACCGGCGTCGGCAAGACGGAGCTGGCAAAGGCGCTCGCACAGGCGCTGTTCGACGACGAGAAGAACCTGATCCGCATCGATATGACGGAATATATGGAAAAGCACAGCGTTTCCCGTCTGGTTGGAGCGCCTCCGGGATACGTCGGCTACGAGGAGGGCGGTCAGCTGACGGAGGCGGTTCGCCGCAAGCCCTACAGCGTTGTGCTGTTCGACGAGGTGGAGAAGGCGCATCCCGATGTGTTCAACATTCTGCTGCAGGTGCTCGACGACGGCCGCATCACGGATTCTCAGGGCCGAACGGTGGATTTCAAGAATACCATCATCATCCTGACGTCCAATCTGGGTTCCAGTTTGATCCAGGAGGGCATCGATGCTGAAGGCCGGCTGCTGCCTGAGACGAGAAAACAGGTCGAGGCGTTGCTGAAAACGCAGTTCAAGCCGGAATTCCTGAACCGTCTGGACGAGACGGTCATCTACACGCCGCTGTCCCGTGCACAGATCGTGGAGATCATGCATCTCATGATCTCGGATCTGACGCGCAGAATGTCCGAGCGCAGACTGACTGTGTCGCTGACTCCGGAGGCGGAGGAATTCATCGTTGAAAACGGCTACGATTCCGCTTATGGTGCGCGCCCGCTGAAGCGCTTCATCCAGCGCGCGCTGGAGACACCGATCGCCAAGCTGCTGATCCGTGAGCCTGTGGCAGACGGCAGCGTGATCCATGCGGATGTGGAACAGGATGCCATCGTTGTGCATGCTGCTCCGCCTGCACTCGCAAAATAAATGTGTTCATATCGTCAAGGCATGTCCTTGACGATATTTTATACATAAATTAAATAAAATGCAACAAAATATTCTGCGATGATGTTTATTTAGAAGTTATCGTGTGTGATTTTTGTGTAAATTAACGCAAATTCACCACCATTTCCCTTGACGGCGCGGTGATTTAATTGTATAGTTCTGTTATGGAAGAGAGTGGATATTCACTAAAATTTTGAAATGGAGAGTACTTAAATGAGAAAGGCAACTGGTGAGGGAAACCGGCATCGCGTCGGGATACCCTACATGAACCAGGAAATGTCTGCGATCTTGAGTGAGGTCGAAAAAGAAACAAACGATCATGCGCTTGCGCAGAGCATTTACTTTGGACCCACCGCTTTGACGCATATTAAGCGCCTGATTGAAATGGGCGGCTCGATCATCACGGACACGATGCTGGTTGCCAACGATATTGACGAAACCCTTCTCGGACACAATGGAGCAAAGGTGCTTTGTTTTATCGATGATCCTCAGGTGGTTTCGCTGGCGGAACAGCGCCGGGTGACGCGCGCGGAGGTCGCTGTTGACTACGGACTGGCGGTGCCGGGACCGAAGCTGATGGTGGTCGGCAGCGCGCCGGCGGCGATCAATCGAATGATTATGAGGCGCCAGCATGAACCGATGAGCGACGTTTGCGTCCTTGCGGCCTCGACGGGCTTTGCCAGTGTCGTTCAGCTGAAAGAGCGATTGATGGACAGCGATTTGACTTCCATCATCGTCCGCGGCAAGAAGGGCGGTATCCCTGCAACGATTTCCATTATGAATGCAATTCTTCGCGAAATTGCCAAAAACAATCAAAATCCCGTTCTGTAAGCACAAAAGCAGGAAGCGCAGCGATGAAAGCGCTTCCTGCTTTCGCTTGGGAAAATGCGTTGTCAATCAGCGGATGGCTGGGACGCAGCTTTGGGGATGACGCCGGAGAAGGTCGTCTCAGCGTCATCGGAATTGACGCTGATTCTTCCGCCGTAGGATTGCAGAATTTCCGATACGATGGTCAGTCCGGAGCCATGTCCCTCCGTCTTCGTCGTGAAGCCGGGGAGGAAGATGGAGGGCATGTTCCGCTCAGGAATGCGAGGTCCGTTGTTGCAGACGGAGAAGGTGTAGGCGCTGGGCGTCTCGCCCAGGGTCACGCGGATGCGCTTGCCGGCGGTGTCGCCGCCCTCGGCAATGGCGTCCCTGGCGTTGTCAATCAGATTGCCGAACACGCGGCACATTTCCCAGCCGGAAACCGGCATGCCAGCCCAGGGCGAGGAGATTTCCGTCTCGAAGCCGATTCCGCGCTCGTCGCAGTCGGAGTGCTTTGCCGCGAGCAGCGCATTGACGGCAGGTATGGAGGTCTTCAGCAGGCCGCTGACGCGCTGGATGTCGCCGTAGACGCGTTCAATGTACTGCATGGATTCGCCGTATTCCTGCATTTCGGTGAGACTGTAGACGACCTGCAGATGATTCATGAAGTCATGCCGCTGCTTTCGGAGCGTGCCGTTGAGGTTTTCCAGCTGAAGATAGGCCTCCTCGAGCATCTGCGTCTGTTCGGCGATTTTCTGTGTCGTGATGGCGTCGCGGATATCCATGACAGCGCCCCAGATGACGATCAGCAGGCAGAATCCCAGCAGCACCAGCTCGGCATTGCGGGAGAGAAAGGCCACTTCGTGCAGCAGTACATAGGCGAACACGCCGCCCATTGCCAGAATCTGCAGCGCATTGATCACGACTGCGAATAGGGTTACCTTTTTCACATTCAGTCGTTCCCGGAGTTTTCTGCTCATGGTCTACCTCAAAAAAGCGGGAGAAGGCGATGCGCTTCTCCCGGCGGGTTCATCGTACAATCAGTTCAACTGGGAAGTGCAGTGCGGGCAGCGTGTTGCGTCATCTGCGATTTCGCTTTTGCAATACGGGCACTTGCGCGCTTCCTTCTTGGGGGCTTCGGGTGCGGGACGCTTCAGAGTATTGATGAACTTCACCATCGCGAAGATGCACACGGCGATGATGAAGAAGTTGATCACCGTCTGAATGAAGTTTCCGATGGCGATAAAGGGCGCTTCTTCGCCTTCGCCCAGTTTGATGACCAGAGAGGAGAAATTGACGCTGCCGGTCAATACGGCGATCACAGGTGTTACCAGATCGTTGACAATGCTGGTGACAATGCCGCCGAATGCGGAGCCGATCATAACGCCGACAGCCATATCGACAACGTTGCCCTTGAATGCAAATTCCTTGAATTCCTTGACGAGCTTGCTCATAATGCGCAGCACCCTTTCTGTTGTGGCGTTTCTGCATCCTCCACAGCACAGGGGCATCCGGACGAAATGCAGAACGTGTCTATATTATATCATATCAACGATCCACATTCCAGTGTTTGTGCATCTTTTTCCTGTAAGAATGCGGCGAAATATTGTGCAGAGTGATTGATTTTCATGAGAAAAGCTGATATAATGTAGTTAATCCGCAAATGCGGAAAACTAAAATGAGGAAGGTATATACCATGAAGAAGATCCTTGCGATTGTGCTGGCATTGGTCCTTGCGCTCTCCATGGGCGTTGCTGCTTGCGCTGAAGAGACGACGATTCGCGTCGGCGTCATCACCGACGTCGGCGGCGTCAACGATAAGTCCTTTAACCAGACCACCTGGGAGGGCATGGAAGCGCTGATGGCGGAGAATCCGGCCGTTGAAGCAACCTACCTGGAGTCCGCCACGGACGCCGATTACAGCAGCAATATCGAGACCTTCGTGGATGAGGGCTATGACCTGATTATCTGCGTCGGCTACATGCTGGCGGATGCCTGCCGCGAAGCTGCGCTTGAGTATCCGGATCAGAAGTTCGCCATCATCGACGATGCCAGCAATGCAGATCTGCCCAACGTCGCTTGCCTGATGTTCTCCCAGCAGGAAGCCTCCTATCTGGTTGGCATCGTTGCCGGTCTGATGACCGAGAGCAACGTCGTCGGCTATGTGCAGGGCATGGTTTCTGATTCCATGAATCTGTTCGGCATCGGCTACATCGCCGGCGTCAAGTCCGTCAATCCGGACGCGACCGTGCTGCAGTACAATGCCAACAGCTTTGCCGATGCGACCACCGGTTCTGCGGCGGCCACCGACATGATCACCAACGGCGCGGACGTCATCTATCATGCAGCTGGCGGCACCGGCAACGGCGTCATCGAAGCATGCGCGACCAATGGCGTCTGGGCGATCGGCGTTGATACCGACCAGAGCCCCCTTGCGCCCGATTACGTGATCACCTCCGCGATGAAGCGCGTTGACACTGCGGCTCAGGACATCACCAAGGCCGTTCTGGACGGCACCTTTGAAGCTGGCGTGAAGCTGTACGAGCTGGCCAACGGCGGCGTGGACATCGCGCCCACCCGTGACCTGCTGAGCGATGATGTCGTGGCTGCTGTTGAGGCTGCCAAGGCTTCCATCATCTCCGGCGAAATTGTCGTTCCTTCCTCCATCGAGGAGCTGGGCGAAGGCCTGTTCACTCTGGCTGAATAATCCATGCAATATCAAAGCGGCGTCGCAAGTTTGCGGCGCCGTTTTGATATAATGTAATAAAATATTTTGTTCGGACGGTGTTTTTATTCGCTGTTGGAGTTGAAATTTGTCGCATTTTTGTTTATTATATATAGTATAGTCATTGAATTTCAATCATTTTGGAGGTGTAATCATGCGCGAGATCAGTATGGCGGAGGTTGAGAGCCGCCGCCAGGCGATTTTGGATACGCTCAAGGATCCGACCGCAACCCATGAGCAGAAGGTGACCTATCTTGCCAGGCATGCTGAGAATTTCATGAAGGTGCTCGACGAGCCGAAAGAGATGGATGAACTGATGCGCTGTCCGGACGATGTTCGCTGCATCTGCAATCTGGGCGAGGGCGAGGCGCCCTATCGTCCGCGCTACATTGTGCCGGATTATCAGAAGTTCCTGCGTGAGGGCAGCGCGTTTTTACAGCTGAAGCCGCCTGCCGACTTCTTCGAGGTACTCAACAGCCTGATGATTCTGTATCACAACGTTCCCAGTATCACGAATTACCCGGTCTTCATCGGAGATCTGGATCTTCTGCTGGATCCCTATATGAAGGATCTGGACGATGAAACCGTCAAGAAATTTCTGCGGCTGTTCATGACGAGCGTGGATCGCACGATTCTGGATTCCTTCTGCCATGCGAATATCGGCCCTGTTCCGACCCGCGCGGGACGGCTGCTGATGCAGGTGGAGGCAGAGCTTGAAAACGCCGTGCCGAATCTTACGATGCGCGTCTCCGAGGAAACGACGGACGAGTTCCTGCTGGAGGGCATCCGATGCGCGCTCAGATCCGCCAAGCCGAGCTTTGCAAACGACGCCATGTTCCGCGCTGAACTGGGCGATGACTACTGCATCGCCAGCTGCTACAACGGTCTGCTCAAGGGTGGCGGATCCTATACGCTGTCCCGCCTGCTGCTGAGCAATATCGCCAAGCGCGCAAAGAACATTGCCGACTTCAAGGAAAACCAGCTGCCCTTCGTAATGGACGTCATGGCGCGGTATATGGACGCGCGCATCAAGTTCCTGGTGGAGGAGAGCGGCTTCTTTGAGAGCAGCTTCCTGGTGAAGGAGGGGCTCATTTCCCGGGATCGCTTCACGGCGATGTATGGCCTGGTCGGCCTTGCGGAGTGCGTAAACCTTCTGATGGAGAAGGAGGGGAAGACCTGCCGCTTCGGCCACAGCCAGGAAGCGGATCAGCTGGGCGTGGAGATCATGGACCAGATTGAAGCGTTCAACAACAGCCACTTCAATCCCTACTGCGAGGCGACGGGCGGCCACTTCCTGCTGCATGCCCAGGTCGGCATCGACAGCGATCGGGACACCAGCCCGGGCACGCGCATTCCCATTGGAGAGGAGCCGGATGAGCTGATCGATCACCTGAAGAACATCAGCCTGTTCCACAAGTACTTCCCGTCCGGCACCGGCGATATCTTCCCGGTGGATCTCACGGTGCATCGCAACCCGCAGTTTGTGCTGGATATCATCCGCGGCGCAATGAAGATGAACATTCGATATCTGTCCTTCTACAGCAGCGACAGCGACGTCATTCGCATCACAGGCTATCTGGTCAAGCGCTCTGAAATGGAAAAGCTCAACCGGGGCGAGAACGTGCTGCAGAACACCACCGGTCTGGGCCTGGGTGCGGCAAAGAACTGCAGGATTCTCGACCGCAGAGTGCGCTGATGATGCGGGCGCCGGTGAATAAAATCATCCCGTTCAGCGCGGTGGATGGACCGGGCAACCGTACTGCCATCTTCGTGCAGGGATGTTCCTTCAACTGCAGATACTGCCACAATCCGGAGACAATCCGCGCCTGTGTGCACTGCGGTGCATGCCTCGAGGTCTGTCCCACCGGTGCGCTGTATGCGAAGGATGGAAAGGTCTGCTATGAGATTGCGAAATGCGCGCTCTGCGATGCGTGCATCAAGCTGTGTCCCCACCTCAGCTCGCCGCGCATCCGCATGATGACAGCCGAGGAGGTCATGGGGGAGGTGCGGCGAAACGAACCTTTCGTGCGCGGCATTACGGTTTCGGGCGGAGAGTGCACGCAGCAGCGCGATTTTCTCGTCGAGCTTGCTGTACTCGCGCGGGCAGACGGTCTGAACGTGCTGCTGGACAGCAACGGAAGCTATGACTTTTCCAGCGACCCAGTGCTGACTGAGGCGATCGATGGCGTCATGCTGGATGTCAAGGCCTGGGACGCCGATGAGCACGTGCGGTTGACGGACTGCGACAACCAGTGCGTCCGGAAGAACCTTCGCTTTCTGGCGCAGATTGGAAAGCTCGAAGAGGTTCGGACGGTGTCCGTTCCGGACATGATGGATGCAAGGGAAACCGTTCGAAACGTATGCCGGCTGCTTCGCGAATGCGGCGCAGAAGAAGTTCGATACAAGCTCATTCGCTTCCGCCCCATGGGCGTTCGGGAGGAGTTCCGTTCGCTTCGCTCTCCGACGGACGAGGAAATGCGCGAGCTTGAAGCAATCGCCCACGAGATGGGCATCCTGAATACTGTGCTGATCTGAACACTGAATCATCAAAGGAGGGCTTTACTTGGCGAATGGACAACACGTGGATTTGACCCGGAAAGCCATTGAGATGCGCAACATCGTCAAGAAGTTTGGCGATTTCACCGCAAACGATGGAATCAACCTGACCGTTCACAAAGGCGAGATCCATGCGATCCTTGGCGAGAACGGCGCAGGTAAGAGCACGCTGATGAATCAGCTCTATGGCATGTACACGCCGACTTCCGGTGAAATCTTCGTCAATGGGCAGAAAGTCGTGCTGGACAGTCCGAAGAAGGCCATTGCCGCTGGCATCGGCATGGTCCATCAGCACTTCATGCTGATCCAACCGTTCACGATCACCGAAAACATCGTCCTCGGCATGGAGCCGGTGAACGGCGTGACACTGGACATGAAGAAGGCGCGGGAGAGTGTGCTGGAGATTTCGCAGCGCTATCAGCTGGCGATTGACCCGGATGCGAAGATCGAGGATATCTCGGTGAGCATGCAGCAGCGCGTCGAGATCCTGAAGGCGCTGTACCGCGGCGCCGAGACGCTGATTCTCGATGAACCTACGGCTTCACTGACGCCTCAGGAGATCGTCGAGCTGATCGACATTATGCACAACCTGACGGCCGACGGAAAATCCATCATTCTGATTACCCACAAACTGAAGGAGATCAAGGCCTCTGCGGATTACTGCACCATCATTCGCCTGGGCAAGTATATCGGCACTGTGAAGGTTGAAGACGTGACCGAGAGCGACCTGGCAAGCATGATGGTCGGCCGCAACGTCAATTTCGTCGTGGACAAGCCGGAGCAGGAGCCGGGCGACGTGGTGCTTGAGGTCAAGGACCTGCACGGCGTGGATTACCGCGGCGTGGAGATCCTCAAGGGCTTGAGCCTGCGCGTCCGCAAGGGCGAGATTCTCGGCATCGCCGGAATCGACGGAAACGGTCAGACGGAGATGGTGGAGATCATCACAGGCCTGCGCAAGGCGACCTCCGGCCAGGTGATCATCAACGGCACGGACGTCTGCAACAAACCGCCGCGCCTGGGCTTCGACAAGGGAATCTCCAGCATTCCCGCCGACCGGCGCAAGCACGGCCTGATTCTGGAGTTCAGCGTGGCCGAGAATTTGATTCTTCAGAACATCCATGAACCGCAGTTTTCAAAGCGGGGCATACTGAACAAGGCCAGCATTCGCAAGCATGCGGAGGAGTGCATTGAGAAATACGACATTCGTCCGCGCGGCTGCGCGCAGCGCCCCGCAAAGACGCTCTCCGGCGGCAATCAGCAGAAGGTCATCATTGCCCGCGAAGTGAACAACGACAAGGATCTGCTCATTGCAGTCAACCCCACCCGCGGCCTGGACGTCGGCGCGATCGAATACGTGCACAGCTATCTGGTGGAGCAGCGCAACAAGGGCAAGGCCGTTCTGCTGGTCTCCTTCGAGCTGGATGAAATTCTGGGCCTGTCCGATCGAATCGATACGATCTACGATGGCAAAATTGTCAGCTCCATGGCCGGCAAGGATGCGGATGAGAACACGCTTGGACTGATGATGGCGGGAGGTAAGAAGGCATGAGCAAGGTCGAAAAAATCTTCAACAGCAAATTCTTCCTGACGCTGATTTCTATCCTGATATCCTTCCTGGTCGGCGCGGTGTTCCTGATTGCCATGGGCATCAACCCGCTTCTGGCGTACCAGACTCTGATCTCGGGCGTGTTCAGCACAACGAAGAACCTCTCTTACTGCGTCGTCTACGCCACGCCGCTGATCTTCACGGGCCTCGCGGTGGCGTTCTCGTTCCGCACCGGCGTGTTCAACATCGGTGCAGAGGGCCAGTTTGTCGTCGGTTCGATGGCGGCGTGCGTGGTGGGCATCCTGGTGCCTGCGCCCGGCTATCTGTTGATCCCGCTCTGCTTCATTGCTGCGGCGCTCGCGGGCGCCGTGTGGGGCATTATCGTGGGCTATCTGAAGACGAAGTTCGGCATCAACGAGGTTCTCTCGATGATCATGTTCAACTGGATCGCCTACTATCTCTCCAACTTCATCGCGGATCTCAAGGTCATTCACAATACCGGAAGCGCAGAGGCAACGCAGAATGTCTCCGAGGCAGCCATGATCCTTCTGCCGAAGAGCTGGATTCAGGCGCTGGGTCTCGCGCCAAAGGCGAACTGGGGCATTCTGGTGGCCATTGTTGCCGTCATTCTGGTCTACATCGTCATTGAAAAGACCACGACCGGCTACGAGCTCAAGGCTGTTGGCTTCAACCGCTTTGCCGCAGAATACGGCGGAATCAATGTCAACCGCTCCATTCTGATGGCGCTGGCCATCTCCGGCGCGCTGGCCGGCATCGGCGGTGCGATGCAGCTGCTGGGCCAGGGTGCGCGCATCAGCATTTTCACCTCCCAGGAGGGCTTTGGCTTCCAGGGAATCAGCGTTGCACTGATCGGCGCCTCCAGCCCCATCGGTGTATTCTTTGCAGGCTTGTTCTACGGCGCGCTGAAGTATGGCGGCAGCAAGCTGAACCTGATCCACGCGCCGTCCGAGGTCATCGACATCATCACTGGCACGGTGGTCTTCTTCATCGCGATTTCCCACATCTTCCGCATCCGTGTGAGAAAGGGAGGCAAGCACAATGGATAATTTGATCAACAGCCTGGGCATTATCATCTATACCACATTGCTCTATACGCCTCCGCTCCTGTTTGCGGCGCTGGGCTCCTGCTTTTCGGAAAACAGCGGCGTGGTCAACATCGGCATTGAGGGAATGATGACTATCGGCGCTTTTGTGGGCGCAACGGTCGGTCACTTCATCGGAATGCCGTGGCTGGCGTTCTTCTGCGGCGGCCTTGCGGGCATGCTGTTCGGCGCGCTGCACGGACTGGCGACAGTCAAGCTCAACGCGGACCAGACGATCTCCGGTACGGCGATCAATTTCCTCGCGCCCGGCATCGCTGTTCTGGTTTCCAAGGCGCTGTTCAACTCTTCGGATACGGTTCCGCTGACTCCGGCGCAGAAGATCCCGCTGCTGTTCAACGGCGTGTTCTCCTCCGGTTCGGTGCTGGACAACTTCCTGAAGAATACGCTGATGAACTATGCGACAACCTATCTGGTCTTCATCGCGGTGCTGGTCGTGTGGTTTGTATTCTACAAGACGAAGTTCGGACTGCGCCTGCGCGCCTGCGGCGAGCATCCTGAGGCATGCGATACGTTGGGCATCAATGTCATCGGCATTCGATTCTTCTCCGTCTGCATGTCCGGCTTTCTGGCCGGTCTGGGCGGTGCATCGGTCACCATGGCGACGATGAACCAGTTCCGCCCGACTTCCATCGTCGGGCAGGGCTTCATCGCCATTTCGGCGGTGATCTTCGGAAAGTTCCGTCCGCAGGGCGCGATGTGGGCATGCCTGTTGTTCGGCATGTGCTCCGGTCTGAAGATCGTGCTGGGTTCCAACCACATGATCTCGGCACAGCTGATCTCAATGATTCCGTTTGTGGTCACGGTCATCGTGCTGATTCTGTTCGTCGGCCGCTCCCATGTGCCGTCTGCAAACGGCAAACCATTCGTGAAATCCAAATAAGAAATCGAGCGGTTGCCCGTCGGGCGACCGCTCTTGAACCGTCTCGGGGAGAATGCCAGTCCTGGCTGGGATGGACGCAGCTGCGCCCATTCCGGTCAGGACATTTTGCCGGGCCGCGCGTCGCTTCGAAGCGAGGGAATCCCGACGGCTGCGGATGCACTTGAAAATTCTCATCGAGGCCGGCTGCATTCAGTATGTCCAGCTGGCTGGAGAATATACTGGAATGCGCATTGTGCGTTAGATTGACAAATGTGTAAATTTGTGTATAATACTGTTTAGAATTCAAATTCATTTGCGTGAGGTTGATCATGGAGACATTTACTTACCGCTGTCCGGTTTGTGGAATGCTTTATTCTGTTCCGGCCTATTGGATGTCCTTTTCAGCGGAGCCGACGACGGTTTTTCCGCACATGAAGCCCAACAGTGATTCGATTTGCGAAAACGAAACGCTCGAGTTGGATGAAACACAGAATGCGTCGATGTGAGGAGAACATGATTTATGCTGAATCTTGAAACGTTGATTTACGATCTGCCGGAGGATGTGCTCAAGCGCAAGTGGGCCGGTGATTTTCAGGGGGAAATCCAGCTCATTGACGCGCTGCTGGAGAGGGATATCTCCGCATCGCTGAAGGAGCGGCTTCGCGTCGAGCGCAGAATGGCGGAGCTGCTGCCCCAGCAGTTCTGCATTCCCCGCGACAAGGCGCTGGAGATGCTGCGCGAAAAGGTTCCGGATTTCAAGGATGAGGAGCTGGATGCCCTCGAGCTGGACCGCGCTGTGGAGTACATCTATGTGTTGGGGGAGAAACGCTATCTGCGCAGCTTCCGGAATACGCTGCTCAAGGCGAATCCTGCCTTTGCTGCGCGCGCTGGCGCAGCGCCCGGAAGCGATCGCAGCCGACTGGATGGCGCCATCGCCGAGATGAAGGAGAAGGGGAGGCTGGCCTATTCCATTCGCCTGAAGGGCGAGCTCAAGATCGAGGACGATGCTTTCGTCAAGGGGGCGCAGACGCGCGTGCACATGCCGCTGCCTCAGCGCTGTGCTCAGCAGTCTGAAATTGAGGTCAATGCGACCGCGAGCTTTGTAGACGCTGAGAATGCGCCGCAGCGCACGGCCTATTTCGAGCGCATGTCCGAAGAAAATACGCCTTTTTGCGTGGAATATGCGTATCAAAATGCCGTTCGCTATGTGGATCCGCTTTCCGGCGAATGGTCCGGCGGACACGCCTATCCGAATGCGCTGCCGCCGACGGAGGACGACCTTTCCGAGCAGTATCCGCACATCGCGTTTACGCCCTATCTGAGGGCGCTGGCGCGCGAACTGGCGGGCGATGAGAAGGACCCCGTCCGCATTGCCTGGCGGTTTTACGACTACATCACGACCCACATTCGCTATTCCTTCATGCGTTCCTATTTTCTGATCGAGCGTCACGCAGAGTTCTGCGCGCTGAACGGCAAGGGGGATTGTGGTATACAGGCGCTTTTGTTCATCACGCTTTGCCGGATTGCGGGCATTCCGGCGCGCTGGCAGTCGGGCCTGTATGTGGAGCCTGACAGCGCCGGCAGCCACGACTGGGCGCAGTTCTACGTTGAGCCCTACGGCTGGCTGTTTTGTGACCCGAGCTTCGGCGGAAGCGCTTATCGCGCGGGCGCGGAGGAGCGCAGGAGGTTCTATTTCGGCAATCTTGACCCGTTCCGCATGGTGGCCAATTCCAGATATCAGACGGACTTCAATCCGCCAAAGCACTGTGATCGCTGGGATCCCTATGACAATCAGACCGGCGAGGTTGAACTGAATGGCAAGGGCTTGCTTTCCAGGGATTTTGACACGGTCTATGAGACGCTGGAGCTGCGCAAGATCGATCTGCAAGGAGGAAAAATTCGATGAGGACAATTCGCATCAATCGCCCTAAACGGATGGAAGCGGCCATGTCGGGCCTGATTGTCGAGGTGGATGGCGGCAAGATCGGCAAGCTGGGCAACGGAACGGTATGCACTGCGCAGATCGATGAACAAGCGCACGAGCTGTACCTGCATGGCGGAAAGCTGGCTGGCAAGGGCTTCAGCACAAAGCTCTCCATTCCCGCAGGTGACAATTCCTATTCCTTTCAGGTGGATATGATGAGCATTTCGAGCGGAGGAAGCAGCTACATGCCTGTGCTTCGCCCTTGCGGGGATGCGGTTCTCAAGGGCACTACCCGCACGGTTACGCTGCTTGGCGTCACGCTGACGACTGTGCTGTTGGATGAAAAGCTGCGAGAACTGCTGGTGAAACTGCCCCAGGCGCGCCTGCAGCTCGTTCTGCAGCAGAATCAATGGGGGCTGTTGCTCTGCTGCGACTCGCAAAAGAAGGCAATCCTGACGCAGCCCTATTCACAGGCGAAGGGCGGATTGCTGGCGATGTCGCTCAACGCGATTGAGCATGGCGATTTGAAAACGCCGGAGGGGCTTGAAAAGCTCACCAATCAGATCTTTGAGGAGTATATCAACTATCTGCCGGACTACAAGCGCGTCGGTCCCAACGAATTCGTGCTGGTGCGTTGAGAGTGCGCCCGGAAAAACGTGCCGGCTTTCAGCTGCAGGACAATCTGATAAGCTGAAACGTTTCTCTTGGCATTGTACTGTTTTTTCACAAAAACATGCCCCGCTTATGCGACCTGAGTCGATAGGCGGGGCATGTTTTTATATGTTCAGGCAACTGGAATGAACTCTGCGTGGAGCAATCTTCAGCAGATCTTCAGCAGCATGGTGTGGGCTTCGTCCATCTCCACGATGAGATGTCCCTGTTTTTCCAGCTCCTTCATCACATCGCTGAAGCGCTTGAAGCCAATGGTGCGCTCGTCGAAGTCGGGATAGTCCGACTGGATGGTGGATTTGAGGATGGAAGGATTGACGCGGTCGAAGCCCTCGGACTTAAAGCGCTCCAGCGCCTGCGTGAAGGCGGGAACCCAGTTGGTCTTGTCCAGCTTGGCGGTGCTCTCCACGGAGCCGGACAGGCCGATCATCAGCGAGGAATCCTCGGTCCAGGAGTGCAGCTTCTCGGATTTCGAGGAGATCAGTGCAATCAGCTTGCCGAAGGTTGGACAGCCATAGCTGCGTTCGCTGAAGTCCGGGCGCAGGCGGGTGAGCGTATCCTTGAGTTCGCTGGCATACATCTGTTCTTCGTCCTGATCTTCAACGATGGTTTCCACCTGACTGATGAGCTCATTGATGTCCGCATCCACCACGCGCTCGCCCTTCTTCGGCTTTTGCTGTTTCTTGGCGGCGACGGATTCAAGGAACACAAACTCATTGCAGGCGTTGATGAAGATGCTGGACGCGGCTTCGGAGCGCGAGATGCCCAGCACTGTCTTGCCCATGGTCTTCAGACGGCCGACGAGCGGCGTGTAGTCACTGTCGCCGGAGACGATGCAGAAGCTGTCGATCAGCGGATTGGTGTAGGCCACCTCCATGGCGTCAATAACCAGCTGAATATCCAGATTGTTCTTCTGGTTCTTGCCGTAGCGCAGGGAAGGGACGACGGAGAAGGTGTTGGAGAGCAGGCATTCCTTCAGATCGGAATAGCGGTCGGTATATCCATAGACCTTGCCCAGCAGGATGTCGCCGCGAATCTTGACCTTTTCAATGATCGAGCGCAGCATGCTTTCCTTGCCGCCGGCGTTTTCCAGATCGACGAACACCGCGAAATTTGATTTACCCACGGTTCAGCTCTCCTTTGATTACTTCAGGTTCTCGGGATTCAGACAATCCAGCTCGGGCAGCACGAAGCGTCCGTCCTTGCGAACGAGCACGTCGTCGAACCACATCTCGCCGCCGCCGTACTCAGGCGTCTGGATGCAGACCAGATCCCAGTGGAGCGCCGACCTGTTGCCGTTGTCGCAATCGTCATAGGCGTTGCCGGGCGTGAAGTGGAAGCTGCCCATGATCTTCTCGTCGAAGAGAATGTTGTTCATGGCGTGGGTGACGAAGGGATTGACGCCGATGGCGAATTCTCCAACGTAGCGCGCGCCCTCGTCCATGTCGAAGACCTTGTTCACGCGCTCGGTATCGTTGGCGGTAGCCTTGACGATGCGGCCGTTTTCGAAGGTCAGGCAGACGTTTTCAAACGTAAATCCGGACTGCTGGGACGGCGTGTTGTAGGTGATCACGCCGTTGACGCTGTCGCGCACAGGAGCGGTGTAGACCTCGCCGTCGGGAATATTCAGCTCGCCGGCACAGGCGATGGCGTGCATGCCCTTGATGGAGAAGGTGAGATCGGTGCCAACGCCCTTGATGTGCACCTTCTCAGTCTTGTCCATCAGCTTCTTCAGCGGCTCCATGGCCTGCGCCATGCGGGAGTAATCCATGGTGCACACGTCAAAGAAGAAGTCTTCAAACGCCTCAGTGCTCATGTCGGCAGCCTGTGCAAAGCCGGGAGTGGGGTAGCGCAGCACGCACCAGCGGGTGTGGGGGACGCGAATCTGTCCGTGAACGCCGCGGGAGTACAGCGAGGAGTACATGCCCATCTTTTCCGCGGAAATGTCAGACAGCTCAGAGCTGTTTGCCGGAGCGCTGTAGCCGATGTAGACGTTCATCTTTTCCATCAGCGCGGCGTCCACTTCGCGGCGCAGCTTCAGCTGCTCCTCCGTGTAGCCCTTGGCGAGCTCACGCTCGATATCGGTTTTGCGCAGCCAGACAAAGGGATTGCCGCCGGCCTTGTAGACCTCGCGGACGAGCGCCTTGGTGAGCATGTCAGCGTCGTTGGTCGCTTCGATCATAACATTATCGCCGGGCTGTACCTTTGTGGAGAAATTCACAAGGCCGTGGGCGAGCTTTTCAATTCTGGGATCCATCATTGGAAATACACCTCGTTTTCTTTGAACCATCGCGGTTGATGGAATGCAATTCTTCCTCCATTATACCACGTATTGATGGATTGCGCAAATGAAATTGGTTTTTAACTCAACAACAGATCGGGCGGGGCGATGAAAATTTGACCGACGGGCGTTTACAACAGGCGTGAAACGTGGTATAATAGCGAAGGATGTTCGATGAGGAGGAAATGCAGTATGCCGCAAAAGGGCGTGAAGGTCATCGCGCAGAACCGCCGCGCGCGGCATGACTATTTCGTTCTCGAAACCTGGGAGGCCGGCATTGAGCTGAAGGGCACGGAGGTCAAGTCGCTTCGCATGGGCAAGTGCAATCTGAAGGATTGCTATGCCATGGTCAAGGATGGCGAGATGTTCGTGCAGGGCATGCACATCAGCCCCTATGAAAAGGGAAGCTACTTCAATACCGATCCGATGCGGCCCAAGCGCCTGCTGATGCACAAGCAGGAGATCCGCAAGGCGCATCAGAGCGTCATGCAGGATGGACTTGCGCTGATCCCGCTGTCGGTCTATCTGAAGGATGGACGGATGAAGCTGGAACTGGCGCTTTGCAAGGGCAAGAAGCTCTACGATAAGCGTGATGACATGGCCAAGCGCGATGCCAAGCGGGATATCGAACGTTCTATGCGCGAAAAAGGCTGACCTGCGGTTGACCGATGCGGGGCCGTAAATGGTTTCGACGGGGATTCGGAGGGGCAGAGAAGCGAGCGGCAGCCCTGGACTGCCTCATCAACGGGAACTAAAAATGAACTGACAACTACGATAACGTAGCTTTCGCGGCTTAATCCGCGATCGTCGCCCCTGAGCCTCCTGCGGCGCAGGTCAGCGGCGTCATAAAAGCAGGGAACCAGCCGTCTTAAGCTTTGCGGACGGTGGGAATTTATGAAGCTACTGAAACCGGAATCCTGTTTGTGGGAGTCCGGCAGAGGGAATGTCAAAACACAAACTGCGCTCGGAGAAACTTTGTTCGGCTGGTCTTCGGACAGGGGTTCAACTCCCCTCGGCTCCACCACCTAATCACCCATGTTTTGATACAAGGCATGGGTGATTCTTTTTGCGCTTGTGAACGGCTTGAACGCCAGATTTCCGGAATAATATGACATATTCTTCCATACAGATGCAAGAAACTGAATACATCGCGTCATTTGGCCGGATGGGGATCATCCCTGTCCGGCCTTTCTGCTTCCAAACCAGGGCACTTTTTCAGCAAAACGCCTGCCGTTTCCGCAAAAATGCACCCACTATGGACGATTTGGGCAAAACGTCCCGAGTTCAGGGGAATCGTTCCGAGTATGTCGCACTTTGCAAGTTTGCGAATTTACAACATTAGTCTTCTTCTGCACGCCACTGAATTACATAATAGATCCTCATCATTTCATCATTAAAGCCCCATCCGATGCAATCGGTACTCAGGCACATTTTCTTTATTCGATCAGCGTTGCGTTCATAATAGGCATCACTGTCCAATTTGTTCAGGACACTCACAAAATCAGAGAACATGGATGCAATACTGGAATAAAACGCTTCGTTAATATCGCCATACATATTTGTAAACTCAACACCGCACTCGACATAGTTGAGCATCAACTCGGCGATGTTCTCTTTGTTCTTGGATATTT
>JBJEUD010000042.1:0-3937 GCA_051883655.1 Candidatus Faecivicinus sp. | reverse complement strand
AAATCGAGAAGGGCTCCAAGAACAAGTACGAGATGGACAAGGAGACCGGCGCGCTGCGCCTAGACCGCATCCTGTACACCTCCACCCACTATCCGGCCAACTACGGCTTCATCCCGCGCACCTATGCCGACGACAACGACCCGCTGGACGTGCTGGTGCTGTGCAGCGAGACCATCCGCCCCATGAGCCTGGTGCGGGTCTACCCCATCGGCTACTTCGCCATGAAGGACGGCAACGCCATGGACGAGAAGATCCTGGCCGTGCCCTTCGGCGATCCGGTGTACAATTCCTACCACGACGTGTCCGACCTGCCCAGCCACATCGCCGAGGAGATCACCCACTTCTTCAACGTCTACAAGAGCCTGGAGGGCGACAAGAACGTGGAAATCGCCGGCGTGTACGGCCGCGAGGAGGCCATTGAGGTCATCCGGAAGTGCTACGACCGCTACATCGAAAAGTTCTGCCGGTGAGAAAAAGAGCCGCTCCCGATGCTGTTCGGGGGCGGCTTTTTGGCAGGAAGAATCCGCTCCCGATGCGGTTCGGGAGCGGATTTTTTCAGTAGATGACCACGATGGTGCCGGCGGCGCAGTTTTCATAGATCCACTTCGCGTCCTCCACGCTCAGGCGCACGCAGCCGTGGGAGGCCTTGTGGCCGAGGTTGTAGACGGAGCTGACGCGCAGCGTGCTCTCGTCGCGCTCGCTGTACAGCACGGAGTGGAAGTAGTACGGGCCGGTGATGCGCCAGGCGTACTGCGCCCAGCAGTCGAACTTGTAGAAGTAGTGCCAGCGGTCCAGCGGCGCGGTGGTGCTGCTGTAGATGCCCGCGGGGGTCAGGTCCCCCAGACCGGTGGAGCAGATGAAGGTGTCGATCTGCTCGTAGCGCTTTTCGTCGTTGAGCTGATAGACGTACACCCGCTGCTCGTCGGTGCGGATCACCAGCTTGTACTGCGTCCAGCTGCCGATGGCGTCGTCGGCGAACAGCGCGCGCTGGGTGGCCTCGTCGCCCACGCCGGTGACGGGCAGGCCGTTGTTGGTCTGGAAGGCCTCCACGGCCGCGCGGGTGTTGCCGCCGAAGTCGCCGTCCACGCCGCCGGCGGTCAGGTAGAACAGGCTGTACAGGCGGCGCTGCAGCCGGGCGGTCTCGCTGGCGTCCGCGCCCTTTTCGATGTCGGCGGCATAGGGGAGCAGGTCGCCGTCCAGCAGCGCCTGAAGGGCCTCCGCGCTCAGGGCTTCGCTGTCGGCGAACAGCGCGGCGCTGTCGCTTCCGCGGGCGGTCAGGCAGCTGTGCAGGCGCTCCAGCGCGGCGGACAGATCGGAGCCGTAGCTGCCGTCGTCCAGGCCGGCGAGCAGGCCGAGGGAGATCAGCGCGCGCTGCGCGTCGCCCACGGAGCCGCAGGTATCGCCCATGGCGACGTCGTGGGGCGCGAAGTGGGCGGCCTGCGCGGCGTCGGCGGAGAACAGCGCGTCCACGGTGGCGCGGTCGGCGGCGCCGGTGGCGGTCAGGCCGGTGCCGGACTGGAAGGCGGCGAGCGCGGCGGAGGCGTAGCTGTCGAAGGAGGCGTCGGGCTCGGCGTCCAGATAGCCGAGGCTGCGCAGGCGGCGCTCCACGCGGGCGGCCTCGGCGCATTCCGCGCCGGGGGTCACGTCGGAGAGGTAGCTGGAGTAGCTGTCGGAGAACAGCTGCGCCTGGGTCAGGGGCGTGGCCTCGCCGGTGGCGGCGATGCCGAGGGCGTCGGCCAGGCCCTGGGCGATGAGGTGGTTCTGGAAGGCGGCGACGGCGGCGGCGGTCTTTTCGCCGTAGATGCCGTCGGCTCCGTCGGACAGGAAGCCCAGCACGATCAGCCGCTGCTGCAGCTCCTGGACGGCGTCGCCCTTGTCGTTCTGCTTCAGCGCGGGGCGGACGGAGGCGGCGCCGTCGGCGAACAGCGCGGCGCGGGTGGCGTCGTCGGCTGTGCCGGTGACGGGCAGGCCGCTGAGCTGCTGGAACGCGCGGGTGGCGGCCTCGGACTGGGGGCCGAAGATGCCGTCGGCGGTGCCGGAGAGGTAGCCCAGGTCGATCAGCCGCTGCTGGAAGGCGCGCACGTCGTCGCCCCGGGCGGCGTCGGAGAACAGGGCGCTCTTGGTGGCGTCGTCCAGCTGGCCGGTGGCGGACAGGCCGTTGGCCTGCTGGAAGGCGGCGACGGCGGCGGCGGTCTGTTCGCCGAAGATGCCGTCGGCATTGCCGGAGAGGAAGCCCAGGTCGATCAGCCGCTGCTGATACTGGGCGACGCCGGAGGGATCGGCGTGGGAGGCGGCCTCGACGGCCTCCTCGGCTTCGCCCATCAGCGCGGCGAGGGTGGCGTTGTCCACGGAGCCGGAGGCGGTCAGCCCCTGATCGCGCTGGAACCGGCTCAGCGCGCTTGCGGTCTGCGCGCCGAAGATGCCGTCGGCCTCGCCCTCGAGGTAGCCCAGGTCGATCAGCTGCTGCTGCACGCTGGCGACGCCGGACTGTCCGCCGCTGGCGAGGGCGGCGAGGGTGGCCGCATTGAGCTCGCCGGTGGCCATCAGGCCGTTGGCCTGCTGGAAGGCGGCCACTGCTGTTGCGGTGTCCGCGCCGTAGATGCCGTCGGCGGCGCTGTTCAGGTATCCCATGGCGGCGAGCTGCTGCTGGATTTCCAGCACCTGGTCGCTCTGCGCGCCGGCTGTCGGTTCCTCCGCAAGGGCGCAGGATGCGAGGAGCATCAGCGCCAGCGCGAGGGCAAGAACTCTTTTCATTCGTAATCCACCTCATCTTTCGCACCCTCCTATAATAAGACTTTTTTCGGCGGCAGACAAGGGGACCGGGTATATTTTACAGATTCGTCGGATTTGGATGGGATGGAAAAATTTTTCCGGAAAGATGCAACTTTTGGAAGGGGGGAATCGTCTAAAAGCCATGAAAAAGAGATTCGGGGGAATCGGAAATGATCCCTTGACAACTGCGAATCTCGGGGGTATGATTGAACAAAGACTTGAAGGGGGAAATTGGAATGAAGCGGTTTTTTTCCATTCTTTTGAGTGTTGTCGTATTGATGGCGTGCTTCTCGGCGGGTGCGCTGGCGGCAAACTATGTGTATTTCAGCGGCACGGCGAACGTGCGCACGGGCCCCGGCCTGGGCTACGCGTCCATCGGGCAGATCAACAGCGGCTCCACGCTGCCGTATCTGCAGAGCTCCTCCTATGACAACCGCGGTGTTTGCTGGTACAAGGTGTCGTTCAGCGGCAGCACGGGCTGGGTGTCCTCGACCTACGCGTCGCTGACGGACAACATTGGCAATTCGATTTACGCGGCGAACGGCAGCAACCCGTCCCTGGGCGGCGATTACATTATGGGCGGCACGATGAGCGGTTCCTCCGTTTATGCGGCGGCGAACGCGAATGTGCGCTCCGGTCCCGGTCTGGGATACTCGCTGCTGGATGCGATGAGCACGGGCGATTATGCGAAGTTCCTGGGCAACACGGCGTATGACGGCCGCGGCATCTGCTGGTACAATGTGCAGTACAACGGCAAGACCGGCTGGGTTTCCTCGGCGTATACCACGGTGGTGGGCAGCTCCAGCGGCAGCAATTTCAGCGATTCGGGCAGCGCGACGTTCGGCAGCTATGTGAAGGGCACGAGCGGGGATTCCAATGTGCGCACCGGCCCGGGTCTGGGATATGCTTCGATTGGATGCCTGTATCAGGGCAGCACGGCGACGTATCTGGGGAATACCTCCGTGGATGAGCGCGGCGTGGCCTGGTATTATATCAACCTGAATGGTACGACGGGCTGGGTGTCTTCCCGGTATACCACGCTGTATTGAGTGAAAAAACAAGGGCTTGACGCCCTTGTTTTTTTGTGGGGGAGGAACCCAACGCCCCACCAAAGCGCGGCAGCAAATGAGGAGTCCAGAGGGGATCATCCCCTCTGGCGGGGTGC
>JBJEUD010000041.1:0-3937 GCA_051883655.1 Candidatus Faecivicinus sp. | reverse complement strand
CAAGCTGCGCGACTGGGTCTTCTCCCGCCAGCGCTACTGGGGCGAGCCGATCCCGCTGGTGAAGTGCCCCTGCTGCGGCTGGGTGCCGATTCCCGAGGACCAGCTGCCGCTGAAGCTGCCCGAGGTGGAGAGCTACGAGCCCACCGACAACGGCGAATCCCCGCTGGCCGCCATGACCGACTGGGTCAACACCACCTGCCCGAAGTGCGGCGGCCCCGCCCAGCGCGAGACCGACACCATGCCCCAGTGGGCCGGCTCCTCCTGGTACTTCCTGCGCTATATCGATCCCACCAACGACGGCTGCCTGGCGGATCCCGAGGAGCTGAAGTACTGGCTGCCCGTGGACTGGTACAACGGCGGCATGGAGCACACCACGCTGCATCTGCTGTACAGCCGCTTCTGGCATCGCTTCCTCTATGACATCGGCGTGGTGCCCACGCCCGAACCCTACCAGAAGCGCACCTCCCACGGCATGATTCTGGGCGCGGACGGCGAAAAGATGTCCAAGTCCCGCGGCAACGTCATCAATCCCGATGAGATCGTGGACGAGCTGGGCGCGGACGCCTTCCGCATGTACGAGATGTTCATGGGCGCGTTCGACCAGGCGATTCCGTGGTCGACGGACGGCGCCCGCGGCTGCCGCCGCTTCCTGGACCGCGTCTGGCGCCTGCAGGAGATGCTGGTCGACGACGAGGGCATTTCCGACGACATGGCCTACGACGTGCACGCCTGCATCAAGAAGGTCTCCGAGGACTTCGAGCGCATGAAGTTCAACACCGGCATCGCCGCGATGATGACGCTGGTGAACGGCTTCTATTCCAAGGGCAGCATCACCAAGGGTGAGCTGAGCGTGCTCATTCGCCTGCTGAATCCCGTCGCGCCCCACATCACCGAGGAGATCAACGCCCTGAACAGCTGCGTGCCCGGCGAGCTGCTGCACGCCCAGTGGCCGGTCTGCGACGAGAGCAAGCTGGTGAAGTCCACCGTGGAAATCGCCATGCAGGTGAACGGCAAGGTGCGCGGCCGCATCAACGTGCCCGCCGACCTGACCCGCGAGACCGCCAACGACTATCTGCTGGCGCTGCCCGAGATCCAGTCCCTGATCGCCGGCAAGACGGTCAAGAAGCTGGTCTACGTCCCCGGCCGCCTCGTCAACCTCGTAGTGGGATGATCCCACACCCAATTGCTGCCGCGCTTGGATTGACGGATTCTTCGCCGTTGTGGTAACGGCTCGAATCCTTCCCCGCGTTTCTGGCAGGGCTTTTCCCGAACTGACGACCTTGACCGCCACTGATTCAAGCGGTCAAGGTCTTTGTTTTTGAGCTGCGGCGTTGCGGATCGGTGAGGTGTATTTTGGGGAATTGACAGGCGGTGGATTGCGGGCTTCTCCGGCACGGCGGTTGGACGGGAGCGGTCGCTGCGTTCGGTGCCGCCCGGTTTTGTCGGTGAAATATTATTTTTTCTGGGATATCATTCTGGCGATTGACAGGTCTTGGGAGATATGAAACAATACGGTTGGTATAACCTATCGAACAGATTCTGAATGGATTGCGGAGGGAATTCCCATGGCTCAGGGCAAGACAAAGGACATGACGCGGGGCGCACCGCTTGGACTGATTCTCGGCTTCTTCTGGCCGGTGGTGGCGGGGCTTCTGTTTCAGCAGCTGTACGTATTTGTGGACACGATCATCGTGGGCCGCTTTCTGGGCACGGCGGCGCTGGCAGCGGTGGGCTGCACCAGCTCGGTGACGATGCTGACCACGGGCTTCTGCGTGGGCGCATGCAGCGGCTTCGCCATTCCCATCGCCCGCAGCTTCGGCGAGCACAGCGAGCCGGATCTGCGCCGCTATGCCGCCAACAGCTACTATCTCACGGCGGCGCTGACGCTGGTGATGACGCTGGGCACCCTGCTGGGCTGTGACGGCATTCTCAGGCTGATGAACACCCAGGACGACATTCTGCCCCTGGCGCGCATCTATCTGCTGGTGCTGTTCTGCGGCATGCCCGCGCGCTACATCTACAACATGCTCGCGGCGATGATCCGCTCCTTCGGCGAGAGCCGCTTCCCGCTGATCTGCCTGGTGACATCCTCTCTGACGAACATCGCGCTGGATCTGGTGGCGGTGCTGGTGCTGCACATGGGCGTTGCGGGCGCGGCGCTGGCGACGATCGTCTCCGAGTACCTCGCCGCGCTGATGTGCTTCGTCTACATCCGCCGCTACGCCTTTCTGCGCATGACCCGCGACGAGCTGCGCCCGGATCGGGCGACGCTGCGCGAGCTGTGCGGCGCGGGCCTTCCCATGGGCCTGCAGTCGTCCATCACGATGATCGGCCTGGTGGTGATGCAGACGGCGGTCAACGCCATGGGCACGGTGGCCGTCGCGGCCATGACCGCCTACACCAAGATCACCTATCTGTTCGACTGCCCCTTTGCGGCGCTGGGCACCACCATCGCCACCTTTGCCAGCCAGAACCACGGCGCGCGCCGGATCGACCGCATCCGGAAGGGCGTCCGCGTGACCATGATCATCGGCATCATCTATTCCATCCTGGCGCTGATCGTCATCGCGCTGTTCGGCCGGTGGATGGCCAGCCTGTTCGTCTCCGGCGACGCCGACGAGGTCATTTACTACGCCTACATGATCAGCCTGTGGGTCGCCGTGTTCTACGTGCTCTGCACCGCCATCAACGTGCTGCGCTACACGCTGCAGGGCGCGGGCTTCACCAAGATCGCCATGTTCGCCGGCGTGTTCGAGATGATCGCCCGCTCCTGCGCGGGCCTCTGGCTGGTGCCCGCCTTCGGCTATGCCGGCATTTACTTCGCCAGTCCGCTGGCGTGGGTGTTCGCGCTGGCGTTCCTGCTGCCCGTCTATCTGCGCACCATGCGCGAGCTGCGCATGCTTATGCCGCCGGTGAAAAATCTCTCCGCTGGAGAATAATTTTCAAAAACGGGTTGACTCGTCGCTCAATATGGTATAATATAGTATTCGATACCAGATTTACGAGGTGTTAGCGATGAGTTTTGTTCTGTTCAGTGACTCCTCTTCCAATATTACGCCCGATCTCGCGGCAGAATGGGATGTGCGCATTCTTTCGCTGCACTACGAGCTGAGCGGCGAGGAACACCCCGCCTACGACGAGCGCTTTGACGGCCGCGCATTCTACGACGCGCTGCGCCGCCGCGAGCCCGTGCGCACGTCCATGATCAACTCAACCCAGTTCACCGAGGCCTTTGAGCCGGTGCTGGCGGCGGGAGAGGATCTGATCTACATCGCCATGTCCAGCGGCATCAGCGGCACGGCGCACGCCGCGCAGATGGCGGCCGATGAGCTGATGGAGAAGTATCCCGGCCGCAAGGCGCTGGTCAAGGATACGCTGGCAGCCTCCTTCGGCGAGGGCCTGTTTGCAAAGAAGGTCTCCGAGATGCGCGCCGAGGGCTGCAGCATCGACGAGGCGTCCGCGTGGGTGGACGCGCATGTGCAGTCCATGAACCAGGTGTTCACCGTGGACGATCTGATGTACCTGCGCCACGGCGGGCGCATCTCCGGCATCACGGCGCTGGTGGGCACGCTGGCCAACATCAAGCCCATCCTCTGGGGCGACACCGAGGGACACATCGCCATGACCGACCGCATGATCGGCCGCAAGAAGTCCCTGAAGGCCGTGGCCGAGCGCTATGCCCGGCGGGTGATCGATCCCGAAAGCCAGACGATCGCCATTGCCCACGGCGACTGCGAGGAGGACGCCAACCATCTGGTCGATCTCATCCGCAGGCAGTTTCCCGGCCAGCGCGTGCTGGTCAGGTGCTATGAGCCCGGCACCGGCGCGCACGTCGGCCCCGGGGCCATCGCCCTGTTCTTCTTCGGAAAGGCGCGCGGCGAAAACTGACCCTTTCTCTTTCATGCCAAAAGCCCATGCGATTCTGTTCGCATGGGCT
>JBJEUD010000040.1:0-23579 GCA_051883655.1 Candidatus Faecivicinus sp. | reverse complement strand
GCTCAGACGTGCAGGGAGTAGTTGGGGGCTTCCTTGGTGATGTTGATGTCGTGGGGATGGCTCTCCACCAGGCCGGCGTTGGTGATGCGGATGAACTCGCCGCGCTCGCGCAGGGCCTGGATGCTCTCGGTGCCGCAGTAGCCCATGGAGGAACGGAGGCCGCCGATGAGCTGGAACACGGTGTCGGCCAGAGTTCCCTTGTAGGGCACGCGGCCCTCGACGCCTTCGGGAACCAGCTTCTTCTGGCCCTCCTGGAAGTAGCGGTCCTTGCTGCCCTCGGCCATGGCGGCCAGGGAGCCCATGCCGCGATAGACCTTGTAGGAGCGGCCCTGATAGATCTCGGTGGCTCCGGGGGACTCCTCGGTGCCGGCGAACAGGCTGCCCATCATGACGGCGGACGCACCGGCCGCGATGGCCTTCGGGATGTCGCCGGAGTACTTGATGCCGCCGTCAGCGATGATGGCCTTGCCGTACTTGTCCGCAGCCTCAGCGCAATCCATGATCGCGGTGATCTGAGGCACACCGATGCCGGCGACCACGCGGGTGGTGCAGATGGAGCCCGGGCCGATGCCGACCTTCACGATGTCCGCGCCGGACTTGATCAGATCCTCGCAGGCCGCAGCGGTGGCCACATTGCCCGCCATCAGCGTCAGCTCCGGATAGGCGGCGCGAATCTTTTCCACCATCTTCAGCACGCCCTCGGAATGGCCGTGGGCGGTATCGAGGCCGATCACGTCCACGCCCGCGCCCACCAGCGCCGCCACGCGGTCCATGGTGTCCATGGTCACGCCCACCGCCGCGCCGCACAGCAGGCGGCCGCGCTCGTCGCGGGCGGAGTTCGGATACTTGGCGCTCTTCTGAATGTCCTTGATGGTGATCAGGCCGCGGAGGTTGTAGTTCTCGTCCACGATGGGCAGCTTCTCCACGCGGTGCTTGGCCAGGATGGCCTTGGCTGTCTCCAGATCGGTGCCCACGGGCGCGGTGATCAGGTTGTCCTTGGTCATCACGCTGCCGATGGGCTGGTCAAAATCGGTTTCAAAGCGGAGGTCTCGGTTGGTGAGAATGCCCACCAGCCTGCCGTTCTCGGTGATCGGCACGCCGGAAATGCGATAGCGGGCCATGAGCTCCTGGGCATCCTTGACCTTGTGCTCGGGCGAGAGGAAGAACGGGTCGGTGATGACGCCGTTTTCACTGCGCTTCACCTTGTCCACCTGGGAGGCCTGCGCCTCGATGGACATGTTCTTGTGAATGATGCCGATGCCACCTTCACGGGCGATGGCAATCGCCATGCGGGAATCGGTGACCGTGTCCATGGCGGCGCTGAGCATGGGAATGTTCAGCTTGATATTCTTCGCCAGCTGCACGGAGAGGTCGACCTCCCGGGGCAGAACATTGCTCTTCTGGGGAACGAGAAGTACATCGTCAAAAGTGAGACCTTCGCGAATGATAGCCAACTCCAACACCCTCTTTTGAAAATTATTTCCCGAATTATATCAAATCCAACGCGCGCTTATCAGCGTTATTGCGTTAAATCTTCGATGAAATTGCAGGAAATCCTTGCAAGACGCGGCTACGCCTGCATGGAGCTCTCCTGCGCCGCCGGTTCGGCGGCGGGCTCCGTCCGGGTTGGCTGCAGCAGCACCGCGGCCAGCCAGAACGCCAGCGCGCAGATCACCGCCAGCACGGCGCACAGCCCGCGCTTCACCAGCCGCGACGCCAGATGGCTGGGCCGGACCGTCTCCAGGGCCTCCGCCTCGAAGCCGCGGTACAGCGCGCCCAGCGACGGCATGTCGTCGTCGGCGCGGTCAAAGGCGCGGTCAATGCTGCGCGTCAGCTTCGCCTCGAACCGCCGCCGCTCCTGGACGGGCAGCTTTCTGCGGGCGGCGCGCTCGAACCGCTCCAGCAGCTCCCGCACCCGTCCGGCGGAAAGCCCCGTCAGCCGGGCGATGCGCGCGGTGTTCAGATCGCAGCCGTAGCGCAGCGCCACAACGCGCCGCGTCTCCAGGCTCTCCCGCGCCAGCAGCTTCAGCAGCGGATCGTCGCTGGCCCCGGCGAGGCCGTCCCAGGTGAATTCCGGCGCGGATTCCCGGGGCTCCAGCGCCTCCTCCGCGGCCACGCGCCTGAGCGTGTTGCGCAGCCCCTCCCGGAAGCCCATGCCGCCGTGAGAGGCCCCCAGCCACGCCTCCATCAGCGTGTACTGCAGCGCGTATTCCGCCAGATCGTAGTTGCCGCAGATCGCGTGGGCCATGTTGAACAGTTCGGGAATCGCGGGCGCAACGCGGTTGTAAAAGGCGGTCAGCGCCTCGGACGTCTGCATACTCATTCTTCTCCAATCTTCAGGCTGGATATCCGGTCGTTCAGCGGCCGGATGCGGTCATAGATCGCCGCATAGATGGGATACACCTCGCGGTACACCTTCTGCCACTGGGGATTGGGCGCGTGGACGGATCGGGTGGAGACCACGCTGGCCGCCTCGGAATAGCCCGCAAACAGCCCCACGCCCACGCCCGCGGCGATGGCCGCGCCCAGCGCGGTGGTCTCGCCCGGCGTCTGATGCACGCGGGCCGTCAGCCCGAACAGCGACGCGAGGATGTCCGGCCACAGGCCGCTGCGCGCGCCGCCGCCGGTCAGCATCATGGACCGCATCGGCGCGCCGCACTCGGCCATGGCCTCCGCGCAGCTGTTCAGCGCAAAGGCGATGCCCTCATAGACCGCGCGGGCGATGTGCCGCCGGTCGTGATACAGCGTGAAGCCCATCAGACAGCCGCGGGTGTTCGCGTCCCAGTACGGCGTGCGCCAGCCCATCAGCGTGGGCAGAAACAGCACGCCCTCCGCGCCGGGCTGAATCTGGCGGGCCATGTTCTCCACCTCGGAGATGTCCGACGGCCGCCCCTCGCAGCCCAGCAGGTTTTTCACCGCCCAGTCGAACGCCGCCGCGCCGCACTGCACCGTGCCGGTGGCATGGCAGGACTGCCCGTCCAGATCGAGATAGTGCAGCGTCCGCGCCTTGGGGTCCTGCAGCGGCTTGTCCAGAATCTGAGAGACCCAGGCGCTGGAGCCGATGTAGCAGTAGCCGCTGCCGGGCTCGTTCACGCCTGCGCCGCGGCCGGTGCACGCGCCGTCGCCGCCGCCGATGGCCACCGGCGTGCCCGCGATCAGCCCGGTCTGGCGATAGGTGGTGCGGGTGATCCGGCCGCGCACGTCGTGGCTGGCCAGCAGCCGGGGCATCCGCTCGGGATCCAGCTGCAGCTCCTTCAGCAGATCGTTTGCCCACCTGCGCTCGTTGATGTCCAGCGCCACGGTCAGCGAGGCGTCGGAGTAGTCGGTATAGCCGAACCGGCCGGTGAGATGGCCGTAGAGATAATCCTTGATGTTCAGAAACCAGCGCGCCCTGGCATAGACCTCGGGCTTGTTGTCCCGCAGCCACATGATCTTCGGCAGCGTATAGTGGGCGTCGGCGCGGTTGCCGGTCAGGCGGTAGAACGCCTCCGGCGGAATCGCGCGGCAGATCTGCTCCACCTGGGCCTCGGCGCGGCTGTCGGAGTGGAGGATGTTCGGGTGCAGCGCGCGCCCCTCGGCGTCCACGGCGATGCAGCCGTTCATCGTGCCCGACAGGCCCACGCAGGCGATGCGCTGGGCGCTGACCTGCTGCAGCAGCTCGCGGATGCCGTCGTAGACGGCGTTGAGAATCACATCCGGGTTCTGCTCGGCCCAGTTGGGCTGGGGATAGACGGTATCATAGCTCCGGCGCACGGACACCAGCGCCGCGCCGCGAACATCGATCAGCGTGCACTTGCAGCCGGTGGTGCCGGCATCACAGGTGAGAATGAGGTCCTTCTCCATCGCTTCGTCTCCTTGCTTGGTCATTTCTGTGCGGCCTGCTGATTCAGCACCTCGCCCGCGGCCGCGCCCACCAGCGAGGCGAGCGCGCACACCAGCGCCGGGCCGGGTTCGGGCGAGTAATCCCAGATCAGCCAATGGGTCAGCCACATGCACGCCGGCGGCGCGATCCACGCGGCATAGTTCAGCAGCCCCCGCCGCGTGGCGCGGCAGGCGGTCAGCAGCCCCGCCAGCGGCATCACCGCCCAGGCCGCAACGCCATAGGCCACGGCGCCCAGCAGCTCCGCCAGCGCCGTGAGACATCCCAGCGCCAGCATGATCAGAATCTGCACAATCCAGGCGCCCGCCCACTTCCATCGCTTCACCGCATTGTCCTCCATTTTGTTCATTCTGTGAGTATTATAGCATTCCCCCGCATGCCCTTGCAAGCGCGAATCAATTTTTCCGTTTTCAGCTCAATTCATCCTTGCAAAAGACGGGATTCTGTGCTATGCTACTATCAATTCTCATCAACTGTATTCTATGGGAGAGGTGACACTTATGGACTATAAAGCGCTCGGCAGCCGCATCCGCCAGCAGCGCAAATTGATGCGGATGACTCAGGAAGAGCTTGCGGCGGTTTCCGACGTTTCCACCTCCTATATCGGGCACATTGAACGCGGCATCAAGCGGTGCAGCCTTGAAACCCTGGTGTGCATCTGCAATGCACTGGACATCTCGCCAAACGCACTGCTCCGGGATTCCCTCAATCGGGTGCCCTCCGACCGCGATCAGGATCTGTCCCCTGAAATCCGGGCCATGCTTCACGACATCGCCAATGTATTGCGCGAGCACAACAAAAAATACGACAACCCCTGATCTTCGCGCAAAGAACATGCGGACCGCTCCTCACCGAAGCGATCCGCATGTTCTTCTATTCTGCCTCCAGCAGCTCCACCACGACTGCGTTCTGCAGCTCGAGGCCCGATCGGGTCAGCCGCAGAAAGCCGTCCTCGATCTTCACAAGTCCCAGTCCGGCCAGCCGCGCCAGCGTTTTCTCATGCGCCCGCTCGAAATCCACGCCGAACGCGCGCCGGTATTCCGCCAGATCCATTCCCCGAACCATGCGGGTGGACAGCATCAGCGCCTCCTCCATCTCATCCCGCGCGGTCAGCCGCACCTGCTCCTTCCGGCGGACGCCGGCGAGATACTCGTCCAGATCCCGGGGGTTCTCGAACCGAACGCCGTCCAGCAGCGAGTGCGCCGCGCACCCCACGCCCAGATACTCTCCGCGCAGCCAATAGACGATGTTGTGCCGGCACTCAAAGCCGGGCCGGGCGAAGTTCGAAATTTCGTAGCGATGATATCCCGCGGCTTCGAGCCGGTCCAGCGCGGCGCGCTGAAATTCGATGACATCGTCGTCGCCCGGGACGCTCACCGCGCCCCGCCGCACCCGGTCGAACAGCGGCGTGCCCTCCTCCACGATCAGGCTGTACGCCGAGAGATGCTCGGGCTCCAACCGGATCGCCGCTTCCAGCGTCTCCAGCCACGCGCCCTGCGTCTGGCCGGGCAGGCCGTACATCAGATCGAGGCTCAGATTGCGAAAGCCCGCTTCCCGGGCCATGTCCACCGCTTCGCGCACCTCGTCCGCGGTGTGAATGCGGCCCAGTCTGCGCAGCAATCCGTCGTCCATGGACTGCGCGCCCAGGGACAACCGGTTGATCCCCGCGCCGCGGTACGCCGCCAGCCTGCGGGCGTCCAGCGTGCCGGGGTTGGCTTCCATGGTGATTTCCGCGCCCTCGCAGACGCGCACGCAGCTGCGCACGCCGTCCATCAGCCGCGCGACGCTCTCTCCATCCAGCAGCGAGGGCGTGCCGCCACCGATGAACACCGTGCGCACCTCATGGCCCGAAAGCGCGCCGCGCCAGCCGCGCAGCTCCTCAATCAGCGCATCGAGATATTCCCCCATGCAGCTCTCCCGGCCGGGATAGGAGGCGAAGTCGCAATAGACGCACTTCGACCGGCAGAAGGGAATGTGCACATACAGCGCCAGCGGCTTCATCCACGGAACGGCCGGAACTCGCGCCCGGTCTTCTCCTTCAGAAAGGCCTTCAGCTCCTCCGCGCGCTGGCCCAGCACCTCCGATTTGCGGAACACCAGCGGCGTGTGATGGCGCACGCAGATCATCACATAGCGGGAATTCTCCCACAGCTGGGTGACCTGGCCGTACTCCAGCCAGCTCTCCTCCACCTTCGTGCTCACGCTGACGCCCTCCTCCTCGAAGGAGAGCCAGATGCTGTCCACCGCCGCGTTGCGGGAGGCATAGAGCCGCGCCGCCGTCAGCGGAATCGCGAACAGCGCGTAGGCCGCCGCCACCGCCAGGGCGATCGCCATCAGCTGCGCCTTGTCGGAGTGGATGGCGTGCAGAATCGCCGTGCCCAGGCCCAGCATGGCCACCACCACCAGGATCTCCCGGAGATGATGGCCCAGACGGGCCGTGGCCTGCGCGCGGCAGCTCTCCCGCGTGACGGCGGTTGTGACTTCAAACGTTTTGGGATTCAAGAAAAACTCCTCCTCAGGGTCGGCGCATCCTTCCCGCGCCGCTGCGGGCCGTCGTTCGCCTGCGCCTTCTGCGCCGGCGCAGTCTGCGCGCTCTCAGCGCCCAGGCGACGCCCCCGCCCGCCGCCGCAGCGGCGGCCACTCCGCCCAGAATGGCGCCTGCATTCACGTGCGATGCCGACTCGTTCGCCGCCGGCGGCGCAGCCGTTTCCGCCGGCTCCGCTTCCGGCCGGTTTCCGCCCTCCGGGTCGGCGGGTTCATCGGCAATCGCCGCCGCGCCGTCCGGGCTGGCGGGTTCGTCGGTGATCGCCGCCGCGCCGTCCGGGCTGGCGGGTTCGTCGGTATTCGCCTCCGCGCCATCCGGGGCGGCGGGAACTTCCGTCGGCACAGGCTCGCTCTCCGCGCCGGCGCCCTCGGCCGGCAGCGCGGTGACGGGGATGTTTTCAAACATGTCGTTCAGGCCGGTATCGTAGCCCACCGTGGTGAAATAGAGTCCGAACTTGGCGTTGTCGTACTTGCCGCCCTCCTCGACCTGATAGTACTTGTGCTGGGAGGCGTGCTCGGCATAGCCCACCTGGGCCATGGTCAGCGGAGAGATTCCGCCCAGCTCGTCCAGCGGCGTCTTCCAGTCCATGTACAGCTGATTCTGATCGTAGAGGTGGATGTACAGCTTCTTCACCTGCCACGCGCCGTACAGCGCGGCCGATTCGGGAAAGTACTGGGAATCCGCCGCGGCGTTGATGGCGTACTGCATCGCGCGGGCGGTGATCTTGTGCTGATTGTGGCCGTACTCGCCGTCGAAATCGTGGGTCACGATCACCTCGGGGCGATAGCGCCGGATGCGCTGCACCAGCTCCCGGAGGATGTTCTCCTGGCCGCCCCACAGCTCGATGCCCTCGTCGATGGAGCTCACGCGCTTGTCCGTCAGGTTGATGAATTCCGGATAATTGCGCACGCCCATCGCCCACAGGCCGTTGAGCGCCTCCTGGCGGCGGTAGCGGGTGCAGTCGGCCATGTACACCACCACCGTGGGCAGCTTCCGCGCCACGGCATAATAGGGAATCGTGCCGCCGAAGAAGATCAGCTCGTCGTCCTGATGAGTGGAAACCACCATCAGCGCGGCCTTCTCCACGGGCGCCTCCCAGACCTGCGCCTCCTCCGGCATCTCGCCTGCGGAGTACAGCTTCATCTCCACCAGCTCCTGTCCCGGCGCGGTCATGCGCAGAAACACGTACTTCGTCTGCCCGAGCAGATCCAGCGGCATCACGATGGCGGGAAAGGTGCTGCTCAGGTCCCGGGTGCGCAGCAGGTTCTTCGCCGAGTCGTATTCCAGCACTTCAAAGCCGCTCGGCTCGTACTTCCAGTACAGCAGCAGCATACCCGGCACGACCCCGTCCGGCACGACCACCGCCACCTGCGCATCCGCGGACGAATAGGTCCATCCGGTGCGGACGTTTCCGTCCGTCAGCGCGCTGCGCTTGCCCTCGCTCACCTTGATGGTGCACGCCTTGATTCCCTCCCGGGCGATTCCAGCCGCCTCCGCCCGCGCCGGCGGCAGCGCCGCAGACGTCAGCACGGACAGCATCAGCGCCGCCGCGATCCCCATCGCGCCCCGGCGCAGCAGACCCCTCTTCTTTCCCCGCATGATGTTTCCCTTTCCGGATTCCCCATTCTCTGCTTCTGTTTTTCCGCCCTTCATCAGCGGCTGCGCACCCGCCTGAACTTCAGGCCGGTCTTTTCCTCGATAAACGCGGCGAACTGCGCGGGATCGCCGACGGTGAACGCGTTCTTGGGCACTATATAGGCCACGCCCTTCTGCACGTACAGCAGGAAGTAGCCGTCGGTCTCCACCAGCTTGATCAGCACGGGATACTTGCTCTCGCCGCTCTCCAGCCTGTTGCGGATGGCAAAGGTCTCGTCGCCGAAGACGCAGACCGTCTCGCCCACGGCGCGGTTCATCCTGCGCCAGGTCATCCAGCCGCAGAAGCGCCCCCAGAACAGGCCGATCAGCAGGAAGAACAGCCCGAGCACCGTGAAAAGCCACGCGTCCTCCCTTTGCGCGTACCAGAGCACCGCCGAACCCAGCAGGATGAGGACTCCGCAGGCCGGCACCACATACTTGAAGCCCTTGCCGGACAGCTGCGCCTCGTTCAGCGCCCGGCAGGCCTCCTTCGTAACCGAGAAATGAACCTCGAATTTCGCTTCCATATTTTCTCCTTCAGTCCATCTTCAGAACCGCCATGAACGCCTCGCTGGGCACGGAGACGCTGCCCACCTGGCGCATGCGCTTCTTGCCCTCCTTCTGCTTCTCCAGCAGCTTCTTCTTTCGGGAGATGTCGCCGCCGTAGCACTTGGCCAGCACGTCCTTGCGCAGCGCCTTCACCGTCTCGCGGGCGATGACCTTGCCGCCGATGGCCGCCTGAATCGGAATTTCGAACAGCTGCCGCGGGATGGCCTCCTTCAGCTTTTCGGCGATGGAGCGGCCTCTCGGATAGGCCCGGTCGCGGTGGACGATGATGGACAGCGCGTCGCACTGCTCGCCGTTGAGCAGCATGTCCAGCTTCACCAGGTCGCTGCGCACGTAGCCCTTCAGCTCGTAGTCGAAGGACGCGTAGCCCCGGGTGCGGCTCTTGAGCTGGTCGAAGAAATCGTAGATCACCTCGTTGAGCGGCAGATCGTACATCAGCAGCACGCGGCCGCCGTCGATGTACTTCATGTCCCGGAACGTGCCGCGCTTGTCCTGGCACAGCTCCATGATCGCGCCCACGTACTCCTGGGGCGTGATCACCTGGGCGTCCACGAAGGGCTCCTCCATCCAGTCGATCTCCTGCACCGGCGGCAGGTTGGTGGGGTTGTCGATGGTCAGGGTCGTTCCGTCGGTCTTGATCACCTTGTAGACGACGCTGGGCGCGGTGGTGACCAGATCCAGGTCGAACTCCCGCTCCAGGCGCTCCTGGATGATCTCCATGTGCAGCAGCCCCAGAAAGCCGCAGCGGAAGCCATAGCCCAGCGCCACGCTGGTCTCCGGCTCGAAGGACAGCGCCGCGTCGTTCAGCCGCAGCTTCTCCAGCGCGTCGCGCAGGCTCTCGTAGTCCGCGCCGTCGGCGGGATAGATGCCGCAGTACACCATGGGCAGCACCGGCTTGTAGCCGGGCAGCGGCGCGGCGGCGGGGCGCTCGGCCAGGGTGATGGTGTCGCCCACATGGATGTCCGCGATATCCTTGATGGACGCGGCGATATAGCCCACCTCGCCGGCGCGCAGCGCGTCCTTCGGCGCGTAGCCCAGCGGCAGGTATGCGCCCACCTCGGTCACGTCGAACTCGCGGCCGGAGGACATCATGCGGATGCGGTCGCCCACCTTCACGCTGCCGCCCTTGAGCCGCACCGACGAGATGGCGCCGCGATAGTTGTCGTAATAGGAATCGAAGATCAGCGCCTGCAGCGGGGCGTCCGGGTCGTCCGCGGGGGCGGGCACGTTCTTCACGATGTCCTCCAGCACGTCCCCGATGCCGATGCCCTGCTTGGCCGACACCAGCGGGCAGCCCTCCGTGTCCAGGCCGATCTCATCCTCGATCTGCTGCTTGACGCCCTCGGGGTCCGCGCTGGGCAGGTCGATCTTGTTGATCACGGGCCGGATCTCCAGGTCGTGCTCCAGCGCCATGTAGACGTTGGCCAGCGTCTGCGCCTCGATGCCCTGGCTGGCGTCCACCACGAGCACCGCGCCCTCGCACGCCGCCAGCGCGCGGGAGACCTCGTAGGTAAAGTCCACGTGGCCGGGGGTGTCGATCAGGTTCAGCTCGTATTCCGTGCCGTCCTTCGCCGTGTAGGGCATGCGGACGGCCTTCGACTTGATGGTGATGCCGCGCTCGCGCTCCAGCTCCATCGAATCGAGCACCTGATCGGTCATGTCGCGCTGCTGCATCACGCCGGTGATCTCCAGAATGCGGTCCGCCAGGGTGGACTTGCCGTGGTCGATGTGGGCGATGATGCAGAAGTTTCTGATTTTGCTTTGATCGTACTTGGGCACGAAGATTCCTCCATTAACTGCTGATTCTAAAATTATAGCGCACCGCCTGAAATTCTGCAAGCCCGTTTGCGTTATCAAAGTGAAGAAGGCCATCCCGCCCTCCCCGCAGGAAGGCGGACCCGGTCCATCTGCGCGGCATCCCGCCGAATTTCGCCGGATTTCATCCGGCTGCGCGGAATCCGCACGATTTTTCCGTCTTTCCCGATAATATTTGGAAAATCATCCGCCCGCCCCTCCGCCGCAATCCTGCAAATTATGCTGTTTCCTGCAGATTTTGCCGTGTTTTTCGCCCAATACTGCATCAAATTTTGTCCATTCCTGCATTTTTACCTTCTAAACGTCAATTTTATGTTAAATGTGAATTTTTCCTTCTTTTTTGATGCGGCCTCCCCTTGCACTTTTGCAGCTTTCATTATATAATAATTGCACAGGCACCGAAATTGCCAAATAACTTATCGGAGGGTATTCGATATGAAAAAGATTCTCGTTCTGGCGCTCACGCTCGCGCTGGCCATCGGCTGCTGCGCCTCCGCGCAGGCCACCACCTATCTCGCTCTGGGTACCGGCGGCACCTCCGGCACCTACTACGCGCTGGGCGCGGACATCGCCGCGCTGTGGATGGCGAACATCGACGATCTGGACGTGAGCGTCCAGCCCACCGACGCCTCCAAGGACAACATCGTCTTCATCGAGGACGGCGAAATCGACCTGGCCACCGTCCAGAACGACGCCATGGCCTATGCCTATGAGGGCAACGAGTTCTACGGCAACGAGGTCTTCGACGGCTTCTACGCCATCGGCACCCTGTATCCGGAAGCCGTGCAGTGCGTGGTGGCCGCGGGCAGCGACATCTACACCGTCGCCGACCTGAAGGGCAAGAACGTCTCCGTCGGCGCTCAGGGCTCCGGCACTTACATGAACGCCGAGCAGGTGCTGGCCTCCGGCGGCCTGACCATGGACGACATCAACCCCCAGTATCTGAGCTTCGCCGAGTCCGCCACCGCGTTCCAGGACGGCCAGATCGACGCCGCGTTCCTGACCTCCGGCGTGCCGAACACCGCGATCGTCGAAATCACCACCAAGTCCCCTGTGCGCGTGCTGGCGCCCAGCGAGGAGGAGTGGGCCTTCCTGACCGAGAACTACGCCTACTATGTCCCCTACACCATCCCCGCCGGCACCTATGAGGGCATGACCGAGGACGCCGTGGTGCCCGCCGTGATGGCCACCCTGATCGTCGCCAAGGACGCGGACGCCGACCTGGTCTACGAGCTGACCAAGGTTCTGTTCGAGAAGACCGGCGATCTGACCCACGCCAAGAAGGCTGAGATCTCCGCGGAAGCCGCCGTCAACGGCGTTCCCACGCCCTTCCATCCCGGCGCTGCCCGCTATTATGCGGAGCTCGGCCTGGAGGTCGAGGCCGGCGAGTAAGCGTTCCGCCCAGCACTTCAGCCTCTGAACATCATCGCGCCGGTTCCTGCCGCCGCGAAATAGAATGAACTGAGCGGGCGCACATTCGCCCGCTCAGTTCTCATTTTTCCACCATTCGCGAAGGGAGGACGCGTATGTCCAACGACGTCAAAAAGCCCAACGTCGCCGAGCAGATCGAACAGGTCAGCACGGACGAGATCAACAAGATCATGGCCAAGTATGATCGCGAAAACGCCTACCGCACGCTGCCGCGCATGATCAACCTCGTCATCTCGGCCATCCTGATCGCCTTTTCGCTGCTGCAGCTGTACAGCACCTGGCGAATCATTCCCTCCACCCACATGCGCCCGCTGCACGTGGCCATTGTGGTTTTCCTGGCCTTCACCTTCTACCCGGTCAAGAAGGGCGGCTTCAAGACCCCCCGCGGCCAGAAGATCTCCTTCGGCATAGACATGGTGCTGGCGGTTGTGGCGCTGGCCGTGTTCCTGTATCAGGTGATCTTCTTTGAGGATCTGGCGCGCCAGTCCCGCCTGAACACCTGGCAGTACGTGCTGGGCGCGGTGGGTGTGGTGCTGCTGATGGAGGCCTGCCGCCGCGTGGTGGGCCTGCCCATCGTGTGCGTGGCCATCGCATTTCTGCTGGTGGGCTTCTTCGGACAGTCCATGCCCGGCTTCCTGGCCAACCGCGGCTTCACCTGGAAGCGCATCGTGGACCATCTGTTCTACACCCAGGAGGGCATCTTCGGTACGCCCATCGGCGCGTCGAGCACGTTCATCTTCCTGTTCATACTGTTCGGCTCCTTCCTGGAGAAGACCGGCGTGGGCGAGTTCTTCATCGATTTCGGCAATGCCGTGGCCGGCAAGCAGCGCGGCGGCCCCGCGAAGGTGGCGGTTCTGGTCAGCGCGCTGGAGGGCACGGTCTCCGGCTCCTCCGTGGCCAACACCGTCGGCTCCGGCTCCTTCACCATCCCGATGATGAAGCGGCTGGGCTATCGCCCCGAGTTCGCCGCAGCCACCGAGGCGGCCGCCTCCACCGGCGGACAGATCATGCCCCCCGTGATGGGCGCGGCGGCGTTTCTGATGCTGGACTGCATCGGCGGCGGCATCACCTATTCGGACATCATCCGCGCGGCGCTGATTCCGGCGCTTCTGTACTTCGTCGGCATCTGGTTCGCCGTGGACTTCGAGGCCCGCAAGCACGGTCTGGTGGGCATGAAGGACGAGGACATCCCGAAGTTCAAGACCCTGATGATCGAGCGCGGCTATCTGGTGCTGCCGCTGGTGAGTATCATCATCATCCTGGGCGCGGGCTTCACCCCCGCCTATGCCGCGCTGATGGGCATCGGCGTGGCCTGCCTGGGCAGCTATCTGCCGACGCTGGCGCACCTGCTGGTCTACCTGACCCGCGGCAGGAAGAGCGGCTATGCCTCCGCCGGTGAGATCATCCGCAAGACTCCCGGCCTGCATCCCATGGACTACCTGAAGGCGCTGGAGGGCGGCGCGCGCAGCATCATCAGCGTGGCGCTGGCCTGCGGCGTGGCGGGCATCATCGCCGGCATGATCACGCTGACCGGCGTGGGCGCGAAGCTGAGCGCCGGACTGACCGCGTTCGCCGGCGGCAACATCTTCCTGCTGCTGCTGTGCACCATGCTGACCTCCATCATCCTGGGCATGGGCGTGCCCACCACGGCCAACTATCTGATCACCTCCACCATGATGGCGGGCGTGGTCGCCAAGGCGCTGAACCCGGGCGTGGATACCCTGACCTGGCAGATGCTGCTGCCGGCGCACCTGTTCACGTTCTACTTCGGCATCATCGCGGACATCACGCCGCCGGTGGCGCTGGCGGCAATGGCCGGCGCGGCCATCGCCAAGTCCGACCCGCTGAAGACCGGCGTGCAGGCGTCGAAGAACGCCATCGCCGCGTTCATCGTGCCGTTCATCTTCGCACTGAACCCGGCGATGCTGATGATCGACGCGTCGATTCCCGAGATCGCGCTGATCTGCGCCACCTCGCTGGTGGGCATGTACTTCATCGGCATGGCCGTCGTCGGCCACTGGCTGGAGCACATGAACCCGTTCCAGCGCATCATCGCCGCTGCGGGCGGCCTGTGCATGATCGTGCCCGGCCTGGCCACCGACCTGATCGGCGTCGCACTGTGCGCTGTGGTGGTCGTCTGGCAGCTCAGCAACCGGAAAAAAGCCGCTCCCACCGCCTGATTTCGCTGTCAATCGCCTTCAAACGCCGTTTGGAGGCGATTTTTGTCGGCCTGCGCCTATTGTGATCGCACCCGCGGCATGCTATAATGGAAGCGCTCATCACAAGAAGAATAAGGAGGCACCCCAAATGCGCAAGCTGCTCACCGCCCTGCTGGTTCTGATCCTCGCCCTCTCCTGCACGGCATTTGCCGAGGAGGAGCCCGGCCTCGTACAGTTCGACTTCGGCGACTTCACCATGGATGTCTACGAGGACATGCTCTACGATGACGACTACGACAAGATTTCGGGCCAGCCCTACTTCTACCTGTATCAGGACTATGATCCCAACGAGGTCTTCACCAAGAGCCTGAACATCATCTGGCTTTCGGACAGCTTCGACGTGAACGACTTCGATCCTTCCGCATACGCCCAGCAGGTGCTCGACGGCAGCATCGACGCGCTGGCCCAGCAGGACATCACCGTCAGCAACCCCTCCGTGCTCTACGCCGACTACAGCGATCAGGATGGCAAGCCCGCCATCACCATCATCCTCTTCATGACGATGGACTACACCGGCGCAGGCGTCGATCTGGTCATGGATCAGTACATGCTGCAGGGCATGTGCTCCGACCCCGCCTTCGGCACCTATTACTTCACCATCACCACCGACAGCCTCGAGGACACCGTCCCGCTGATGGAGGTCATGGATTCCGTCGACTGGGCGGACTGAGCTTCCGCTCACGATTGCAAAAAGGGGCCGGATCCGTCCCGCCCGGACTGAACTGCACAGAATCAACGAAGCCCGCAGAACCCCTGAATCCAGGGGTTCTGCGGGCTGAATTTGCGGAGCCTGAAGCGCGGCATACGCCGGGTTCTCAATGGAACTTGGGCAGCCAGTCGCCGTGGGCGGCGATGAGGTCGTCGCACATCGCGACGATGTCGTCGATGGAGAGCTCGGACGAGGTGTGGGGATCCAGCATGACCGCCTGATAGATGCAGTCCTTCTTCAGGGTGCGGGCCGCCTCGATGGTCATCAGCTGCACGTTGATGTTGGTGCGGTTCAGCGCAGCGCACTGCTCGGGCAGGTCGCCGACAAAGGTGCCCTGAACGCCGTTGCGGTCCACCAGGCAGGGAACCTCCACCACCGCGTTGCGGGGCAGGTTGGTGATCAGGCCGTTGTTGAGCACGTTGCCGCCGATGCGGGTGGGGATGTTGGTCTCCATCGCCTCCATGATGTAGCTGGCGTACTCGCGGGAGCGCTTGTGGCTGAGGGTGGGGTTCTTGGTCAGCTCGTGGCCGCGCTCCTTCCAGTGCTTGATCTGGTTGATGCAGCGGCGCGGATATTCGTCCAGCGGAACGTTGAAGCGCTCGATCAGCTCGGGATAGCGGGACTTGATGAAATAGGGCGTGTACTCGGCGTTGTGCTCGCTGGACTCGGTGATGTAATAGCCGAAGCGGCGCATCAGCTCCAGGCGCACCATGTCGCCGTGCAGGCCCTTCGTCTTGTAGAGATCATAGGCCTCGCGGAAGTGCTGCATGCGCTCCGCATCCACCTCTTCGCCGTGGGTGCGAATGTTCACATAGTCCTCAAAGGTGCCGATGTCCAGCTTGCCGGCGTTGTACTCCAGCGCGCGGCGCTTGATCTCGGGGTAGAGATCCACGCCGTCGCGGGTGCACTCCAGCAGCCATGCCTGGTGATTGATGCCGGCGATCTTCCACTGAACGGAATCGTCATAGCCGATGCCCAGCTCGTTGAGCAGCGTGGGCGCGCAGACCTGCACGCTGTGGCACAGGCCGACGGTCTTCACGCCGGTCAGGCGCAGCATCGCGCCGGTGAGCATCGCCATGGGGTTGGTGTAGTTGAGCAGCCAGGCGTCCGGGCAGACCTCCTCCATGTCGCGGGCGAAGTCCAGCATCACGGGGATGGTGCGCAGCGCGCGGAACACGCCGCCCACGCCGAGGGTGTCGGCGATGGTCTGCTGCAGGCCGTACTTCTTGGGGATCTCGAAGTCGGTGATGGTGCAGGGATCGTAGCCGCCCACCTGGATGGCGTTGACCACATAGTTGGCGCCGCGCAGCGCGGCCTTGCGGTTTTCGACGCCCAGATACTTCTCGATGCGGGCCTTGGAGCCATTGTTGCGGTTGATGGCCTCCAGCATGATGGCGGACTCGTCCAGGCGGGTCGCGTCGATGTCGTACAGCGCGATGGTGCTCTCCGCCAGCGCGGGAGTCAGCATGCTGTCGCCCAGCACATTCTTGGCAAATACCGTGGAACCGGCGCCCATAAAGGTAATCTTCGGCATGTGAATCTCCTCCGAATCAATCAATTTGCGGCCGATGCCGCTGATGGGAATATTATAGCGTAAATTGGGGCTTGCCAACAATCCGTTTATGTTGTATGTTATAAGGGAAATGTTGCATCATCCACTGGAGGGATTGACATGCTGGAATATTCCCGGCAGCTTTACGTGAACAACTGCGGGCGGGAATCCTGCGCACCGGGCCACCGCTTTGGCCCGGCCATGCGCGGATATCACCTGATGCACATTGCGGCGTCGGGCTGCGGCGTGTTCGACAACGGCATCGGCCGGTTCGAGGTTCGCGCAGGGCAGGGCTTCATGATCTTCCCCGACGACATCACCGTGTACACCGCCGATTCCACCGCCCCATGGGACTACGTGTGGGTGGGCTTTTCCGGTGAAAATGCGTCCGAGCTGGCTGCGTCCGCCGGAATTTCCCCGGAAAAGCCGGTGTTCGACCTGGGGCACTACGCACCCACCGCGCTGGAAATCGCCTACAGCATCTACGAGGACATGTCCCTTCTGCAGCAAAACACCACCGCGGCGCTGGGCGGACTGCTGCGGCTGATGGCCTACATCGCCCAGAGCCGCTACGACGCCTCCCCCCTGCACGGCGCATCCGCCGGCGCGGACAGCTATCAGCGCGCGCTGTGGGCGCTGAACGCGAACTACCAGCGCACGAACTTTCATATCGAAGATGTTGCATCCTTCGTGGGCCTGAGCCGCTCGCAGCTGTTTCGGATCTTCAAGTCCCAGTGCGGGCGGTCGCCCCAGTCGGTGCTGGGCGAGCTGCGCCTCTCCCACGCCAAGCGGCTGCTCAGCGGCACCGCACTCTCGCTGACCGAGGTGGCGCTCTCCTCCGGCTTCTCCTCCGCGGCGCGGCTGGGCGAGGTCTTCCGCCAGTCCCTGAATGTCACCCCCACCGAATACCGCATCAGCGCCTCCCGGCGGGAGTGACGCAAAAAGCGCTGCGGCAGAGAAAACAGCCTCTGCTGCAGCGCTTTCGTTTTTTACAGCTCGTCCATCGGCACTTCCCGCGCCAAAGCGACATTTTTATAGCGATAGTCCGCCGTGACGTCCTCGAGCACCTTCACCCAGTCCGGAATGAACACCGGCTGGTCCTCGCGCTCCAGCTCGATCTCCAGCACGGCGCGGTCCGGCCAGAACGGATACAGGTCGAACTCCAGCAGCTGGCCCTCCCAGGGGATGCGGTAGCGCGTCTTCAGGATCGGCCTGAGCTCCGGGTTCGCCTCGCGGAGATACGCCTGATAGACCTCCGGCGCGATCCGGGCCTCGTCCTCCTCGGCGGTCAGCGCCGACAGGCGATGCTTGAACGTGCGATAGCACCGCGTCTGGCCCGCCTCTATGACGCGGCGAACGCGCCGCGTTGCGCCGGGCTCCGCATTCAGATAGATCTGCTCGATCTCCCAGACGGCGCAGCCGGGCCGGGTGCGCAGGAAGTCCGCGTCCGGCATGGCGATGAGATACTTTCGCTCGATTTCACAGTGTTTTCCCTGACTCACGTGGGCTTCCTCCTCACAGTTCGATGTCCGATGGGTCCGGATCGGGCGCGTTCAGCCGCAGGTCCCAGGTCAGCTGGGTCAGGCTGGCATAGCCGGCGCGGGTCAGCATCACATCAGTCTCGGGGCCGTTCACGGCCACGGAGTCCACGCCGTGGATGTAGCTGTACAGCCGGCCCTCGGCGGTATCGGTTTCGACATAGCGCGGCGAATCCAGGTAAGTGCTCGCCAGCTTCGCCGCCCGCACGCCCCTGATCTCCTCATAGGGCAGCGCCGGGACGTTCAGATTGTACAGCGCGCCCCGGGGCAGCGGATGCGCCAGCATCCACTCCGCCACGCGCACGGCCAGCTTCGCTGCGGCGGCGTATTCATGGGTATTGTAGGCGCACAGCGACGCCGCCAGCGCCGGCGTGCCGGACATGGACGCCTCCATCGCGGCGGCCACGGTGCCGGAATAGATGCACGCGCCGCCCTGATTTTCGCCGTTGTTCACGCCGGAGATCACCGCGTCCACGCCGGGAATCAGATACAGTCCCAGCCGCGCGCAGTCCGCGGGCGTGCCGCTGGCGGCGTAGGCCGTCTCCGCGCCCGGAAAGTCGATTCTCTCCGCGCGCAGGCCGCCGCGGATGGTGATCGCATGGCTCGCGGCGCTGCGCTCGCAGTCCGGCGCACAGACGCTCACCCGGTGTCCCGCAGCCAGCGCCGCGTCGCACAGCGCGCGAATGCCCGGCGCGTGAATGCCGTCGTCGTTCACCAGCATCAGATGCATGTCTTCTCCCCCTGTCAGCTGTTTTTCCCGCTCTTGGCGGTCTCGTTGTAGATGCGCACGATGTCCTGAAGAACCTCCTCGTGCCTGAAGGTGTGGTGGTAGAGGATGTTCATCTCCCGCACCATGCTCAGGTTTTCGATGGGCAGCACGGTGATTTTGCCCTTTTTCAGCTCGTCCATGCAGGCGCTGCGCGCGAGGATGGACACGCCGTAGTTCCGGCGGATGAGGTCCTTGATGGTGGCGATGTTGTCCACCTCGAGCACGACATTGAAGTCCTCCAGCGAGAGGCTGCGGCTCTCCAGATGGGCCGCGAACAGATTCCGCGTGCCGGAGCTGGGCAGGCGCAGGATCATGCGCTCCCGCTTCAGCTCGTCCACGGTCACCATGCTCTTCTTCGCCAGCGGATGCCCGTTGCTCACCGCCAGCACCAGGCAGTCCGTGTCCAGCATGATGGAGTTGATGGACGGGTCGGGCACGCCGCCCTCCACGATGGCGATGTCGATCTTATAGGTCTTGAGCATCTCATAAAGATTGCTGATCGTGTCCGTCTGGATGGTGATCTTCATGTTGTCGTTCTTCTCGGTGTACTTGGCCAGCACCTCGGAGACGATGTTGCTCTCCGACGTGTGGGTCACGCCCACGCGCAGCCGGTCGATGGTGTGCTTTCGGTCCACCAGCGCCTGCTGCAGCGACTCATACAGCGAAACCACGCGCTCCGCATACTGGATGATCAGCTTGCCCTCGGGCGTGGGCCTGATCTTGCTGCCCGTCCGGTCGAAGATCACCGCGTTCATCTCGCGCTCCAGCTGCTTGATGTGCTGGCTCACCGCGGGCTGGGTCAGCGAGAGCTTCTCCGCCGCCCGGGTATAATTTCCCGTTTCATACACCTTCAGCAGGGTGATCAGCTTGACGTCAACCATGGCTCCCTCCGATTCTGCGCCATAAACTCATTTTATTGTCATGCGCAGACAACATAAGTTCCCTTTATTTCCATGATACCACATTCCGCCCGCCGCATGCAAGCCCTTTCCGGCGTCTTCCGCGCCCGCGGCACAAAAATCCGCCGGCGGAACGCATCCGCCAGCGAATTTTCATTGGCCGGTTCATCGAATCCGGCTTTCATTTTCCGTCGGAACGGGCGCCGGCTCACCCGGCCTCCCGGGCTCCTCCATTCGGTAGATGCGCCGCCACTCGTCCGTGAAGCTGCCGTCGGCGCGGCGCAGGTTCAGCGGCTCCAGCCAGTGCAGCATCGACCCGCCGTCCTTCACGGCGTCCAGCAGCACAAACCGCGGCGCGCGGCCCTCCACGCCGTGCACAGTGCGAATGCGCTTGGGTGCGAGCCGGTTTTTTTCCATGGCGGTCATCATCTCGAAGGCCCGCGGCGCGGGATAGACCACGCACAGCTTTCCGCCGCTCTTCAGCAGCTTCGACGCCGCCAGGGCCACGTCCTCCGGCCTGAGCTCGCCCTCATGCCGGGCGATCCGGTTGGTATCGCTGGCGCTGACCAGTCCGCCGCCCGCGCGGCCGTAGGGCGGATTGCAGACCACGACGCTGAACTTCTCCGCGCCCAGGGTGCGCCAGGCCGCGCGCATGTCCATGGCGTGCACGGCGATGCGCGCCTCCATGGCATTCAGGCGCACGCTCCGCGCCGCCATGTCCGCGATCTCCGGCTGCAGCTCCACTGCGTCCACGTGCAGTCCCGGACAGTGGGCGGCCATCAGCATGGCAATCGCGCCGGTTCCGCAGCCCAGATCCACCGCCCGGTCCGTGCGCTTCGGCGCGGCGAAATCCGCCAGCAGCACCGAATCCGTGCCGAACCGGAAGGCGTCCGGCCGCTGAATCAGCCGAAGCCCGCTCAGCTGGAGGTCGTCCAGCCGCTCGCCGGGCTTCAGCTCCACATCTATTCCCCGGCCGTCTCCATGCTCCATCGGTACAGCTCTCCCGTCTTCAAACTTTTCAGGTCGCTCTCCACCACGTATCCGCTCTGGGCGGTCGCGTACACCGCGCTGCCGTTGCCGGCGCTCACCGCCAGCAGCATCTGTCCGTCCGCGCCAACGAACATCAGGAGGTCCCCGGCGGCCGGCTCGTCCATGCTCTCCACAGGGTCGGTGATCAGCCCCAGGAGGTCGTTCGGCGACGTCACAGGCACATCCGCCGCCAGGCAGACATACTGCACAAAGGCGAAGCCGCGGTACAGGTCCTCGTCATCCGCCTCGAAGGAGCGGCCCCGCAGCTGCAGCGCCGCGCTGGCGATTGCCGACCGCGCCTCCGCCCCCGCCTCGCGCACCCGGGCGCGCAGCTGCTCCTGCACGGCCTCGGTCAGCGCCGTGGCGCTGCCGCCGTCCAGCCGGGCGCGCATTGCCGCGTCCGCCTCCCCGGTGGAGGGCAATCCGTTGGCGATTTCAAACAGCCGCACGGCGATCTCCGTCGTCGCGCCGAAGATGCCGGTGATGTTCCGCTCGAAGTAGCCGCAGGCCGCCAGATCGCTCTGGAGCTCCGCAACCGCGTCGCCGTCGTCGCCCATCCGCAGCGTCTGCGGGTCCTTCCGGGGAATGGCCTGGCCGGAATACAGCGCCGCGCAGGTATACACGTCGGCCGCGCCCGTCTCCTCCAGCTGATTGCACAGTTGAAATTCGGACACCGCCTGCTGCGTCAGCTCTCCGTAGCTGCCCGAGCAGGTGCCGCTGAAGTACCCCAGCTCCTTCAGCTTGCGCTGCAGCTGACGCACCTGCGCCCCGGACTCGCCGAACGCCGCCGCGCAGGATTCCAGAAACGACTGCCAGGAAAGCGGCGCGCCCTCGTTCAGGCGCATCTGGGTGGAGCGATCCGCCGCGCCGGTCTCGCTGAGTCCATTGGCCAGCTGAAAGCGCTTGACCGCCGCCAGCGTGGCGTCGCCGAACACGCCGTCGCATTCGCCGGAAAAGTAACCCCGCTCCTTCAGCCTGCGCTGCAGCTGGCCCACGGCCTCGCCGGCGCTGCCCAGCTGCAGGATGGGCAAATCGGCATACTCCTCCTTCATCGCCACCAGATATTCGTGGCAGGTGATGCCCGTGCCGGCGTCCAGCAGCTGCAGCGTGGCGGCGTCCGGCTCGCCGGTAACCTCCAGGCCGTTGGCAGTCTGAAAGCTGCGCAGCGCGCCCCGGGTCGCATCGTCCAGCAGTCCGTCGAAGACTTCACCGTGATAGCCCAGGCTGTACAGCGCCCGCTCGACCTCCAGCACAGTCGTACTGGTCAGCGTCTCGGCGGCGGCAAAGCCCGTGCACATCGCCATCATCGCGCAAAGTGTGCGCATCCATCTCTTTCGCATATCATCATCCTGTTCAAAACAGACTGTCTTCTCTTTTGCGGGGCAGAACTGCCCATATAATTATTCGACGGCGCGGGCGCTTTTCCTGCCCGGAGCCGCGGATGTATCAGCATCATAACAAAAGCGCCGCCCTCCAAGCGGAGAGCGGCACCTTTTACCGGAATTATTCCTCGCTGGGCGCGCCAACCGGGCAAGTGCCTGCGCAAGCGCCGCAGGAAATGCAGGTATCGGCGTCGATCACGTACTTGCCATCGCCTTCGCTGATCGCGCTGACGGGGCACTCTTCTGCGCACGCACCGCAAGCGATGCATTCATCACTGATAACATATGCCATAGTAAAACACCTCCACAAATATTCGTCCCTATTATAACCTCTCCCGCGCCAAAATGCAAGACCCAATTTAAGGGGATCGGCCGTTTTGGGGCAAAACAAAGCGGGTCGACCGACGGTCTCCCGCTCTGCATCTTGTTATTCGATGATCTCGACGAACACCGGCTTTTCGTCCTTGGCGGTCGCGGCCTTGACGACCGTGCGGATCGCCTTGGCGATGCGGCCCTGCTTGCCGATGACCTTGCCCATGTCGTCCGGGTCGACGCGCAGCTCGATGACGACGCCTTCCTCGTTTTCGGTCTGGCGCACGTCCACCGCTTCGGGCTTCTCGACGAGGGACTGGGCGATATATTTCACCAGTTCGACCATGATTACAGAACTCCGCCCTTCTTCAGCAGGCCGCGGACGGTGTCGGTGGGCTGAGCGCCGGTGCCGATCCAGTACTTGGCGCGCTCCGCGTCGATCTTCAGCTCGACGGGCTCGGAAACGGGATTGTAGTAGCCGATCTCCTCGATGAAGCGGCCGTCGCGGGGGCTGCGGCTGTCGGTGACGACGAGACGATAGAAGGGCTTCTTCTTCATGCCCATTCTCTTCAGACGAATCTTAACCATTGTGGTGTTCCTCCTCAAATGTTCATTCGGAATTGGATATAATTACGGCTTTCGCCATAGTTATCGGTTCATCACTTCGGCATCCTGCCGAAGGGGATGCGCATCTTGCGCTTGCCGCCGCCCATGACGTTCTTCATCATGCTGCGCGCCTGGTCGAACTGCTTGAGCAGCAGGTTGACCTCCTGCACCGTGGTGCCGCTGCCGGCGGCGATGCGGCGCTTGCGCGAGGCGTTGAGAATGTCGGGGTTGCGGCGCTCCATGCGGGTCATGGAGAGGATGATGGCCTCGTTCTTCTTCTGGGCTTTGGTCACCGCGCTCTCGTCAATCTCCACGTCCTTGAGCTTGCTGCCCACGCCGGGGATCATCTTCAAAACGTCGGTGATGGAGCCCATCTTGGAGAGCTGGCGGATCTGGTCCAGGTAATCCTCCAGCGTGAAGCTGTTGGTGCGCACCTTGGTGACCAGCTTGCTGGCTTCCTTTTCATCGAAGCTCTCCTGGGCCTTTTCGATCAGCGAGAGCACGTCGCCCATGCCGAGGATTCGGCTGGCCATGCGGTCGGGGTGGAAGGGCTCGAGGTCGGTGAGCTTCTCGCCCACGCCGGCGAACTTGATCGGCTTGCCGGTGACCGCGCGCACGGAGATCGCCGCGCCGCCGCGGGTGTCGCCGTCGAGCTTGGTGAGGATCACGCCGTCCACGCCCAGCTCGTCGTT
>JBJEUD010000039.1:0-4025 GCA_051883655.1 Candidatus Faecivicinus sp. | reverse complement strand
CCAGAGCTTCGGGCTTGGAGTTGACGAAATTGTCGATGATGACGACCTCATGTCCTGCGTTGAGCAGTTCGACACAGGTGTGGCTGCCGATGTAGCCGGCGCCGCCGGTGACCAATACCTTCATAGTGCAGTGACCTCCTGTTTCAATCTGTACTTCTATTTTACCGCCTCTTTCCCTGAACTTCAATGGAGAAATGCGCATAGAATATGGATTTTTGTTGCACTTTTGGCATATCTGAGATAAAATGGTTTCCGGGAGGAGGCGACGGGTTGTGCAGTACAAATATTCCTATAAATATCCGCAGCGGACGATGGGCGCGCTGACCGTGTGCAACACGGGGGTACAGCGCTGCGAGGGCAGCTACAGCTGGGGCCCCGGCGTGCGGGACCACTATCTCGTTCACTATGTGATCTCCGGAAAGGGCTCGTATCAGGTGGGCGGACAGCAGTTTGCGCTGGCCGCCGGCGACCTGTTCCTGGCGCGTCCGGACGAGCGCATCTTCTATCAGGCGGATCCCGGCGATCCGTGGGAATACTGCTGGGTGGGCTTTCACGGCACGGAGGCCCGCTTGCTGCTGGATCAGACCGACCTGACCGCGGAGACACCCGTGCTGCGCATGGTCAGCCCGGACGTGTATAAACAAATGATGCGAATCTACGAATCCCGGGGAAGCCTGCCCCACCAGAGCGCGTTCATGACCGGCGCGCTGTATCAGCTGCTGGCGGCGCTGATGCGCGACCGGCATGCGCCGCCCGTCCGCCGCAGCGACGACAGCGTCCAGCGCGCCTGCGATTACATCGCCAACAACCTCGCCATGCCCATCACGGTGGAGGATATCGCCGCCCATGTGGGCCTGAGCCGCAGCCGGCTGTACAGGCTGTTCATGGAAGAGCTGGGGCTGTCGCCGGTGCAGGCGCTCACCCAGGTGCGCATTCGCCAGGCCTGCGCCCTGCTGCGCCGCGGTGACCTGAGCGTGAAGGCCGTGGCCGCGTCCGTGGGCTATGAAAACCAGCTCTACTTTTCCCGGCGGTTCCGCGAGATCATGGGCTGCGCGCCCACGGAGTACGCGCGGGGAAAATAATTCGATAAAAATCGAAATACCCTCTTGACAGCGCGGGCAGCTTGCTCTATACTATATTTAGATGATCATCAAAATACAAGAGGGAAGTGAGCGCATGAACGACGTGTGGGGAGCTCTATCGGACGCCACGCGGCGGGAGATTCTGTCGATGCTGCGCACCCGGAGCATGACGGCGGGAGAGATCGCCGACAGGTTCGAGCTTTCGAAAGCTACGGTGAGTCATCACCTGAGCATCCTGAAGCAGGCGGGGCTGATCACGGGCGAAAAAAGGGCCCAGTCGATTACATACAGCCTGAACACCACGGTGTTTCAGGAGTTCATGAAGAGCGTTGCGGCGCTGTTTGACAGGGAGGGAGAAGAATGAGGGATTATCGGAAATTCGTTTACGCGCTGGTGGCCATTGCGGCGGTCAACCTGATCGCGATGCTGGGGATGATTTCAAGCCTGCCGGCGCTGGTGCCGGTGCACTTCAACATCCGCTTTGAGGTGGATCGGATGGGCACGCCGTGGATGCTGATGCTCTTTCCGGCGATCACGCTGGCGTTTGCCGTCTCGATCGTCATCGAGCAGAAAATCCGCGGCAGGGAGTATGCGAACAACAAGCCGCTGACGATCTTCTCGTGCTGCTTTGTGGCGCTGTTCATCGTGCTGGGCTGGGTGCTGTACGCGATGTGCTCCACGGGCGCGCAGATGGGCGACGTGGTCAGCATGCCGGTGGATCTGGTGCTGGGCCTGGGCTTTTCCGCGCTGTTCATCGTGCTGGGCAACTATCTGCCGACGATCAAGCCAAACCGCACCTTCGGCATCCGCGTGCGGGCGACGCTGGAGGACGCGGAGTGCTGGCGCAGAACCCATCGCTTCGGCGGCGTGGCGTATGTGATCGGCGGCGCATTCGCGGCCATTGTGGTGCTGACGGGTTACTTTTTGAATCTGAAGTGGCTGGAGTTTGCGGGACTGCTGACGGGCGTGTTCGGCTCGAACGCGGTGATCCTGATCTATGCCGTCCGGCAGGGAAAGAAGCTCAGGGAGGGATCGAAGTGAAGAAGATGCTGGTATGGATGCTGGCGCTTGCCATGATGCTGGCCGGCTGTGCGGAGGCGGCAGTTCCGGATGCCCGATGGGCATTGGACTGCTTTGTCAACGGAGATTACGAGGCGCTGGCCGCGCAGCTCTCCGGGGAGGTGCGCGCGTCGGTGGGACCGGAGGCGCTGGAGGCCGCGTGGACGCAGCAGCTGGCGGCGCTGGGCGAGCTGGTGAGCGCGGAGTTTGCTGATCAGCAGGGGTATTCGGTGGCGCTGCTGACCCATGAGCATGGAAAGCAGCAGCTGGTCGTCGGCCTGAACGAGGCCGGCCAGGTGCAGACGCTGCTGCTTCAGTCCGTGCCCGGGGCGGCGGAGGCAGTGCAGCGCGCGCTGCCGGAGGGCGCGGCGGCCCGCGAGGTGAAGCTGTTTGAGGGCACGGAGAAGGAGCTGGGCGCCGAGATCGTCGTTCCGGCGGAGGACAGCGGCGTTTACGCAGTGCTGATCCACGGTTCCGGCGCCAGCGACCGCGATGAGACCGCGGGCGCGAACAAGCCCTTCCGGGATTTGGCCTACGATCTGGCCGCGCTGGGCGTCGGCACCCTTCGGTTCGACAAGATGACCTATGTCCACCCCGAGCTGGGCGCGGAGACGGTGGAGCAGGAATATCTGGAGCCGGTGCGGGAGGCGCTTCGCGTGCTGAAGGCGGAGACCGGCGCGGACCGGGCGATCGCCATCGGGCATAGCCAGGGCGGCATGCTGATGCCGTGGCTGGTGACGGAGTGCGGCTTTGACGGCGGTGTCGCGCTGGCGGGCACGCCGAAGGCGCTCTGGGAGATCTCGCTGGAGCAGAATCTGGCGCTTCTGGAGTTGATGCCCGAGGATCAGCGCGCGCCGGTGCAGGCGCAGGTTGACGCGGAGCTGGCCAAGGCGGAAAAGCTGGAGACGTTGGACGATTCGGAGACCGTGTTCGGGCTTCCGGCGAAATATCAGAGATCCATTGGCGAGCTGGACGAGATCGCGCTTGCGCGGGCGGCGGGCGTGCCGATGCTGTTCATGTGGGGCGATGCGGATTTTCAGGTGTCGCAGGCGGACTTCGAGGCCTGGAGGGAGGGCTTGGGCGAGGATGGGATGTTTGCGTACATCGTCTATCCGGGCCTGAACCATCTGTTCATGGCGGCCCGGGAGGGCGACAGCATCGCCAGTGCGGCCGAGGTCTTTGCCCGCGCCGGTCAGATGGATGTCCGCGTCGCGCAGGACATTGCAGCCTGGCTGGCGGATTAACGCATACGCGCTTGCAAGCGCGGAGAGCATTTGCTATAATGCATCCCAGTACAAATGAAAGCTGGGATAGTCATGTCGATCGATCGCGTGCGCGCGTTCATGCGCGAGCGGAATATGGAACAACGGATTCTGGAATTTGAGGTTTCCAGCGCCACTGTGGAGCTGGCAGCGCTGGCAGTGGGCTGCGAACCCGCGCGCATTGCCAAGACACTGTCGTTTATGGTGGATGGACGCCCGATTCTGGTGGTGGCCGCAGGCGACGCCAAGGTGGACAACAGCCGCTTTAAGGCGCGCTTCCACACCAAGGCCAAGATGCTCACCCCGGATGAGGTCGTCGAGCTCGTAGGCCATGCGGTGGGCGGCGTCTGCCCCTTTGCGGTCAACGAGGGCGTGTCCGTCTATCTCGACGAATCTCTGCGCCGCTTCGCCACCGTCTATCCTGCCTGCGGCAGCTCCAACAGCGCCATCGAGCTCACGCCTTCCGAGCTCGAAGCCCTCTCCGCCGGAGAATGGGTCGACGTCTGCAAGGCGTGGAGAGACGGGGAATGACGGAGAGAATCTTCCTTTGGAAAAGAAGGCCACCCCGCGTTCATTTCCAAAACAGGACCAGCGCCGGTGCATGCACCGGCGCTGGTCCTGT
>JBJEUD010000038.1:0-4030 GCA_051883655.1 Candidatus Faecivicinus sp. | reverse complement strand
TTGAAATTTCAAAGCCATCATAGGCCACTGAAAAACCATGGGGCCTCATGATCTCCTCCAGCTCCTCGTGCAGGATATGGCCGTTGTGAGAGAAGTGGTTGATCACCCATTGGGTGGCTCCATCCGCACAGCCCATTTCGATCAGGCGCTTCTGCACCTCCACGACGTCCTCGATCCCCATGTGGTTGCGGCCCTCTCTGTGCTCAAGCATTGTACAGTCGAGGCTGATCAGATCAAAGCGCTTCCCGCGGATGAATTTCCAGGTGCTCTCGGGAAAGCATCCGGTGTCATTGCCGTAGAGCAGCCGCTCGCCGTCCTTCTCGATCATATAGATGAAGCACTTGAGCGGCGGGCTCTGCCATTGGCCGTGGGCGGCCAGCATGGGCGTCACGGTGTAGCCCTCGACCTCGAAGGGCACGTATTCCCTGACCTCGTTCCAGGCAATGCGCTCCCTGTCCTTCGCCCAGTCGGGCAGCGCTTCAATCCATTCGATCACGCTGTCGGAGCCATAGAAGGTCAGGATCTCCGCTTCCAGCTCATCTGCATATCCGTGCGCGCGGGTGCCGATATCATAGGGATAGAGGTGATCCTCGTGCGCGTGCGTGACAATGCAGCTTTTGTAGCGCGGCAGCTCCAGTCCGCCATAGAGCATGTGCATATAGGTGTCCGGCGGAAAATCGATCAGAAGTGTGCCATCGATCGAAGCCTGCGAACGGGTTCGAATGTTCTTTCCCCCGCGCCGCTTCGCCTCCCGGCACGAAGGACAGGCGCAGAAAAGCGCCGGCCATCCCTCGGCAGCGGCCGTTCCATAATACTTGATCTTCACGAAGATCCTCCTAACTCTTGACCGCACCCGCCGTCAAGCCGCCAATGATGTGCTTCTGCATGAACAGATAGAAAACCATGATCGGCAGCATCTGCAGACAATAGCAGGCGAAGCTCGCGCCGTAATCAATCGCGTTGGTGCTCTTGAAGTTGTAGGCAAACAGGGTGAGCGTCCAATAGTTGGAGCTCCTGTTCAGCGTCAGCAGCGGAAGCATGTAGTCATTCCAGATCCACAGGCCGTCCTTGATCATCGCCGTGGCCAGAATGGGCTTCAGCAGCGGCAGAACAACGGAAAAGAAGGTCTGCGCAGTGCTTGCGCCATCGATGTACGCAGCTTCCTCAATCTCCCGGGGAATGGACTCCATGTAGCCCACATACAAAAACACGCTTTCGCAGGTGCTCGAGCCAATGCACAGTATGGAAAGGCCGGTGGGCGTCATCAGCTTCAGCGAGGAGAGCAGCTTCACCAGCGGGATCATTTTAACCTGAAACGGTATGAAGATGCCCAGAAGCAGATACACATACAGATACCGGTACCAGCGGCTGGTACCCATGGAGCGCGAGACCGCATACGCCAGCGGAGGCATTACGATCATGTTGCCCAGCAGGACGAAGCACGTGATATAGACGGTGTTGAGCAGCGCCTGCCAGTAGTCGCCGCCCTTGAGGATCGTTTTGAAATTCTCCAGATAAAGGCTGGTGGCCGGAGCGATGAAGCTCTTTCCGCTTTCGCCCGCGCTCTTGAACGCAGTCATGATCGTAACGTACAGCGGAAAGATCACCAAAAGCACGCCTGCAATGCAGACGATATAGGTAATGATTTTCGTGCCTTTACTCAGTTTCATGCATTCACCTTCTTTTTATTCTGGACGAATATCTGAATGACCGAGATCATTGCCAGAATGATGCCCACCACGATCGACTCGGCAATCGCGAAGCTGAACTTGTTGTTGTCAAACGCATCCGCATACACCAGGAAGCTGACGCTCTCGGTGCTGCGCGCCGGTCCGCCGTCGGTCAATGCCTTGATCAGATCGAAGATGCCAAGTCCGCCCTTGACGGACAGGATGAGCACGATGGTGATGACGGGAATCAGGAAGGGGAATGTAATATACTTGAAGCGGTGCCAGCTGTTGGCGCCATCGATCATGGCGGATTCATACAGGTCCTGGGGGATCGTCTGCAAACCGGCCAGGAACAGCACGGTCGGCATGGCGAGTCCCTGCCAGACTCCGACAAACAGTATGCCATAGATCGCGAGGTCCTTGTTGCCGAGAATGTTCGAGCTCAAAGCCTCAATGCCCAGCGCCTGACCGACCAGGGGCACGATGCGATAGAAAATCTGGCTGTAGATCAGGCCCACCGTGACGCCGCAGAGCACGGCCGGCAGGAAGAAGGCGCCTCTGAAAAAGGTGATGCCCTTGACCTTGTGGTTCAGAATGATCGCCAGCAGTATGCCCAGCACGAGAATCAGCGCCACGTACATCGCGGTGTATCTGAGGTTGAAGAGAATGGCGCTCCTGAACCGGGGGCTCTTGGTAAAGATCTTGACGTAGTTGGCCAGCCCGATGAAGTTGATCTTCCGGGAGATTCCATCCCAGTCCGTCAGGCTGTAATAGATACCCATCAATACGGGATAGATGAAGAACAGGCTGTAGAGAAAAATACCCGGTATGCTGAAGAGCAAAAACGTCACTCTTCGCGACCTTGTGATGACGCGATCCTGCTTGGGTGCCTTGTTTTTCTTACCGCTCATACTGCATTCTCCTATATTTGAAAATAGAGCGAGAGTCCGCTGGGTAACGGACTCCGCTCATCATCGTCTGCTGATCAAAGATCAGCGCGCAGGATCAATAGTTGCTCAGAATGGAATCGTAGCACGCCTGATAGAAGGCCTCATAGTCCTCGTCCACATACAGCGCCTGAGCGGCAGCAGCGATGTCGCGGCGGACGTTGGTGCCCTGAGTCCACAGGTTGATCTGGGTCAGGGAGATCTTGCCTTCCATGACGGTGTTGTAGACATCCATGTAGGCCTCGCGATCGAACTGCACGCCCTTGATCATGTTGATGTTGCCGTCGACGGTGTAGTACTTCTGGGCAACCTCGGTGCGGGACAGGTACTCGATCCACTTCAGGCACTCCTCCGGATGCTCGGTGGTGGCGGAAACGGAGAAGCCGGTGTCGATGTTCACGGGGATGATCACGTCATTGCTGATCGGGGAGGGAATGCCGAACAGTCCGATCTCGAACTCCGGATTGGCTTCTTCGAAGGTGGAGAGATACCAGGAGCCCTGCAGGCGCATCGCGGCCTTCTGGTTGATGAAATCGGCGTGCGCGGAATCGTTGCTCAGGCCCATCGCGTCCTCAGTGGAGTAGGGCTTGATCGCGAGCAGGAAATCCGCCAGCGCGGTCAGGGAGGCGACGTCGTGGATGTCCTTCTCGCCGTCGGCAACCGCCTGGAAATCGACATAGCTGTTGCCGTCGAAGGCGCTGATCAGGCGCTCGCAAATCTGGGCGGCGTTGTCGTTGAACGGCAGGGCGAAGGCGTCATAGCCGGCCTCCTTCAGGGTCTTGCAGACCTCGATCAGCGCGTCCATGGTGGTCGGGATCTCGATGCCGAGATCAGCAAAGATGTTCTTGTTGTAGTGGATGCCGTACATGCTCAGGGTGTACGGGATGGAGATCTGGGAGCCGTTGTACTCGGCAATGTCCAGCATGGACTGCTCGACGTTCTGCTGGAAATCATAGTCGGTCAGATCCATGATGTAGCCCTCGTCGAGCAGGCGGCGATAGGTGTACTCCGCGGGATACAGGCTCATGGTGTCGGGGACATCATTGCTCGCAATGCGGGTCAGCAGAACGGTCTCGCCGTCGGCTGCATAGGTCATGTCGATGTGGATGTCCGGGTTCTCGGCTTCGAAGTCAGCAATGATCTCCTCGAAGATCCCCTGAACTTCCGACTTGACGCAGAAGAACTCGATCGTTACCGGTTCCTCTGCCATTGCGCCGGCCGTAAACAGCGTCATCGTCAGAAGGGCAACCAAAACCAGGGACAGGATACGTTTCATACTGGATACCATCCTTTCTACATAGGCTTCAAGCCTATAATATACCATGATTGTCGCTCCCGCAAATGCGTGAGCGACCCGGCCAAGCCTTCGGCTTGCCTAATCATTATACCATGATTGTCGCTCCCGCAAATGCG
>JBJEUD010000037.1:0-23693 GCA_051883655.1 Candidatus Faecivicinus sp. | reverse complement strand
GCCGTTGAACACCAGCGTGCCCGCGTCCAGCGTTCTGACCTTCAGCCGCCAGATGTGATGCGCCGCGTCCCACAGCTCCCAGAGTTCCGGATCGGCCAGATCGAAGTCCCACGCATACAGCTTCGGCTTGTCGCCGGAGCCGTACGCGCCGTAGCCCACGCCGGGCCGGGCAATCAGCTGGCCCCGGAACAGGTCGCCCCGGCGGAAACGAACGCCGTCGCCGGGGCGCAGCTCTGCCGCGCCGGCCTTTGCCAGCGTCCGCCAGGCCGTCTCCGGCGTGTGCCCGTCGGCCGCGTCATCGCCATCATTGGAGACATAATACGTCTGCCCGGACACCTCAAGCGCGTCCTCCGCCGACAGGATCGCCTGCCGCCGGGCCTCCACCGCCGCGTCCAGCTTTTCAAGATATTCCGCCGTCGCCCTCTTCATATATACCTCCATCCATTCAAATCATCGGCAGCCATCGCCGCCGGAACGCTTTTCCGGAGGACTGCGCCCCCGCTGTCTATCTGATCCTCACAGCCGGTTCTGATACGCGCCGTGGAATTACAGCATCTGCGGCGCGAACGCCTCTGACCGGCGCATCCGCAACAGGCCTGTACCTATCGATTCAATGCGAAGCTCCATAATTCCTCCAAGATTACGGTCAATTCTCATTTATGCGCATCGCCGGAACAGCGCCGGGGGGAAGGCATGCGCTCAATCGTCCCACCGTCTTGGCGCGGACGCGCAAAAAATACAGTGCAGAGTTGAATTTATTGCATTGACGGGCGCAGTCGGGATCGGTACAATGATCGTATCCGGCGGGATATCCCGCGATCATTGTATTCAGGAGGACGATTCCATGACGGGCAGAACACATCTTCAGGAAATCCTGAACCATCAAAGCAGCCGCAGCGGATTCTGGCATGGCTGTCCCAATCCGGCGAGCACGGAAAACCTCTTTCAGAAGTTTCAGGTCAGCGACGACTTTGAACTGGGTCTCAGGCTGGGCAGCACCTGCCGCTGGATTCAGCCGGAGAGCTTCGGGCTGTACCGCGATCCCGAGGGCCGGCCGATGTTCGACGTGCTCGGCGGAAAGGAGCGGGTGACGCTCAGCCAAGACGGCGTGTTTGCGGAATGCGAGGACGTGGCCGAGGTGGATGCCTTTTCCTGGCCCGAGGAGAAGTATGTCGACTTCGGGCCGACCCTCGCGGAGATCGACCGCGCGGTAAACGCCGGTCAGGCGGTGCTGTCCGGCTCCTGGTCGTGCTTTTTCCACAATGTCTGCGATTTCTTCGGCATGGAGAACTATTTCGTCAAGATGTACACCGATCCGGACGTCGTCGACGCGGTGACCGAGCATGTGGTGGACTTCTATCTGAGGATCAACGAAAAGCTGTTCGCGCTGGCAAAGGGAAAAATCGACATGTTCTTCTTCGGAAACGACTTCGGCAGCCAGCTGGACACGCTGATTTCGCCCGAGATGTTCGACCGGTTCGTCATGCCTGCCTTCGTGAAGTTCACCGATCAGGCGCACCGCCACGGCATGAAGGTGCTGCTGCATTCCTGCGGCTCGATTTACCGCGTGATTCCGAGGCTGATCGATGCCGGCGTGGACGCGCTCCATCCCATCCAGGCGCAGGCGGCGCACATGGACGCCGTGACGCTGTCCCGCGAATTCAAGGACAAGATCGTGTTCGTGGGCGGCGTGGATACGCAGCAGCTGCTGCCCCGGGCCACGCCCGCCCAGGTCAGGGACGAGGTGCACCGCCTGCGCGACCTGTTCGGCCCCAACTACGTCGTATCGCCCAGCCACGAGTCCATCCTGCCCGACGTTCCCTGGGAAAACGTTCAGGCGATGGCCGAGGCCGCCGCGGACTGAGCCGCCGGAGGAATCCCGGTATTCCGCGAACCAATGCAGCCGTCCGCTTTGCGGGAAAACGGGGCGGGCGGCTGTGCTAAAGAGAAACTTGAGACAGGAAGGGAGAAACTGCAGTGAGCAAGAGGATTCTGATCATCTCCGCCAGCCTTCGCAAGGGCAGCAATTCCGACGCGCTGGCCGGGGAGTTTGCCAGAGGCGCGAAGGAAGCCGGACACGAGGTGGAGCATATCCGCCTGACCGGAATGGACATTCAATTCTGCCGCGGCTGCTTCGCGTGCCAGAAGACAAAGCGGTGCGTGATTCACGATGATGCAGACCGCATCGTTCAGGAAAAGATGCTTCATGCGGATGTGCTCGTGTTCGCCACGCCGATCTACTTCTATGAAATGTGCGGACAGATGAAGACGCTGCTGGATCGCGCAAATCCCCTCTCCTCCGCCGACTACGCGTTCCGGGACGTCTATCTGATTGCCGCTGCGGCGGAAGAGGGCGACTGGGTTTGGGCGCGCGCGGTCAGCGGCCTTGAGGGCTGGATTGCCTGCTTCCCGAAGGCGCGCCTGGCCGGGGCTGTTTTCGGCGGAAATGCCACAGATGCCGGCGACATTCTGAACAGCCCGGCCATGGAAAAAGCATATGCAGCCGGAAAAGCTGTGCGATGAATAAGCCCGGATGCGGAATCCGGCGCTGCGGCCTGCGACTGGGCAAATGCTCTGATGCATCCATCGATTTGAACATGATTGGAACCCCCGTTTCGGCTTCTCCCTGAAAGGGCAGCGGTTCATTTGCCGCTCTGCAAGCCGGAACGGGGGTTCATTGGCAAAAGCGCCTGGCCCGGATCGGGCTTATGCCTTGTCCGGGTTTCTGATGAAATTTCCAAGAGGGATCGATCAGCTGCCTGCCCGGAAGCGGATATTGACGCCGGCCCTATCGACGGTACAACCGCGTCAGCTTCGCCCTCCGGGCCGGATGCGTTCCGCCTGTCGCCCAACTGAAGCCGGTGTTTTCCCGTTTCAGGGATTCAAGAGCGAAATGAACGCCGGTATGCCGGCAGGACGAGTTTCCAAAAGACAAATATGTGGAGAATACCCACTGCGCCAAACAGAGCCCTCGCCGCCGTTTCCGGCATCAGCAGCGCGATGCCGTTCATGTCTCCCCCGCCGAAAAATCCGCACAATACGCTCAGATACACGGGGTCAAGAAACAGCATGGTGATCGTCATATAGTAAGCCGCAGCTCTGAATACGGGAGATTTGACCTGGCAGATCTTATTTTTCAGTGCGATCAGAAGCCACGCGAAGAGCCATGTACTGACCGCTCCCGCCAGGTTCATAATCCCCATTTGCAGGTCTGTCATTTTCTCCGCGTAAACATCGACCTGCATGCCAATGCCCATAAATCTGATCTGCCTGAATGCCCCGAAGCACACTGCCGCCACGAAATGCGCGCCTTCGTGAACCACGTAATAGGCCGCAATGGCTGCCAGAATGCCGATGTATTGTCTCATTCGTTTGCTCATAATCCTGTTTCCTTTCCGGCCAATTCTCCGTAAAACCAGAAATTCATCGATTCACACGGAGAAAGAACAGCACATAAACCAACGCCCCGTCGATGATGAGATCGTAGATCCGCAGCCTGTCAAACAGCAGAACGGATGAGATCACGGACACAGCCACGATCCCCACGCGCACGATTTTGGGAAATACGCCTTCTTCCTTCGTCAGCCATGCGAAATACGCCATCACCGGGGAGCAGAGCGCAAATACCGTCCAGCCGATCATCATGTCTTTTGCATAGACGCCGTGGCTCAGCGCAGCTGCCGCATAATACGTCAGCAGCATCCCCAGGCAAAATGTGAGCACATTGAGCATGGCGATCTTGCCCGTCCTGCTGAGGACGGAGATCAGCGTACCCAAAAGAATCCATACCGCCATCTGCGAGAATATCTCGCCCAGGTTTTGCGTGTACAGGTCCAGCAGCCTCGCAGCGGCGCCCAGAATGAGTCCCACACAAAACATGGCCAGTGGATTCAACAGCCTTTTACTCATTTTCCTCTGCTCCGGAAGCAGTGCCGAACCCGGCAGTGCTCTGCGTCTGATATCTGTCATGGATCGAGTGCGTTCTGCTCCCTCAAGGCAAACCGGCCCTTCATGAGGCAGACGCCCAGGACGGCGTTGAATACCACCGCCGAGAAGGTACTGAACCTTTCAAACAGGCCGAATACCGCCTTCGGCAACAGCGCTGTGCCGATCGGTCCAACGAGCATCGCCGCAAGGCAGGCGACTGCCCAAGCGCTGAGAGATCTCAGCGCTTCCTTTCTGGCCCCAATCGCCGTCAACGTCAAAGAGGCCAATGAAAGCACGACGACCAGGCCCGTTACGACGAGGTGCATCACATTCTGCGGATGCGACGAAGGCGCGCCGCTCACCCAGGGAAAGATCTCGTATCCAACATTACAGACCCATTCCATCGCGGCAAAGCAATAAATTCCCAGCTTCAGCACATTCGATTTGCAGCCGGCCGCACCCACGCAAACCGCCATGATGGAAACCACAGCGCACGGCCCAAACAGCGCGTTCAGCTGCCCTGCGAGGGCCCGGGACGGCGCGCCCTCCGCGCTCAGATCGCTCACCGCCATGCTCAGCCAATCATATCCCGGATACGCAAGCGGGGAGAACACCACCATCGCCGTGTAGGAAAGCAAGCTGACAATCCCCAGTATCCCGAGCATTCTCAATCTTTTCTCGATCAATTTTCTCCATCCTTCCTGTAAAGCTCATTTCCTGCTATGATTGCATTCTGTTTTTCGGGGCGTGATCCCGCTGGCACAGGAGTCCACCATCGCCTTCGCCGTGGACATATCCAGGGCGCCGTCCCGCAGCTTATTCGCAATCACAATGCCGATGCACACCTGGCTGAGGTCGCGGCTCACCGCCTCCTTGGAAAAACTGTCCCTGTCGGTAATGACAAAGGCGGCGATGCCGTTGGCGAATACGATCATCTGATTGAGCAGATTGTCAGCGTCCCCCTCGGACAGCTCAAAGGTCCTCATGATCTCCTCCACCAAAGGAGTGAAGAATCCGTCGAAGGCCTGCTTGAAGCGGACGCAGGGGCTGTGCTCATCCCGCCGGGAGAGGAACAGCAGGCGATAGAGATTCGGCTCCTCCGCCGCAAAGCTGACCCACCGCATCCCAAACTCTTTGAACGCCGGCGTGTAATCAAAAATACCGGACATATACTCCTGATACTTTTGCTTTGCCAGCTTCCACACCTCTTCCCGCAATTCCTCCATGCTGTTCCATACGGTAAAGATGGGGGACGCCGACGTGTTCAGCCGTTTCCCGACCTCGCGGGCCACCACCGCGTCAATGCCCTTCTCCCGCGTCAGTTCATAGGCAGCATTTACAATTTCTTCTTTCGTGTACTTCGGCTTCGGCGGCATAGGATCATCCTTATTTCAAAATCAAAGTTGCACAACATATGTTATGCAACTTTGATTTAATTATATCCCATTCTGAAGGACATGTCAATCGTTTTCAGGCATTTTCCGGCAGTCTGACATTCCTCGCATCAAAAAAAGCGGCGCGAAGCCCCGTAAAACGAACCTTTGCAAGCCCTGCATTTCACACCGCGTTCGGTCAGTGCGATGGCGGACAGCCGAAGGCGCTCCGGCGTGGCGGACAGAAGCATTCCGGAGGGCACGCATGCGCGCCCTCCGGAAGCATTTTGCTCGTTTTTCTGCAATGTGTTCGATGTCCGCACAGCTGCCGCCATTGCCCGGCGGCAGGCTCTTTCTGCCGTCAATACAGCGCTTCCACCAGCAGACCGTGGGGATACCGGCCGCAGCTGCGCCCATACAGCGCCAGACCGCCCTGGCCCTTCACCCGGAGCGTCAGGGTCAGCCTGCCGTCGCGCTGAATCGCGGGCAGCAGGCGGCTGGGCACGGCAATGCGCTTCTGCTCGCCAAAGGAGCCTGCCTCGTCCAGCTTGCGGGGATTCGGCTGGCGGTGCCAGGACAGCATGCCGCGCGCGTCCGCCCAGTCATTCTCCAGATGCAGCACATCCACCGGTTCGCCGTTGATCAGCACCTCCACGTCGGAAGGAATCCGGGACTCATCCGTCATCCAGTAGGAATTTTCAAATGCGCCGCGATCCACGAGGTAGCCGCGCATGAAGCCCAGATCCACCTGCTCCGCACCGACCTCCTTGCGGTCCTTCTTGAGAACGCGCTTGGCGCCGGCCTCCAGATAGATGTTCACATCGCGCAGCGGGGATGCGCCCTCGGGCAGGTCGATCTCATAGGTGACCTCTCCTTCGCCGCCCATGCACAGCTTGTCCTCCATCAGCGCATTCCAGACCGGCTCGAAACCGCTGGTGCTGCCGCTGCACACCGGCACCTCCACGAAGTTTCCGGGCAGCGCCGCGCGCACGTCGAAGGTCGTGAAATTGCGGGTGATCACACTGCCGTCCGCCGCCTTCAGATACAGGCTGAGCACCGCGGCGGCGTTCTCCGTCGGCATGGTCACGGTCAGATTCTGCAGCCTGGTCGTGCCCCAGCCGAACAGCGGCAGCGCAAACTCGCCATGCGCATCGGACACGCGGCCGTTCAGCCCGTCGTGCCACAGCTCCCACGCCACGGCGCAAACCTCGCCGTGATGGGCGTCCGAGAAGCTGGAGAGCACCAGCGGCACGGCAACCCGCGCGCCGGGCGCGACGGTCTGCATCGGCGGGCAGTCCACGGCCAGGAAATCCGCCGTGTGCAGATCCCGCAGGCTCATGCCGCGGCAGAAGTCCTGATAGCCGAAGTCCTTGTCGGTGTCGTCGATGCGATAGTAGCCGTTGAACTCGTTGACGACGTCGTGGAACTCGGTAAACACGAAGCCGCAGAGCTTCTCGTGCAGGCGGTATTCATTGAGCATGTAGTGATACTGCCAGGCGAGATCGCTGTCGCCCGCGGAGCCGTCCACGCCCCAGACCATGCCGCACTCGCTGTTCATCAGCGGCGCGTCGGTCTGCCTGTTGTCGCCGATGAAGTTGAACCCGGAGCCCGGATAGGTTTCATCCACGACCTTCCGGATGTGATCGCGCACGATCTCATAGCCGTTGAGATAGAAATGCCACGTGTTCAGGTCCGTTTCCACATGGTCATAGCGGCAGGGCGAGTTGTCCTCCACGATGCGGCTCGGATCCAGCTGCTTGGCCTTGTGATAGATCGAGCGCACCCATTCCTGAGTCTCGGGCAGATACACCTTGTTGCGGCGCTCGCCGTTGAGCAGGCCCCAGCTCTCATTGAACACGACCCAGGCGAACGTCGCGGGATGATTGATGTCCCGGGCGATGATGTCGACCATTTCCGATTCATAGGCGGCGCGGGCTTCGTCCACGGGCGCACCCCAGAAGCAGGGAATATCCTCCATGACCAGCACGCCCAGCTTGTCCATCCAGTAGAGCTTCCTGGGCTCCTCCGGCTTGATGTGGATGCGCACCATGTTCAGCCCGAGCCGCTTGAGCCGCCAGGCCTCATCGTGCATATCCTGATCGGTGGGATAGGTGAAGTGTCCCTGGGGATTGAACGCCTGGTCCAGCGTGCCGTTGAGGTAGACGGGCTTGCCGTTGAGCAGGATCCACCTGTAGCCGCGGCCGTCCACGCGGCCGGTGGTGATCTCCCGGATGCCGATGTAGGTGAAGACCTCGTCCTCTCCCAGCTTCAGACTGCCCTCGTAGAGATACGGGGAATCGGGCGACCAGAGCTTCGGCGTCTCGATTTTCAGCGTCAGCTCCGCGGCGCCGCCCTGGACCGCGCCTGTCCAGAACTGGCCGTCAAAGCAGGCGCTGACCTCGCTGCCATCCGGCGCGTCGGCCTGCACGGCGATGCGCACCTCGCCGGTCATGCGGGTCACGGTCTGCCAGTCCTTGATGTACGCCTGCGGCCGGTCCTCGAGCCAGACCGTCTGCCAGATGCCCTGGATATCGCCATAGCCCTGCTTGCCGTAGAGCTGCGTTTCATGGCGATAGTCCTCGGCGCGCACCTCGATCCGATTCACGCCCTCCTGCCACAGGTCCGTGACCTCCAGTTCGAAGTATGTATATCCGCCCTGATGCGCGCCCGCATGCACGCCGTTGACATAGACGTCGGCCTTGTAATCGACCGCGCCGAAGCAGAGGAACAGGCGGCCCCTCTTCTCATAGGCCGCTTCGCGCCGGTACCAGCCGACGCCGGCGACATTTTCCGCGATCCCGGACAGCGGGCACACCCAGGAAAAGGGCACCGTGATGGCGCGATCATAGTCGCCGCGCTCCTGCGCAAATGCCTTTTCCGCCTCCTCAGCGCCCGCAGGGAACAGCCGGAAATCCCACTGTCCGTTCAGGTTCATCCAGGTTTCGCGCCGTTTTTCCGGTCGGGGAAATTCCGGTTTGGGAATTGTGTACATACAGATAGTCCTCCTTGTGCAAATTATTTTCTTGACTTATATATTTCTCCGCCGTGCTCTCAACTCCTGCCGGACAGCAACAAAGGGCGCTTTGGGAAAAGCGCCCTTTTGGCCGTCTGCGCACCCCGACAGATGGTCAGCGACGAATCACGCTATCAACGCTCCTGAACCCAGTCCGTGGGGATTTCCTTCGCAGCGAACGCGTCCTGAGCTTCCTGAGTGATCGCGATGGCTTCCTCGATGCCGAGGCTCTGCATGGTATCCATGTACTCCTGCCATGCGGCGTCATCGTTGATATCCTTGTCGCCCAGCAGGAACTGCAGCGTGCTCTCGTTCATGTAGGTTTCGATATCGACCATGTACTCAGCGCGATCGAGGGACTGCTGCGCGGTCAGCGAGGCAAACATGATGCAGTCGGAGGAGACGGTCGGGTCGTCGGAGTACAGCTCTCTCCAGTACAGCGCCTTGGGATCGCCAATGGTGCCGGGGTTGCACTGGACGTCGGCCTCCGCGAGCTTCGGGCCAAAGTGCAGCTTGTAGATGTACTGGCCGTCGGAAGCGGGGATGGTGTCGTTGTTCAGAATCAGATCGGTGTAGGTCTTGTTGCCTTCCTCATCCTCGGTGTAGGTCACGTCCTTGATGCCCCAGTTGTAGATTAGGGCGCCTTCCTCGGTGTAGCCGTAGTTCAGCAGCGCCATGACCTGCTCGAACACGCCGTCATCGATGGCAGCCTGGGTGACGACCGTGCGGATGCCGTCAGCGGGAACCACGTCCCAGGTGGTGTTCTCGAAGGGATAGGGATCGCCGGAGTTCATGCGCGGATAGTTCACGCAGGTGATGTCGTAACCGCCGGCCACCGCAGCGCCATAGGCGATGTCGGAGGGGGTGATGTACATGCCGATCTCCTTGTTGGTGAACAGCGCAGAGGTGGAGACGTCGGACGCCCAGTCGGGATGGACATAGCCGGCCACGATCCACTCGCGGACCTGCTTCAGATAATCGCGATACTTGTCATCCCACATGCCGTAGCCGATGGTGCCGTCTTCCTTGACATACCAGCCGTTCCAAATGCCGAACGCGGTCATGATCTGGGTGTCGCGGCCAGCCTTGTTGGTGCGGTAGCCGTAATAGCCGGCTTCCTTCATCGCAGCGAACATCTCGGTGTAGTCGGCGATGGTCTCGGGCAGGCGCAGGCCAGAGATGCCGTTTTCATCGGTCCAGCCGATCTCCTTCATGATGTCGTCGCGGACATTCACGCGGTTGTACTGCGGGGAGGTCTGCTTCAGCTGGGTGAACTGAACGACGCGGCCGTCTGCGGTGGTGGCCATCTGATAGGCCAGGTCGGAGGCGGTGATGCCGGCCAGATAGTCGGGGGCATACTCCTCGAGGTAGTCGGTCAGGTCGACCGCAACGCCGTCGTCAACCAGAGCGGCCGCGCCGCCGGCGGACTCCAGGTATCCGTCGATCTGGATGATGTGGGGCAGATCGCCGCCGACCAGCAGCAGGTTCAGCTGCTCGGTCTCGGTGCCGGACGCGGGATGAATCCACTCGATCTCCACGCCGACGTTCTCGGCGATGGCCTGCCAGCAGATGTTGTCGTCATGAGAGGACTGATAGGACGGCGCACGCAGCGGATGCCACCACTTGATGGTCGCAGTTTCCTCCACCGGGTACGTCACTTCCGCGAACGCTGCAACATTTACGAGCAGCAGCGCCGCAAGCAGAAGCGCGGTCAAGAGTTTCTTCATGTTTGGAATCTCTCCTTTCAAATATACTGACGCGTCTCGCGCAGCGCCGTTCCCGCGGGTGCAGCTTCGGCTCCGGCCATGCGGAGGGCGCAATTCAGTTCAGCACAATGGGGCGCACCGGCTGCGGGAGCATCATTCTCCCTTCAACGAGCCCATCATAACGCCCTTGACAAAGTACTTCTGTACAAACGGGTAAACCACCAGGATCGGCACCGTCGCGATGATGATCGTGCAGTACTGCAGCAGTTCCTTGATGTAGTTGATGCCGATACCGGACTGGATGTTGGCCTCGCCCTCCATCGCGGAGCTTTCCACCAGAATCTCGCGCAGGAACAGCTGCAGCGGGAACAGCTGGCGCTTCTGGAGGTAGATCATGGAATTGAACCAGGAATTCCAGATGCCCACGGCATAGAACAGCAGAATGACCGCCACCGTGGCCTTGGAGCAGGGCAGAATGATCCGGGTCAGCACCTGCACGTCGTTGGCGCCATCAATGATCGCGGCCTCCTCCAGGCCTCTGGGGATGCTGGCAAAGGCCGTCCGCAGCACGATCATGTTCCAGGTGGACACCGACCCCACAATGATGATCGCCGCCCGGGTGTTCAGCATGCCCAGCCCGCGCACAACCAGGAAGGTGGGAATCATGCCGCCGGAGATGTACATTGTCAGCGCCAGATAGATCGTGAAGAACTTCTTCAGCTTGTAGCCCCTGCGGGAGAGCACGTACGCGCCCAGCGTCGTCAGCACCATGGAAAACGCCGTTCCGCCGATCAGGTAGATGATCGTATTGAGATAACCGGTGGCGATGTCGGGGTTCCTCAGAACGGTCTTGTAGCCCTCCAGCGTCATCGGAAACAGCGGCGCCCACAGCGGGCCGGTGTGGAAGTGCAGCTTCGTGCCGTTGGACAGCGAGGCAAACAGCACAAACAGCATCGGGTACAGGCAGATGATGCAGATCACCGTCACGATTACGTAAACGCAGACGTCGAAGATGATGTCGCTCTTCGTCTTTTTGATGCCGCCGAGGCCCTTCATGCTGATTGTGGATTTGGTCTTCTTCGCCACATCCCGCACCCCCTTACCACAGGCTCTGTTCCGTCAGCCTGCGGCTCGCCGTATTGGCCAGGAACAAGAGCGCGATATTCACAACCGAGTTGCACAGGTCGACGGCCGTGCCCAGCGAATAATCCTGATTCAGCAGACCTGCGCGATACACATAAGAAGAAATCACGTCCGCCGTCTCGTAGGTCGACGGGCTGTACAGCAGAATGACCTTGCCCGAGCCCAGGCTCATCAGCGAGCCGATGCGCATGATCAGCTGCACGACGATGACGGGAATCAATGCCGGAATGGTGATGGACCAGATCTTCCGGAACCGCCCGGCGCCATCGATTTCCGCCGCCTCATACAGGCTCATGTCCACATTGGAAACCGTGGCCAGATAGATGATCGAGCCCCAGCCGAGCTCCTGCCAGATGTCCTGTATCACATACAGCGGGCGGAAATACTCGGCGCGGGACAACAGAAACGACTTGTCCGATAGCCCCAGCGCGCTGAATATCGCGGTGATCACGCCCGTGGACTGCGTGAACATCAGCAGCAGGCCGCACACAACCACCGCCGAAATGAAGTGAGGCATATAGCTGATGGTCTGCATCAGGGATTTGTACTTGCCGGGCTTCATTTCGTTGAGCATCAGCGCAAAGATAATCGGCGCCGTGAAGCTGAAGCACAGCAGCAGCAGGTTCAGGACGATCGTGTTTCGAATCAGCCGGAACGCATACGGGCCCGTGAAGAATTTGATGAAATTCTTCAGTCCCACCCAATCGGAATTCAGAATGCCCTTTGCCGGCCGGTACTTCTGAAAGCCGATGACGATGCCGAACATCGGAATATAGTGAAAGATAAAATAATAAATGAACACGGCCAGGAACATCAGATAGATGACCTTGTGCCTCTTCAGGTCATATCTCCAGGTTTTCTTGTATTCCGGAGACATCACATCGATTTTTGTCTTTGCCATGAACTGCCTTGCTCCTCTCCGTGAATGTGTGGCGTTTGTTTGGTTAAATTATAGCAAAATCCCGCCGCCATGTTGTTGCACAAGTTTTTCAATTCTATTAATAATTTATATATTCTACATCTTGCCCATTTTTTAGTCACTTTTATGCGCACAGAATGGATTTTATGCGAATTTTCATCCCAATATTTCAATAATTCTCCCATATTTATTGCTATATTGTTTATTGATACCGCAGGATAGTGCCGCGCGCAGATCTGCCAGTCTCCGCAGGCACACAAAAAACTCCCTTCGGAGTTTCAGAAAGAAATCCGAAGGGAGTTTTCGCCTTGTATTTCAGGATGATCGACCGCTGGCATCGTTCGTCAGCGGTCTTTGTGCTGCATCAGTCAGCCAGCTTGAACTCGTTCCAGATGTCCTGGAACAGGGACTCGTTTTCGCCGAGGTCCTCAACAAATTCCTTGGTGGCCAGCAGGTCATCGGGGATGTTGAACGGCGCGGCGGCGACGTAGTCCGGGTCGAGCAGCGCGTCGGCGGCCTGGTTGGGGTTGATGTACCACTGCCACTCGGCCACGATCTTCGCGGTCTCAGCCTCGAGGTAGAAGTTGATGAACTCGTGGGCGTTCTCCGGATGGGGCGCATTGGCGGGGATCACGATGCTGTCGATGCCGAAGCCGATGCCCTCGTCGGGGAACACCGCCACCAGGTCGGGATTTTCGGTCAGCGTCCAGTAGGCGAAGGGCGTGAACAGATACGCCGCCTTCACCTCGCCGGCGGTGAAGTAGTTGTAGCTCATGTCGTAGTCCAGCACGCGGATGTTGGGCTTGAGCTCGGCCAGCTTCGCGGCGGCCTCTGCCAGCTGGGCCTCATCGGTGGTGTTGTAGGAATAGCCCAGGGACTTGAGCACCTCGCCGATCATGACGCGCGCGTCGTCGATCACCCACAGGCCGTCGGCGAACTGCTCGTCCCAGAGGTCGGAGAAGGACGTGATTTCGCCCTCGACCTGCGTGGGATCGTACACGATCATCGGGGAGCCGACGGTGTAGGGCACGGAGTAGACGTTCTCCGGATCGAAGTACTGGTTCAGATAGTTGGGGTTGAGGTTGTCCCAGTTGGTCAGCTTGGACTTGTCCAGCGGCATCAGCAGGCCTTCCTTGCCAGCGGCGCTGATGGCGTAGTCGCTGGCAAGAACGATGTCGTACTCGGAGCCGCCGTTGGCCTGCAGCTTCAGCAGCATCTCCTCATTGCTTGCAAAGGTCTGGAAATTGATCTGGATGCCGGTGTTTTCCGTAAACATGCCCAGCGTCGTCTCATCGAAATAGCCCTCCCAGGTGAAGATGTTGAGCACCTTCTCCTCTTCGGCCAGTGCAGTCACGCCGGCGCACAGCAGCAGCGTCGCGGCCAGCAGCATTGCGAAAAACTTTTTCATGTTCAGTCCCCCTTGTGGTTGATATATGATCAGCCGGAAGCCGGCGTATCATTGATTTTGATTGTTCTTCCGGTCGACGACCAGCGTCTTGACCGCCATCACGACGGCCACGAACGCCAGAATCAGCGTGCACAGCGCGTTCACCTGCAGCGACACGCCCGTCTTCACGGAGGAATAGATCTTCAGCGGCAGCGTCGTGGTGGTCGCGCCGGTGACAAAGAAGCTGATGACGAAGTCATCCAAACTCATTGCGAAGGCCAGCATTACGCCCGACAGGATGCCGGGCATGATCAGCGGCAGCGTGATTTCAAAGAACGTTCGCGCGGGCGATGCGCCCAGATCCCGGCTGGCCTCCGCCAGCGAAGGATCCATGCCGGCAAGGCGGCCCTTCACAATGATGTAGATATACGGCGTGCAGAACGTCACGTGGGCCAGCATCAGCGTCAGCATGCCGAACCGCAGCCCCACCGCGGTGAACACCGCCAGAAACGCCATGCCGAGGATGATCTCCGGCACCATGATCGGCAGCAGCGAGAGGGTCTCGATCGCGCCCTGGCCCCGGAACTTCCGCCGGACCATGCCCACCGCGCCCAGCGTGCCGATGACCATCGAGATGCCGCAGCTGCCCACGGCCAGGATCAGGCTCGTCTTGAGCGCGGCCAGCAGACCCTTGGTGTCCTTGAACAGCGCTTTATAATACTGAAGCGAAAACCCGGTAAATTCGTTGGGATAGCGGCTGGCATTGGCGTTGAACGAATACAGCACCACCACCACGATGGGCAGATACAGCAAAATCAGCACCAGCGTGAGGTACAGCGGCGCCCACGGGGATCTGCGTCTTTTCTTCATCTCGTCCGCCTCCCGTCAGAACATCGCCATATCGCTGGACTTTCCGCCCAGCCGGCGGTAGATCAGCATGATCACACAGGTGATCACCAGCAGCACCACGGAGAGCACCGCGGCGAAGGGCCAGTCGCGGCTCTTCAGCAGCTGATCGTGCACCAGATTGCCAATCACCAGATCGCTGGGGCCGCCCAGCAGGTCGGCCATGAAGAACAGCGCCAGGCTCGGCACAAACACCAGCACGCAGCCGGTCAGCAGCCCCGGAGCCGTCAGCGGCAGCGTGACCGTCAGAAACACGATGAACGGATGCGCACCCATATCGCGGCCCGCGTCCACCAGCGACCAGTCCATCTTTTCCACGCTGGTATAGGTGGGCAGAATCATGAACGGCAGCAGCGCGTACACCATGCCCAGCAGCATCGCGCCGTGGGTATTGAGCAGCTTCAGCGGCTTGTCGATCAAGCCCAGCGCCATCAGCGCGCTGTTAATCGGGCCGTTGCCCACCAGCAGGATGCGCCAGCCGTACACGCGGATCAGCGCGTTCGTCCAGAACGGAACGATCACCAGCAGCATCAGAATCGTTCGCCACCTTTTCGACGCGCGGCCCATGAAATAGCCGAACGGGTAGCCCAGCAGCACGCACAGCAGCGTGGTCTTGAAGCCCAGCACAATCGTATTCCAGAACACCTTGCCGTAGTTCGCGTCCAGCAGCTTTGTGTAGTTTTCCAGCGTGAACTCGCCGATCACGCCGAAGCCGTCGGGATCGCGCTTGAGGAAACTCAGCACGACGATATAGGCGATCGTCGCGCCCACAAACAGCAGCGTCCAGACGATCATCGGCGCGGAGAGCAGAAAGGATGCGCGATCCTTCTTCTCCCCGCTCATGAGCGCTTCCCTGTTTTCTTCCTGCATTGAACTTCCCCCCGTCACCGCACCACGGGCGCTTCCTCGCGGTTCCAGCAGAGGAACACGCGCTCGCCCGCCTCGCCCTGCGCCCGCTCCGCGGACTGGCACAGCACCAGCACCTCGCGGCCGCTGTCCAGCCGGATGATGGCGCGCATGGAGCCGCCCGCGTAGTGGCGGGATTTCAGCACGCCCGGCAGCGCGCACTCCGCGATGGGCGTGCGGGCGAACCCGACGCGTTCGGTGCGCAGACTCAGCGCCACCTCGTCGCCGGCCTTTGTATCGAAGTCGGCCTTGCGCGCGGGCAGCCGCACGCCATTGTACTCCAGCGTCAGGCCGTCCGCGCCCGCTTCAACGACCTTCGCTTCAATCAGATTCGTCTGGCCGATGAAGCCTGCGGCAAAGCGGGTCTGCGGCCGCTCGTAGATCTCTTCGGGGGAGCCGATCTGTTCGAACTGTCCGTCGCGCATGATCGCGATGCGATCGGACATGTTCAGCGCCTCCTCCTGATCGTGGGTGATGTACACAAAAGCGATGCCCAGCCGCTTCTGAATGTCCTTCAGCTCCTGCTGCATCTGCTGGCGGAGCTTCAGATCCAGCGCGCCCAGCGGCTCGTCCAGCAGCAGCAGCCGCGGATTGAGCACCACTGCCCGGGCGATGGCCACGCGCTGGCGCTGGCCGCCGGACAGCTGCGAGGGCATGCGCTTCTCATAGCCCTCCAGCTGCACCAGCTTCAGCATCTCCCCCACCCGCTTCTGCCACTCGGGCTTTTTCACGCCCTTGATGCGCAGGCCGTAGGAGATGTTGCGCTCCACGTTCATGTGGGGGAACAGCGCGTAGTTCTGGAACACGGTGTTCACATCGCGCTTTTCCGGCGCAAGGCGGGTGATGTCCTTCCCGTCCAGCATGATCGAGCCCGCATCCGGCTCCAGAAGTCCCGCGATCAGGCGCAGCGTCGTGGTCTTGCCGCAGCCGGAGGGGCCCAGCAGCGTGACGAATTCGCCTGCCTGAACATCCAGCGAAATGCCCCGCAGGATCTTCGTTCCCTCAAAGGATTTTTCCAGGCCGGACAGCCTCAGCAATACATTTTCGCCCATCGCGTTCATTTCCTTTCCATCCCGGAACCTCGTAATTACGAATAATATAGCACGTTTGTCCTCAACACTCAAGGGTATTTTTAATGAATTTTCATGCCTGGCTCCGCCACCGCCGCCGGTTTTCGCCGGTTTGCCGCCCATCTTCGCCATCAAACGCCGTTTGAAAGAAAACATGCCCTTGCCGCGAGGCGCAAATTCATGTATAATAGCTTGTATAATAATGTAGGATTTCACCAGCAGCGGCCGGCGCATTTCCCTCGCGCCGGTTTCGCACGCGCTGTCAAGGAGGCGCTCTATGGCAAGCATAACCGCAATTATACTGACCCGAAATGAAGAAAAGAACCTGGGCGAATGTCTGAAGTCCATTCGCGGCTTCGTCCAGCGCGCAGTCGTGGTGGACTGCGGCAGCGCTGACCGCACCGTGGAGATCGCCCGCGAGTGCGGCGCAGACGTGCTGAATCACGAGTTCACCTACTACGCCGCCCAGTTCAACTGGGCCATCGACAACGCCAATATCGATACCGACTGGATCCTTCGCCTGGACGCCGACGAGCGCCTGACGCCCGCGCTGATCGCCGAGGCCGAGGCGGTGCTCTCCAGCGACGACGCCGTGCACGGTGATCTGAACGGCATCACCATGGAGGCCACCTTCTATTTTCTCGGAAAGCCCATCCGGCACGGCATCCGCACGAAGCGCAAAATGATGCTGTTCAAGCGCGGAATCGGGCGCATCGAGGACCGCAAGCGCGACGCCCACTCCATCCTCTCCTCCGGCCGCAACGTCAGCCTGAAGGAGCGCTTCCTGCACTACGACTTCAAGGACCTGGACAACTATATCCGCCGCTACAACTGGTACGCCACCCGCGAGATGCAGGACTACATCGCCTTCACCCGGGGCGCCTCCACCGCCATCCAGGCCGACGCCTACATCCAGGCCCAGCGCAGGAAGAAGTTCGGCATCTACTATCGCGCGCCGAAGTTCCTGCGCGCCTGGCTGTGGTTCATCTACAACTATATCTTCCGCCTGGGCTTCCTGGACGGAAAGGAAGGCTTCCTCTTCCACTACTTCGAATGCCTGTGGTATCGCCTGCTGGTGGATGCCAAGATCTATGAATATGAAAAGCACGGCGGCGAATTTGAACAGCTGCGCGCGCTGGACTGAAAGGAGCGGCCATGTGCGCATCCCATAAACCCGAGCTTCGCGTGCTCCAGCTGATCACGACGCCCATGAAGTTCGCTGGTCAGACGCTGTTTCCCCTGCGCATCGCCGAACCCATGAAGGGCGCGCGCACGGACTTTCTGACCTACCGCATCGAGGACGACCGCATCCGCGCGGCGGCGGAATCCATGGGCTTTCCCATCCATATCGCCCCTCACCGGCTGAAGCATCCGCTGCGCTACATCCGCTTTGTATCGCAGCTCGTGCGAACCAATCGCTACGACGTGGTCCACTGCCACGGCAACTCCTGCACGCTGGCCATCGACCTGCTGGCGGCAAAGCTGGGCGGCGCGCGGGTGCGCATCGCCCACAGTCACAACAGCAGCTGCAAATATGCGGCGGCGCACCGCCTGCTGCGCCCGCTGTTCAACCTGCTCTACACCCACGCCATGGCCTGCGGCGAGGAGGCCGGCCGCTGGCTGTTCGGCCGCCGCCCGTTCACGGTGGTGCGAAATGCCATCGACACCCGGCGCTTCATCTTCGACCCGGAGGTCCGCAGCGCCGTGCGGCAGGAGTTCGACTGCAGCAGCAACACCGTTCTGGGCAATGTCGCGGCATTTGTTCCGGCGAAAAACCACACCTTTCTGCTGGAAACCTTTGCCGCTGTGCTCAAGCGCAACCCCGATCATCTGCTGGTCCTGGTGGGCGACGGCCCGCTGCGCGCGGAAGCCGAGCAGAAGGCCCGCGAGCTCGGCATTGCCGAACGCGTGCGCTTTCTGGGCACGCGCACGGACGTGCCCAGGCTTCTGCAGATGATGGACGCCATGCTGCTGCCCTCGCTGTACGAGGGCTTTCCCACCGTGGCGCTGGAATGGCAGTGCGCGGGACTGCCGGTGCTGATGTCCGACGCGATCACGCCCGACTGCGCCTTTGTGCGCAGCGCGCGCTTTCTGCCGATGAACGCGGAGAGCTGGGTCAGCGCCGTGCTGGATCTGCCCGCCGCAGACCGTGCCGCCGCGAGCCGCTCGGGCATGGACGCCATCGCGCGCGCCGGCTATGACCTCGCCACTGCGGCCAGGGCGCTGGAAGCCGACTATCGACGCTTCGCCGGGCGCTGATCCGCCCGGCCGCAGCTCCATTCGCTACTATACCCTCAACCCCGGAGGTGAACCTGATGAAAAACACTTCTCTTCTCTCCTGCGAGCACATCCGCATCCGCCGCATTCCCGGCCGGACCGACGGCTTTATCCGCCAGCTGCAGGAGTATCTGAAAACCCTCTTCCGCCTTTCCGATGCGTTCGGCTCCGCAGAGCTGCACCTTCAGGCCGACGACGATGAGCGCACCTTTCTGTGGCTGGGCGACGAACGCCCCGGGATCGACCTTGCCGCCATCGACGCCCTCGCGGAGGCCTCGCAGATCGACGTCCGCATCGACCTTTGCAGCGAGCGCCCCTGCATGGAGGACGCCCGCGACCGCCTGACTGCGCTGTTGGCCGGCGGCACGCTGAAGGACTGCGTGCGCTATTGCGAGCTGCTGGAGGACGAGCACACCTCGTCGCTGTTCCTGTCCGGCCTCTATCGCGGCGCGTTCCTGCACGGCTCCGTGCCCTTCACCGCAAACGACGAGGACATCCTCGAGGACGCGGTCTGGAACGGCTACACCCACCATGCGGAGTTCCACTTCCCCGAGGAATCCGTCGAAACCATGCTGGATCTGGCCGACCGCATCCAGGAGCGCATCGAGGAGATCGACCTGGAGCTGTCCGACGACGACCGTCGGCTCGAAATCGGCTCGGTTCAGCTGACCTGCCGCGAGGATGTGGCCTTCTATCGGGAGGCGCTGGAGCAGCTGGTCAGGCTCTCCGACCACGCGCAGCTGACCGGCGCGCTGACGCCGGAAAGCGATGCGATCTTCGCGCTGCTGCGGTTCGTGCGCGAGGGCTCCGCCGTCGTGGCGCAGACCGCCGTGGCCGAACGCAAAATCAAACGCACAATGGAGTGACGGACGTGTCCCAACCCGAAAGACAATCGCGGGCGATGCTGGCGACGATCGCCGCGCTGGCATGGCCCGCGATGGTGGAGCAAGCGCTCCAGACCATCGTTCAATATGCCGACTCCGCCATGGTGGGCCGCCTGGGCGTGCAGGCCACGGCGGCAGTGGGCCTGACCACTACCGTGACCTGGCTCACCAATTCGCCCCTCTGGGCCATGGGCGCGGGCGTGCTTGCCTGCATCGCCCGGGCCATCGGCGCGAAGGACGACCGCTGCGCCCGGAGCGCGGCACAGCAGGGCATCTGGCTGGCTCTGATCGTGGGCGCCGCGATGACGCTGATCACCGAGCTTGCCGCACCCCATCTGCCGCGCTGGCTGGGCGCGGATCCGGACATTCACAGGGAGGGATCCCTGTACTTCGCCATCCTCTGCGCGCCGCTGGTCTTTCGCGCGCTTTCGTTCATCCTGGGCAGCGCGCTGCGCGCCTCGGGCGACACCCGCACGCCGATGCTGGTGAACCTGGGCATGAACGCAATCAACGTCGCGCTGAACCTTCTGCTGATCTTCCCGACCCGCCAGGCGACGCTGCTGGGCGTCTCGGTCACGCTGCCCGGCGCGGGCTGGGGCGTGGCGGGCGCGGCCATCGCGTCGGCCATATCGGTGGTCTTCAGCGGATCGATGATGCTTTACAAGGTGCTCTCCAGCCCGACGCTCTCCCCGCTGAAGCTGAAGCAGCGCTGGGACAGCGACGTCATGGGCCGCTGCGTCCGCGTCGGCCTTCCGGTCGCGCTGCAGAATCTGGGCGTGTTCAGCGGCCAGGTGGTGTTTTCCGCGCAGGTCACCTCGCTGGGCAAGACGGCGCTGGCCACCCATTCCATTGCGCTGACGGCGGAGCAGGCCTTTTACATTCCCGGCTACGGCATGCAGACCGCCGCCTCCACGCTGAGCGGCAACGCGCTGGGCGAGCGCAATGAAGACAAGCTCGATCGCGTCTCGCAGACCATCCTGCTCATCAGCATGGGGCTGATGACCTTCACCGGCGCGATCCTGTTCGCCTTTCCCGGACAGATGATGTCCATCTTCACCGCCGACGCGCAGGTGATCGCCGGCGGCGCGAGGATTCTCCGCATCGTCGCCTGCTCCGAGCCGCTGTACGCCGCGATGATCATCTTCGAAGGCGTGTTCCACGGCGTCGGCCAGACGAAGTATCCCTTCGCGGTCTCGCTGATCACCATGTGGGGCGCGCGCATTCTCGGCACGCTGCTGTGCGTCAGAGTTTTCGGCCTCGGTTTGAGCGCCGTCTGGCTGTGCATGGTGGCGGACAATGTCTCCCGGGCACTGCTGCTGGGCCTGCGCTATTTCAGCGGACGCTGGAAGCGCAGCCTCGATCTCTAAACGGCACACAAAGGATGGGGAATCTGCATGGATACGGTGATCATCGGCGCAGTCTTTGTGGATGTGAAGGGCTTTGCCTTCGACCATTACGCACCCACAGGCACGAACATCGGCACGGTGCGCTTTGTACACGGCGGCGTATGCCGCAATGTCTGCGAGGACTTCGGCAACCAGGGCGAGCGCGCGTCCTTCGTCAGCATGACGGACAACTCCGCGCTGGGCCGCGAGGTGCGCGACCGGCTGGCCAACCTCAACATCGACCTCCGCCACACCCTCTTTGCCGACGACGGCATGGGCATGTGGCTGGCAATCCTCGACGAGCACGGCGACCTGGTGGGGTCCGTGTCCAAGCAGCCCGACTTCCGCCCGCTGGAGGAATACCTTTGCGTTCACGGCGAGGAAATCATCGCCCACGCGGACAACATCGTCCTCGAGATCGACATGAACGAGGCCATCGCCGAGATGGTGCTGCGCTTCGCGGAGAAGCACCGCAAGCCTGTTTACGCCATCGTGGGCAACATGGGCGTGATCCTGCGGCGTCCCGAGTTTCTGCGCCATGTGAGTGTGTTCATCTGCAATGAAATTGAGGCCGGGCGGCTGTTCGGCGCCGACCTGACGCAGCGCTCCCCCTTCGAGATGCTGGACGCGCTGCTGGTAGGCGCAAGGCGCGCGGGCGTGAATTCCATGGTGATCACCATGGGCGAAAAGGGCGCGGTATACTGCGACGGCGCCACCGGCGAGGCCGGTCACTGTCCCGCGATTCCCACCGAGATGGTGGACTCCACCGGCGCCGGCGACGCATTCTTCGCGGGCACGGTCATGGCCCTGAACCGCGGCATGCCGCTGAAGCAGGCGGTTGGCGCAGGCGCACGCCTGGCTTCGGCCACCCTGCGCTGCAAGGAGAGCAGCTGCCCGCGTCTGGACGGACTTTTTGATTGACATCGCGGCTCTTGCGCCGCTTCAGGAGGTACGCTTATGAACTTCGATTCCCTGTCCCGATATCTGGACGCGCTCCCGTCGAAGGGCGTTCCCGGATGCGCCATGATCGTCTGCCGTGACCACGAGCCCATCTATCGCCATAGGACGGGCGAAGGCCGTCCGGGCTGCCCCATTCGCGGTGATGAAACCTACTGGCTCTACTCCGCCACCAAGGTCTTCACCATGACCGCCGCCATGCAGCTGATTGAGCGCGGCGCCATGCAGCTGACCGACCCCGTCTCCAAATATCTGCCCGCCTACGGCGAGCTCACGGTCCGGGACGGCGACGGCGTTCGCCCCCCGCGCACAGTCATGACCCTCGAGCATCTGATGAGCATGCAGGGCGGCCTGGACTACGATCTGGAAACCCCCGCCATCCGCGCCTGTCTGGAGAAGCACGGCGAGCAGGCCACCACCCGGCAGATCGTCGATTCCTTCGCCCGCCAGCCGCTGAACTTCGACCCCGGCACGCGCTTTCGCTACAGCCTCTGCCACGACGTGATGGCGGCCGTGATCGAGGTCGCCTCCGGCATGGGCTTCGCCGAATTCATTCGCGAAAACATCTTTGAGCCGCTGGGCATGAAGGACATGACCTTCCATCCCACCCCGGAACAGATCGGCCGCCTGGCCGCGCGCTACCAGTGGGATGCGCAGGAGCGACTTCATCCGATCGAATATCTCAACAATCCCTACGTGCTCTCCCCGCGCTACGAGAGCGGCGGCGCCGGACTGCTCGGCAACCTGGACAGCTATGTCCTGCTGCCCGATGCGCTGGCCAACGGCGGCGTGGGCCGCACCGGCGCGCACATCCTCTCCCCCGCGTCCATCGACGAGCTGCGCAGGGACCGCCAGAAGGGCGCGTGCCGCGCGGACTTCGATCTGTGCGGCAAGGTCGGGTATTCCTATGGTCTGGGCGTGCGCACGCTGGTGGACGCCGCCTCCTCCCGCAGTCCCATCGGCGAGTTCGGCTGGGACGGCGCGGCGGGCGCGTGGACGATGATCGACCCCGAACACCATCTGTCCGCCTTCTACGTCCAGCACGTGCTCGGCTGCGACCGCGCCTTTCGTGAGTTCCACCCCGCCATCCGCGACCTGATCTACGAGGGGCTGGACGCCTGACCGTCCCAACAACATCCGGCGGCGTCCAAAAGACAGTCAATCCTCCGTATTGCTCAAATCATACGGAGGATTGATACATGTCTGCCGCCGATGGCAAATCCGGTCAGCTGGAATGGGTTCATTCCGCTTTTATAGCTTCAACTCCATGACAATCTCATCTTCATCACGGTTTGTTTCAACAAATCCAAAGCCTTCATAGAGCTTTTTCGCTGCGTCGTTTCCCTCAATATAGCACAGTACAACTCTCTCATATTTCCCATCCGCCTTCATGGCATCAAGTACGAGTTTGATGGCTGCTCTGCCATATCCTTTGCCCTGGAATTGTTCATCGATGAATATCTGGCTGAAATCATATGCTTCCAATGGTTCGCAATCATAATACAAACCCATTCCTACCGGAGTTTCATCTTCATAAATGAAAAACGCCCGACTTCTGGAATTTCGATAGGCATATGCCCTTGCAAGCATTGTGGTACTGTTTGCGACATAGAGCTCTTGCTCTTTTGAGACCTTTAAGGGGAGTCTCCAATTTCCACCATCAATGTCAACGAAGTGTATCATACAACTCCCTCGCAGAATTCTGCTCGAACTCCCTTTGTTTTGATTGATTTACGCTTCCAGATCGACCTCCGGGGCGCAGTCTCCCACCTGCGGTTCGGCCGCCTCCATGGCCGCGCCGACCTTCTCCGCCTTGCGCTTCCACACGCCCATGCGGTAC
>JBJEUD010000036.1:20137-23817 GCA_051883655.1 Candidatus Faecivicinus sp. | reverse complement strand
TTCTCGTTCAGCGTGGCGGTGTAGGAGATCACGATCTGATCATTGGCCTTGAGGGTATCGCAGAAGGCCTGGGTGAAGCGCACCTCGAAGGTGCAGCCGTCGGTCAGGCCCGTGGTCACGACGGTATAGTTGGACGCATCCACAGTCGTGCCCTTCAGGGTGATGCCGGTGACACCGGTGTAGGTCAGGCCCGCGGACATCGTATCATGGAACACGTAGTTCTCCGCACCAGCCTGAGCGGTGATGGTGCTCTTGAAGTTCACGGTCTGGCCGATGTCGGCGTCGTTCGTCTCGCCGTAGCTGTTGGTGGAGTCCTCTTCGACGGTCTTCACGTTGGTGGGAACCTCGTTCTTCTCCTCCATCACCACATCCGGATTGGTGGTGTCCAGAGAGCACAGGGTGCCCAGCGTGGTATCGACCAGATAGTAGCCCAGCTTGAGATTCTCAAACTTCACGGTGGAATAGGTCGCGCCCTCGGCGGCAGCGGGAGCGGTAGCCGTCGCGTCGGCGGTGAAGGTGCTACCTTCCTTTGTGGCCTCGGCCTGCGCCAGCTTGGCGAAGGCGGCGGTTGTGTCTTCATTCGTTGCTGCTACCCAGGTCACATAGCCCTGATCATCAAAGCTGACGTAGCGGGTCTGAGTGCGCAGCCAGGTCTCCCACGCGCTGTTGGCCTTGTAGACGTAAGCTTCAGTAGTCGCATCGTAGCTCTCCAGATAGAGAATCTGGTAGGCATTGTAGATCTGTCCGGGGACGGCGTCGTTGATGGTGATGGAGCCGCCGGTGAGCGTGCCCTCCTGCGCCGCTGAAGCTACGGTCGCCATGCTCATCAGCATGATCAGCGCCAGCACCAGACCGGCGAGCTTCTTCATTCGATTCATACTTACTCTTCCTTTCTCATGGTCGTGCCATTGGATTGAAGGTTTCCGGGGGGAGATCAGCCCCTGCAGATCAATGTCGCGCTGCCTCCTCTCGCCGCTTCCTGACATACAACAGGAACGCGCCTACCACAAGCAGCAGGGCTCCCGCGACATACAGGCTGGAATTTCCGGTTTTGCCGGTTTCAGGGAGCTTGTACTGCTCCTTATCCCTAATGTTGGTGATGGTTACGGTGATGCAGCCCGTCTCCGGGTCCGTCTCAGACTCAATCCCGGTCGTGTAGCCGTCCACCGCAATCTCATTCACAGTATAAGTGTACTCAGTGCCCTCCGTGTCGGTCTCCGGCAGATCTGCCAGCGTGGCCTGCCACCTGTTCTGTGCATTCAGCGTCAGTTTCTGATAGAGCTCGCCGTTCTGCAGAACCTCGATAGTGACGCTAGCAACCGGCACATCCGTCGACACCTGTCCCGACGAGGTCTTCCAAACTTTCTTCACCGTCAATGAAAGGCCCTCGATTTTGTCGTTCGCCGCCAGAAGGATGCCGCCCACCTCGACGGCGCTTCCGGAGAAGCCTTCGGGGCACGTAGCGGGCTGCGTCTGATTCTCGTCAGTTTTCACCCAGAAATAGTACGCTTCGTTTTTCAGCAGATAGCCCGCTGGCGCCTGGATCTCCTCCAGCTTGTAGGCGACGCTCGCTTCCAGATGACGGAGCATTACAACGCCGTTACCGTCGGTGACCAGCTCGTTCGAATTTACTTTCTCCCAAGCGCTGCCGTTCCACTTGAACAGATTGAACTCCGCACCGGGAAGGGTATTGGCCACAAAGCCGGTCTCAGTCTTCTGAACGGTGATGTAGTACTCATCTGCTTCCGTTTCTTCGCTCGGGGGAACGACGTTGCCGGTGAAGTCGGTGCGGTGAGACTCGGATTTGACGTTGACATTCTTCGCAACGACAGTGCCGTTCAGATTCTGTCCAATGTTCACCGTTGCGCCGGGCGCGAGGACGATGCCGGTCATTTCGTTCGTAGTGATTGTGACGCCCTCAGCGTTGACGAAGTTCCAGATTACCTTGCCGTTCGAGAACTCCGTCACCTCGTTCGTGCTCTGCTTCTGACCATCGATCACAATGTAAGCTCTGGGCATCGTGATGCTCGACACGCCCGCGCAGTCCACGTTGATGACCACGGTGCCGCTCTTCCCGCTCTGAAAGCCGTCGATTTGCACTTCATAGCCGAATTTTGTTGCCAGGTTGGCCGCGGTGTAATGGGCCACGCCGACGCCGGAAGGTTTTGTCAGGATCAGCCTGTTGTCGTTATCCACAATGCTTTCCTCAAGATTCGCATTATTAAAACCGTTGAACTTCGCGGAAAGGCCTTTGATTTCGCGCTCCACGCGGGCAAGATCGATGAAGGGCGCGGTCGCTGTATCCGTATCCTGAACCAGATTGTAAGGCGCATTGAGCTTTACACCGTTTACGGAAAATGCATTCCCATTATCCTCAAAACCAATGTCATTCTCGCTGCCTAGAGCCAGGACATGATTCACGCTGGACGCGCTGGTGGGATGCACCGTCAAATAATTCTGGACATAACTCAGTTCGTCCGCTAACCCATTGGTGCCGAAATTGTTATTCGCAACCAGATTCTTCGCCAGCACGTTGCCGTTTGTATGGGCGGATAGAGTGGCCGTTTTGAAGGCGACGATGTGGAAACTGCCCGCCGTGCCGATGGGGCTGTTCGCATTGTAATACTTCGAATAGGCCGGATCATTCAGGAAGGCGTCCTTCACCGAATTGTATTCCAGCGTATAGCTTCCCGCTGTCAAGCCGTTCGGCGCATAGGTCTGCACAAACAGAAACTCTCCGTTTCCGGGATACGAGGAAGCCGACGCCGTCAGCACCGTAGCGCCATTCTCGTCCGTTGACACCGTGCAGCTTGGCAGATCGGTCACCTGACTGCCCGAATTCTGGCAATACGTATAGCGCCGCGTCTCCGTCGCATCATCCATCGGCTCAAACAGGCCGTTTGCCCAGCTCATCTCAAGGCTGTATGCGGTGTTCAGATTGGTAATGTCCTGCGAGTTGTCTTGCTTCTTCAGATAGATCTTGTAGATCGCGGATTTATTAATCACTTCCCCGTGCTTTGTAAATTCACTGAGCGCGTTTGAGTAGTTCTCAGCTGACTGCTCGACAACCATCAGATTGTAGTCAGTGGTCGTATAGTAGGTGCTCTGAAGCGTCAGCGTGACCGACAGTCCGGCACCAGAATCCACATAGGTAAACACCGTGCCTTCATCGTCCACGTCCAGCGTGACGGCGTAGACCGAGAAATGGTCCGCCGCGAATACAACGCCGCCGTCCGCCGCCTCGGAATCGATCCGCTGGGGATCGCCGTTCTCCGGGATGTAGTAGACGTCCATCAAGCCTTCCGGCACCTTCTCGCCCAGGTCGGGCGACTGAATCGACACCGTGATCTGCTCTTCCGGCTCATACACCGTGCCGTCCGCGCGGACAATCTCGATGTCGTAGGCGCACAGCAGCTGCTCCAGCGCGCTGACATCCACCGGGAAGGCGCGCGCCGCAGCATCCGCCGGGATGCGGCCTGTGAGGATGATCTCCGTGCCGTCCTCCGCCGGCGTCGCATAGCTGCCGTCCGTGTAGATTTCCACCGTAACCGTCCGCACCGCCGGATGCAGGCATTCCTCGGTGTGAATGTGCTCCGACAGTTCGCAGATCAGCGTGCCGTCTTCGTCGTAGCACGTCTCGCCGTGGGTATGTTCCTCAAGGCCGCAGAAGTATTCGGCCT
>JBJEUD010000036.1:0-20037 GCA_051883655.1 Candidatus Faecivicinus sp. | reverse complement strand
ATGTATTCGGGCTCATCTGAACCTTCGAGATTTTCAGACTCGCCAGGTTCCTCGGCCGCATCAGATTCTCCGGGAACATCGGATACCTCGGGTTCGCCAGAACGGATGGCGTATGCACGCGCAACGAAACTGTCAGAATCCGCAGGCGCGAGCGTCGGTTGAATTGCACAGCTGGCATCATGCGTGTGCTCAGGCAAACGGCAGATAAATGCACCGTCTTCATCGAAACACGCCTCGCCATGCTCATGAGTTTCGAGATTGCAATAATATACTGTCTCCGGTTCCTTCGTCGGCTCGGGCGTGGGCTCCTCTGTCGGCTCCGGCGTGGGCTCCTCCGTCGGTTCCAGCGTGGGTTCCTCTGTCGGCTCGGGCGTGGGCTCCTCCGTCGGCTCAGGCGTAGGCTCCTCTGTCGGTTCCGGCGTGGGTTCCTCTGTCGGCTCGGGCGTGGGCTCCTCCGTCGGATCAGGCTCCTCCACAAGGCGCACCAGCTTCGAATTGATATACGCGGTGCGATCGCCATACTGAATTTCATACCAGGTGCTGCTGCCGCGGGCCACCTCGCCGATGATCGCGATTTTCACGCCAGCGCTGCGGAAACTGCCCCGCACGGCGGCGTCCGAAGACGGCTCCGCACGAAGGTTGACACCCTCGCCAGTGGTATAGCCAATTCGCGCACCCTGGGCGGCATCCAGCGCACCGGACTCAACCGCTTCGTCGCTCAGCGCCAGCAGATCCGCGCGGATGTACGCGGTCTGCACCCCGTAGCGGACGCGGTACCATTCTCCATCCGCACTGACGCCGATGACCGTCACACGTGTGCCTGCCTTGCTGAGGCTTCCCATCCATTCGCTGTCGCTGCTCTCCTCCGCGCGAAGCGTGACGTTCGCCGCCGTCGTATAAGCGATGGCGCCAGACTGGACCGGATCCGGTTCAGCAGCCGTCGATGCCGTCGCGGTCACAGGGGTGGGTTCCACGGTGGGCTCAATGGTCGGCGTCGGAGTAGGTTCGATCGTGGGTTCCGCAGTCGGCTCCGGAGTGGGTTCGTCCGTGGGTTCCGGCGTGGACAGCACGCCCGCGCGCACCATCAGCGCCGTGGTATCGGCATAGCCTACAATATCGCCGCTGTTCAGGGAGTAATCCCTGCGGCGCACCTTTTTGGAGCTGTTTCCTTCTATTGTATATACGCGTCCGTTCTCAACCTTTTCGACGATGCCGACGTGCTTCGGAACGTTCTGTCCATCCCAGTTGAAGAAGATCAGGTCGCCGGGCTGGGGCGAATAGGATCGCTCGGAATCCTCATAGACGCCGGCGCGGATCAGCAGTTCTTTCCATGCGGCACAGTTGGCCTCCCGGGGGAAGTCCCTCTCGGGAATGCCGGCGTACTTCAGGCAGAACGACACGAACATGCCGCACCACTCCGAATAGCTCGCGCCATACCACGCACCATAGCGGGTGTAGCCCTGCTGCTTGCCTTCCTCATCGATGATGAAGTTGCGCTTGCTCTCCTCATAGCCGATCTGAGTCTGCGCGATGCGCACCAGATCCTGACGCCAGTCGCCGGTCAGTACAGCGTCGCGCACCGAGCGCGCCCAGTCGGACGAATGCTCGGTCTCGCGCACGGCCACAGGCATCTGGACGGACGCCTCGGCCCGCTGGCCGCTGCCGTCGGACACCACGGCCTTCACCGTGCAGGTCCCGAATTGTCCGGGCAGATAGGAGAAACTCGCCTTGCCGTCCTGGCTAAGGCTGCCCGGATTCTCCTGAACGACGCTGCCGCCCATGGACACCTGCCAGGATACGGAATACTCGGGCGCGCCGCCGCGGACGGACAGCTGCACGTCGATGGTCTGTTCATTGGCAAACACGGAGCGCTGCGACGTGGTGAGCGCGGCCTTGAGCTCGCCTGGCACCGGCGAAGCCGTGGGCTCTTCAGTGGGTACGGGCGATTCCTCGGGCGCTTCGGACGTCTCCGGTGACGTGTCCGGGGTCCCGGCAGGCGTTTCCGTCGGCGCAGGCGTCTCCGCCAGCACGGATGCGGGCACTTCCGTCGGTGCAGGTGTTTCTGTCGACACTGTCACTTCCGTCGGCACCGGCGTTTCTGTCGATACCGGCACTTGCGTTGGCACCGGCGTTTCTGTTGGTACAGTTGCGGGCACTTCCGCCATCACGGACATGAGTGCTTCCGTCGGCACCGGCGTGGGCTCCTTTGTGGGAACCGGTGTGGGCGCTTCCGTCGGCACGGGCGTGGGCTCCTTCGTGGGGACCGGCGTGGGCTCCTTTGTGGGGACTGGCGTGGGCGCTTTCGTCGGATCCGGTTCCTTTGCCTCGACTTCGGCGGGTTCGGATTCGATCATTGTCTTCAACATCTCGTCCAGCGCGAAGCCGTCCACCAGAGCCGGAGCCATCGCCGCGGCCAGAATGACCGCCGCGAAAATCAGCGCGATCCATTTTCTCCTCATCTGCTATCCCTCCCCGCCCCGTCCGGCGAGCCAGCTCAGCCGGTCCAGCGGCCAAATTCTCAAAATAGCGCGTCCCTCAAGCTGCGATTCCGGAATGCAGCCCATGGCCGTACTGCGCGAATCCACGGACACCTCGCGGTTGTCCCCCATGACAAAGCACTGGCCCTCGGGCACTGTAAAGGGCATCTCAACGTCCAGCTCGCCGCGCGCCGCGTTCAGCACATAGTCCTCCGCCAGCGCGACGCCATTGACCTCCACGGTGCCGTCCTCCAGAATGTTGACCACATCGCCGGCCTCCGCGATCAGCCTCTTGACCATGATCTTGTCCTGGCTGTGGAAGCACACGATGTCGCCCGGCGCACAGTCGCCCCAGCCGGCAGTGATGACCAGGTCGCCGCGATTCAGCGTGGGCTCCATGCTCTCGCCCTGAATCCTCAGCACTGGCAGAAATATTGCTGCGAACACCGCCACCGCTGCGATCAGCGCCAGTGACAGCGCGGTGCTTGTGAGCGTTCTGACCGTCCTCCGACGGGTTCGCACGCGCTTCAGCTCCAGCTCCAGCTCCTCCACCGTGGGATACATTGGAGGATTCAGGTTGTTCTTCTTCATATCGCGTCAAATCTCCATTGTTTCGTTGCCATCGAATACCGAACTGAGATCCGAAATCCGGGCATACAGCGCGTCCATCTTCTTCATGGTGCTGCGCCACTTCTCTGCCGCAGCCTGTTCAGCCTCCTGCTCCAGCGCCTTGCACTTGCGGATGGTCTCGGCCATCAGTGCCTCGGCCCTGGCGCGGCTCTCGGCTTCCAGCTTTGCGCACTCAGCCTCCTGGGACGCGCGCCGGCGGGCGGCTCCCTCCAGATACTGATCTGCGGCGCGCTGCGCGGCCTCCATCACGCCACAGGCACGCACGGCCGCATCCGCCAGCGAGCCCATCGGCTGTTCTGCGTCTGTCTCGGGCATCGACGATCGCTGCGCGAGTTCCCTCTCCGTCGAATACAGCTGCTCCTCCGTCGAACGGAGCTGTTCCTCCGCTGTGTTCAGCTGCTCTTCCATGGATCGAAGCTGTTCCTCCGCTGCATTCAGCCGCTCTTCCGTCGAGTGCAGCTGCTCCAGCAGCGCTTCGTTCTCCTTGCCTCGCTCGATCAGCATTCCAAGCAGCTCTTCTCTGCTCATCCGCTTTAATTCACGGTTTGCCATACCGGGTCTCCTTTCGACTTTCCACACCGCACGGCAAACCGAAACGCATTGCCGCACACACAACACAATATACGATGTTCCTTCTCCATATCCAGCATCGTATATTGCAATCCGCCCGGCATCCGCTGCGCACGCGCTGCCTCAATACGGGCATAATCTATTCATTTTCTCATCGGAACAGGCAAAAAACAGCTGTCTCCAATTATATTTTTCATTATACACGTGGTTTTTCCAAAAATCAACCATGGTTTAATTCAATAACAGTGTATTTACATTATGAAAAACTTTAGAACATATTTCTGTTAATTGATCTTCGTTTCCAAAGGCGCGCCCCGGCATTTGCTGCCGGGGCGCGCCTTTGGCTATTTCACTGTTTTGCGCGAAGCGGTTCCATTGATATGGGCAAACGCATCGCGCAGAATCTTTCGGTCGCGCTCGTAGGTCAGATGGCTGCAGGCCTCCTCCACGGGAACCCAGAATGCATCAGCAATCTCCTCGGGCTGCGGAACCAGTTCCTTCTGGTCGCTCACCGCCGCGAAGATGACCACCAGCTTCTGCGTATCCGGCCGAATGTTGTAGCGGTTCTCCGCGCGGAAGCGGCGATCGATCTTCACGCGAAGCCCGGTCTCCTCAAACACTTCGCGCTCAGCGGTCTTGCTCTCCGTCTCGCCGGACTCCACATGCCCCTTGGGAAAGGAGATGTGCCGTCCCTTGATATGCCGGATCAGCAGAACATTCCAGCAGGTATCTTTCCGGAAAATCACTGCGCCGCAGGACTTTTCGTATCTCATGTGTGCCTCCGTTCGCCAGCCGCTCAGCATCCGGCGATTGCATCCGCCAGATCGTTGAGCCAATCGCCGTCGAACATCTCGATCATGCCCGCGTCACAGGCAGCCGCCAGCGCCGGATTCACCGGGAGCTGCGCCGTCAGGCCAATGCCGTTGCGCTTTGCGATCTCCCCGAGATGGCTCTGGCCGAAGATGTAGTGCTTCTTGCCGCACGCATCGCACTGGAAGTAGGCCATGTTTTCCACCAGTCCCAGCACGGGCACATTCATCATCTGCGCCATGCGCACGGCCTTCTCCACGATCATGCCCACCAGCTCCTGGGGGGAGGTGACGATCAGAATGCCGTCCAGCGGCAGCGACTGGAACACGGTCAGCGGCACGTCGCCCGTTCCCGGAGGCATGTCCACAAACATAAAGTCCACATCGCCCCACATGACATCCGTCCAGAACTGCTTGACCGTTCCGGCGATCACCGGTCCGCGCCATACGACGGGGTCGGTCTCGTTCTCCAGCAGCAGGTTCAGCGACACCATTTTGATGCCCGTGGTGCTCTGCGCCGGATAGATGCCCTCGTCCGAGGCCATCAGCTGGTTGTGCACGCCAAAGGCTTTGGGAATCGACGGGCCGGTGATATCGGCGTCGAGAATCGCGGTGCTCAGGCCCTTGCGGCGCAGCAGCACGCTCATCAGGGAGGTGATCAGGGATTTGCCGACGCCGCCCTTGCCGCTGACAACGCCGATGACCTTCTTCACATTGCTGTGCGCGTTCGCCTTCGCCGAGAAATCCGGCGCGCCGCCCTCGCGGCTGGCGCAGTTCGCACCGCAGGTGTTGCAATCATGGGTACAGTTTTCGCTCATGCTATCCATCTCCGCATCAGAATCATATTGTATTTTATCATAGCGCGGCGCTGCCCATTCGTCAAGTCAATCCCCGTTTATTTTTGCTGTTTTGAAAAAGAAACCGCCGTCATGCGCTCGCTGCATCCCGCCCCGCGCCGCTGGCCCGCGCGCAGTCGCGTTCTCCGCCCTTCACGCCCGCCTCTTCCAGGCAAGCAGCAGCGCGGAATTGACAATCACCAGCACCGAGCCGGCGTTGTGCACCAGCGCGCCCACGACCGGCCCCAGCAGCCCGGCAATGGCCAGCGCGATGGCCAGAAAGTTCAGTGCCATGGAGAACGTCAGGTTCGCGCGAATCGTGCGCATCATGTGCTTCGACAGCGCCAGCAGATGCGGCAGCTCCTGAATCTCATCGTCCGCCAGCGCGATATCCGCGGCGTCCACGGCGATGTCGCTGCCCGCACCGCCCATGGCAATGCCCACGTCGGCCGCCTTGAGCGCGGGCGCGTCGTTCACGCCGTCGCCGATCATGCACACGCGCGCGCCTTGTGCCTGACAATCCCGGATGTGTTCCAGCTTCTCCTCCGGAAGGCAGTTGGCGTGAACGATCTCAATGCCCAGCCGACGGCCGATCGCCGTCGCGGCACTGGGGTTGTCCCCGGTCAGCAGGACGGGCTGAACGCCCAGCGCCCGGATGCTTCGAATCACCTCCGCGCTCTCGCTGCGAAGGGTATCCGAGAGGGCGATGTAGCCCGCAAGCGCGCCATCCACGGCGACGAAGATCACCGTGCTGCCATCGCTCTGATGCCGCTCCAGCGCCGCCGCCTGTTCATCGGTAAGATCCCTCTCTTCGGAGAACGAAACCAGCTTCCGGTTCCCCGCGCTGACGCGCCTTCCCCCGACATGGGCCGTGACGCCCTGGCCGGGAATCATTCTGAAGTCCGCGATCCCGGGCGCCGCGGCGCGGCCCGCATCCGCATGGTCCCGGACGATGGCCTTGCCCAGCGGATGCTCGGAGAGCCGCTCTGCCGCAGCGGCAAGGGCAAAGACCTCCTCGCTGCCGTACCCGGAAACCGTTTCAACCGCCGCGACTTTCGGCATCCCGCGGGTCAGCGTGCCCGTCTTGTCAAAGGCCACCTTGGACACCGACGCGAGCCGCTCCAGCGCGTCGCCTTCGCGCACGAGAAACCCGTGCTTTGCGGCGTTTCCGATGGCGGCCATGATCGCCGTGGGCGTCGCCAAAACCAGCGCGCACGGGCAAAACACGACCAGGATGGTCACCGCGCGGATGATCTCGCCGGTAATCAGCCCGGTCAGGGCCGCCGCCGACAGCGCAATGACCACGATCCACGTGGCCCACCGGTCCGCTATGCCGACGATCTTCGCCTTGCCCGCATCTGCGGACTGCACCAGGCGGATCATGCGCTGGATGGAGCGGTCCTCGCCGACCTTCACGGCCTCCATGTCAAACGCGCCGAACTGGTTGACGGTTCCGCTCGACACCTCGTCGCCGGCGCTCTTGTCCACCGGCAGGGATTCGCCGGTCATCACCGCCTGATTGATCGACGTCTGGCCCGAAAGAATCACGCCGTCCACCGGAACCGTCTCGCCCGGCAGCACGCGGACCCTGTCGCCGATTTTCACCTGCTCCGCGGGAATGATCTGCTCGCCGTTCTCCCCCACCACGCGGGCCGTCTGAGGCGTGAGATGCACCAGCTTTTCGATGCCCGCGCGGGCCCGCGCCACCGTGAGCTCCTCGAGGAGCGCCCCCAGCTGCATGATAAACGCCACCTCCCCGGCCGCGAAGTCCTCACCAATCAGCACCGAGGCCACCAGCGCCAGGGACACCAGCACGTCCGCCTTGATGTCAAACGCCGTCACCAGGCCAATGAACGCCTCCAGCAGAATCGGCACGCCGCAGAGCACAATCGCGATCCAGGCCGCATCAAGGGGAAGGGGAACCAGGTCGAATATGCTCGCAATCAGTGCAAGGCCCGAAAGCGACAGACATGCGACGTCCTTTTTCAATCCACCCATTTCCAGCAGCGCTTCCAGCTTTCCGATGAACCTCTTCATGCCACCCCTTCTTTCCATACCCATACGGGTACATGTTTATCTTCATTATACATATAGGGGTATATGTTTGTCAAGGGTACATAAAAAGAAGCAGCCGGAATCCGGCTGCCTGAATCCTCCGTCACTGCATATTTGCGAAGCGCTCAACCGCCTTGGTGAACCGCTTGATGGTCTCCTCCGCGTCGCCGTGCTCCAGTCCGTCGCGCACGCAGTGCTGAATGTGCCCCTCCAGCACCACCTGCCCGGCCCGGTTCAGCGCCGACTTCGCGGCATTGATCTGAGAGAGAATGTCCTCGCACGGAACGTCCTCATCCACCATGCGGTCGATTGCCTGCACCTGTCCGATGATCTTCTTCAGCCTGCGATGCAGGTTTTCAGCATCCATACATTGTCTCATTTCCGACCCTCCATACCTCGGCGGTATGTGTATATTATATCGCGCAAACGGCAGAATGTCAAACCGCTGCGGCCAGGGGATGCATCAGCAGTGAAAGCCAGCGGCATCCTGAGCTTCCTCATGTGTCCCGACTGCTTCAAATTCGGGTTGCATTTTCGCCGAAGACGGACTACAATAGAAGCACATCACCGGTAGAAGCAACCGGCCAAGAGAAAACCGCTTCAAAGGAGGTTTGGCATATGTATACAATGAAGGAAGCCTGCCGTGAAACCGGGATGAACTACGAAGCGCTGAAGTTCTACTGCAACGAAGGCCTCGTCCCCAACGTGAAGCGCGACGCCAACAATCACCGCGTCTTCGACGATCGGGACATCGCGTGGATTAAGAGTCTGACGTGCCTGAAGAGCTGCGGAATGAGCATTCAGGAGATGAAGGTGTACATTGAACTGTGCAGGCGCGGGAAGGAGTCCATCCCGGACCGGAAGATCATCCTCGAGAGGAAGCGGGCTGAACTGTTTCAGCGCATCGCCGATCTGCAGGCGAGCGTAGACTACATCGACGCAAAGCAGCGCTTCTATGAGGATGTGCTCGCCGGAAAAGTGCAGTACTTCTCCAACCTGATCAGCACAGACCCGCCGGCCTCTTTGAACGCCGCAGAATGACGCCCGCCTTCAAAAATGCGGCACACTTCGCGCAGGAACGCGGTTTTCATGCATTCATTGCATTAAAAATCATAAAATCCTGCAAATTTTCTTGGATATCGGGCATTGAAAACCAATTTTTGCATAAATTAACAGAAAAAGATTTGATCACGCTTGACTTTCGCAGCAAGGTGTTCTATCATGATAACATATTAAGCAATCCGGGGGTGCATTCAAATTGATCGAATTCAGCAATAAAAGAAATGTTCTCATGGAATGTGAATATCATTATACGCTGCAGGACGTGGAGAGTCCCCAGCTCTACCGCGAGATGTTTCCATACAACGAAATTCCAAAGGTCACATTCAACCATCGCCTGACGCCTCTGAATCCGCCGGACGAAATCTGGATTACGGACACGACCTTTCGCGACGGCCAGCAGAGCCGCGCGCCCTATTCGCCGAAGCAGATCGTCACGCTTTACAAGATGCTGCACAAGCTGGGCGGCTACCGCGGCATCATCCGGCAGAGCGAATTCTTCCTGTACAGCGAAAGCGACAAGCGCGCACTGAAGATGTGCCAGGATCTCGGCTATAAATACCCCGAGATCACCGGCTGGATCCGCGCGCGCAAGGAGGACTTCCAGCTCGCAAAGGACATGGGCCTCAAGGAGTGCGGCATACTGGTCAGCTGCTCCGACTATCACATCTTCAAAAAGCTCAAAATGACCCGCGCGCAGGCGATGGACACCTATCTGGGCATCGTCAAGGATGCGCTGGCTGCGGGCATCAAGCCGCGCTGCCACTTTGAGGACATCACCCGCGCCGACTTCTACGGCTTCGTCGCGCCGTTCGCCACGCAGCTGAGCCTGCTGATGCAGGAGAGCGGAATCCCGATCAAGATCCGCGCCTGCGATACCATGGGCTACGGCGTGCCGTATCCGGGCGCCTCCATGCCCCGCTCCGTGCCCGGCATCATCTACGGATTGAATGTGTACGGCGGCTTCCCGGCCTCTCTGCTGGAGTGGCATGGACACAACGACTTCTACAAGGCGGTCACCAATTCCACCTGCGCCTGGCTGTACGGCGCCTCCGGCGTCAACTGCTCTCTGCTGGGCATCGGCGAGCGCACGGGCAACACGCCCTTGGAGGCGATGGTGATCGAATACGCGCAGATCCGCGGCACGCTGGACGGAATGGATCCCACCGTCATCCGCGATATTGCCGACTACTATGAGCGCGAACTCGGATATGTGATTCCGGACAAGTCGCCGTTCGTGGGCAGGGATTTCAACATGACCCAGGCCGGCATCCACGCCGACGGCATGCTGAAGGACGAGGAGATCTACAACATCTTCGACACCGGCAAGCTGCTCAAGAGCCCGCCCTCCGTCTCCATCACCAGCACGTCCGGCCAGGCCGGCGTCGCCATGTGGCTGAGCAAATATCTGAAGGAAAACGTCTCCAAGAACGACGAGCGCGTGATCAAACTGAAAAAGTGGGTCGACGATCAGTACGCCGCCGGCCGCGTGACCACCATCGGCTACTCCGAGCTCGAGGACGCTGCCAAGGCGCTCGGCATTCTCTGAACTGCACACAGGAGGAAAACCCAAATGAACATCAGCCAAAAGCTCATCTCTTCCCATCTGGTCTCCGGCGAAATGAAGCCGGGCGCGCCGATCGCCATCCGGATTGATCAAACCCTCACCCAGGACTCCACCGGCACCATGGCCTATCTCCAGTTTGAAGCCATGGGGATCGACCAGGTGCGCACCAGGCGTTCCGTGGCATACATCGACCACAACATGCTTCAGGCAGGCTTCGAAAATGCCGACGACCACAAGTACATCCAGACCGTCGCCTCGAAGCACGGCATCTGGTTCTCGAAGCCCGGCAACGGCATCTGCCACCAGGTTCAGCTGGAGCGCTTCTCCGTTCCCGGCCAGACGCTGGTCGGCAGCGACAGCCACACCCCCACCTGCGGCGCAATGGGCATGCTGGCCATCGGCGCCGGCGGCCTGGACGTGGCCGTCGCGATGGGCGGCGGCGCCTATCATATCTCCATGCCGAAGATCTGCCGCGTCCATCTCACGGGCAAGCTCCCTCCGATGTCCTCTGCGAAGGACGTGATTCTCACCCTGCTGAAGATGCTGTCCGTCAAGGGCGGCGTCGGCAGGATCATGGAGTACGCGGGCCCCGGCGTCGCCACGCTCTCGGTCCCTGAGCGCGCCACCATTGCCAATATGGGCGCCGAGCTGGGCGCAACCACCTCCGTGTTCCCCAGCGACCAGGTTACGAAGGCATTCATGATCGCGCAGGGCCGGGAGGCCGACTGGTCTGCGCTGGAAGCCGACGCGGACGCTGAATACGACGAAACCGTGGAGTTGGATCTCTCCGGCGTCGTGCCCATGATCGCCTGTCCCCACAGCCCGGACAACGTGGTCGCCGTCTCCGAAGTGGCGGGCCTCAAGGTGGACCAGGTGGCCATCGGCAGCTGCACCAACTCCTCCTATGCGGACATGATGAAGGTCGCGGAAATTCTGGATGGAAAGACAGTTCCGGCCCACGTCAGCCTGGTCATCGCCCCCGGCTCCCGCCAGGTGCTCACCATGCTGGCCGCAAACGGCGCGCTGGCAAAGATGATCGCCGCGGGCGCGCGCGTTCTGGAGACCGCCTGCGGCCCCTGCATCGGCATGGGTCAGGCGCCCGCCACCGACGCCGTATCCCTGCGCACCTTCAACCGCAACTTCTGCGGCCGCAGCGGCACGGCGTCCGCGCAGGTCTATCTCGTGAGCCCTGAAACCGCGGCACTCTCCGCGCTGGCCGGCGTGATCACCGATCCCTCCGGCTATGAGCCCGCCCCCAGCCCCGAGGTGCCCGCAAGGTTCACGATCAATGACAACATGATCATTGCGCCCGCGGCGGATCCGGCAAATGTGGATGTGGTGCGCGGCCCCAACATCAAGCCCTTCCCGGTCGCGAAGCCCATGGCCGATACCCTCTCCGGCAAGGTCCTCACCGTCCTGGAGGACAACATCACAACGGACCACATCATGCCCTCCACGGCCAAGCTGCTTCCTTACAGATCGAACATTCCGTATCTGTCCGAGTTCTGCCTGACGCCCAGCGATCCCGACTTCCCCAAAAAGGCGAAGGCCAATGGCGGCGGATTCATCGTGGGCGGCAGCAACTACGGTCAGGGTTCCAGCCGCGAGCACGCCGCGCTGGCTCCGCTGTACCTCGGCGTGAAGGCGGTTCTCGCCAAGTCCTTCGCGCGGATTCACGCGGCAAACCTGGTCAACAACGGCATCCTTCCGCTGGAATTTTCCAATCCCGCGGACTACGATGCGCTGAAGGAAGGCGACGAAATCATCATCGCCAACGCCCGCGAACAGGTCGCAAAGCTGCCCGAGACCGGCTGCATGACCGTGAACGCCGCAGGGCGCGAGATTGTGATGAAGCTCAGCGCTTCCGAGCGCCAGGCCCGAATGCTGCTGGCCGGCGGCCTGCTCAATTACACGAAGGAGGGCGAATCGCATGAAGCATGACGTTGTGATGATCCCCGGCGACGGCATCGGCCCGGAGATCATGGACGCCGCGGCAAGGGTCATTGAGGCGACCGGCGTCGAGATTCACTGGCACAGGATGGATGCAGGCGCAGCGCAGATTGAGAAATACGGCTCCCCCATCCCCCCGCAGGTCGTGGACGCTATCCGCGAATACGGCGTGGCCTACAAGGGGCCGATTACCACCCCCGTCGGCACCGGATTCCGCAGCGTGAACGTGGTCATGCGCCGCGAGCTCGACCTGTACGCCAACGTGCGCCCCTCCAAGACCTATCCGAACGTGCCCACCCGGTATGAAAATGTGGATCTGGTCGTCGTGCGCGAAAACACCGAGGGACTGTATGCGGGCATCGAGCACACGGTGGGCGACGTCGCCGCCGAATCCATCAAGGTGTTCACGAAGACCGGCTGCGAGCGGATCATCCGCTATGCCTTCGAATACGCGGTCAAAAATGGCCGCAAAAAGGTCACCTGCGTGCACAAGGCGAACATCATGAAGTGCACGGACGGCATGTTCCTGCGCATCGCCCGGGAGATCGCGCCTGAATATCCGCAGATTGAGTTTGACGATATGATCATCGACGCGCTGTGCATGCGCCTGGTGCAGGATCCCTCCAGGTTCGACGTGATGGTCATGCCCAATCTGTACGGCGATATCGTCTCCGACCTGTGCGCGGGACTCGTCGGCGGTCCGGGACTCGCCCCCAGCGCGAACGTGGGCCATGGCAAGGCAATTTTCGAGGCGGTGCACGGCTCCGCGCCGCAGATTGCCGGGCAGAACATCGCCAATCCCACCGCGCTGATCCTCTCCGGCGCCATGATGCTCCGGCACCTTGGCGAGATGGACGCGGCGGCAAAGATCGAAAGCGCCGTGCGCTCCATCATCGAGGAGGGTACATCGCTCACCTCGGATCTCGGCGGCAATCTCGGCACGAGGGAATATGCCGACGCGCTCATTGCAAAAATCACCGCATGAGTGCCCGGACTTTTCAAAACACGTTTTCACAGCAAAGCGGCCCGAAGGACATCTGCCTTCGAGCCGCTTCATTTCTTCAGCGAACGATGTGCGCAAAGCCGCCCACCGGAACCTCGATGGCCTGCAGCTGCGCCGCGGGGAGATCCAGCTGCGCCGTCTGCACGCCGGTACAGTCGAAGATCGCCGCACGTCCCGGGCGATCGCTGCCGCGCAGCACCATCTGCGTGTCATCCGCGGCGTTGAACAGCCAGGTGACCCTTGCATCCGAGAGCGTCGCCGCGTGATGAGCGGCGTACACCGCGATGGCCTCTTCATCGCCCAGGCGCGTGCGCACCAACGGATAGAGCAGCTCGGGCGACTCCACCTCCATCGGCGCGGCCAGCAGCGCCCGATGCTCTGCAAAGAACGCCGTCCAGAAGGCGAGCATGCGGCGGTGCTCCTCGGAAACCCTGTCCAGGCGAACGGAGATCTGGGGCACGCCGAACAGCACGTTCAAGAGCTGCCGCGCGGCGACCTCCGCCGGCTCGTCCGCGTGCCACATCAGCATGTCGGAATGCACGGCGGTGTCGCCGGACATCAGCCGCAGATCCACCACGCCGACGCGGTTGGTCAGCGGATCATAGGGACAATCCGCCACGCGGAACATGTTGCCGAAGGTGCGCATCGCCGGGCCGATGTAGCTCTGGCGGAACTCGATGAGGATGTCCGGCTTGATCGCGCGCAGCGCCTGCATCACATCGGTCATCAGTCGAAGGATCGCATCCTCCATCTTCACATAGTCCATGCCCTCTGACGGCATGGGCGCTCTGCTGCTGGGCGGGAATGCGTCGATGAAGTCCAGCTTGAAGCCGTCCAGATCCCACTGCTTCAGCGCGTTGGAATAGGTATCGATCAGGAATGCGCGCGCGTCGGGATAGCGGGGGTCCAGCACGCCGCAGTGCAGCCGCTCGTTGCGCGCGGACAGCTTGTGTTCAAAGCGCTTCCAGTTCTCCGACCACTCGCCGATGAACGGCACGCTGTACCAGAGCATGTACTTCATGCCCAGCCGATGGATCTTCTCCACATGGGCGCGCATGTCCGGGATCTTGTCCGGCGTGGGCCGCCAGTCGCCGCAGTAGCCGTAGCCGCGGTTTCCATCGGAGGTCTGCCAGCCGTCGTCCACAATCACGGTCTTCATGCCCAGCTGCGCCGCCCGGGCGCACTCGGCCTCCAGATTCTCCGCAATCGTCGCCTGATGGAAGGAATACCAGGTGGAGTACATCGGCAGGCGCGCGGCTTCCGGCACGGTCATCGGCGCAAGTCCGCAGTCCCCCGTCCACCAGCGGCTCAGCCGGCGCAGCGCCTCGGCAAAGGACACGTCCGCGCCATCCCGGTAGAGCGTCACATCGTATTCGTGCGTCAGTCCCGTGGCATCCAGCGGGATGCTCACGCGGAAGATCAGCATGCCGTCCTCCTCGCGCACGCCCGCCAGAATGCAGATTTCCGTCAGGACGTCCGAAAGCGCCACCGCCATGCGGCTGCGCCCCTGACCATTGAAGAACACGAACGCCGGCGCGGACGACGCCAGCCGGGAGATCTTTCCGTCGGCCCAGTCCACGCTCATGCCGCGGTTCTTTCCGCAGCCGGGATGCCAGGTGTGCTGGATGTCCTCCATGGGCATCTGCCAGGCGATCTCCGCCGCCGGCTGTTTCTCGCTCATCGCGTCCCATTCGATGTGAATGTCAGCGCGCCCGGTGACGGACTCGCGCACCGCAATGCGCGCATCCAGGTTGACATGAATCTGAAGGTCCCTCCACTGAATCTTCGTCTCCATCGATTTTCACTCCTCATTCAATCGTCCGCTGAATCTCAGGCGGGTTCAGGAAAAGCCCCGGAATTCCACGCCATAAACAAGAGGGAATCCGGGGCGCATCGTTTTGGAATTTACTTCGTCCAGACCTTGAACGTCTGAATCTGGAAGGGGCGCAGGCGGGTGCGGATGGTCCTGGCCTCGACCGCATCGCCCTCCGGCTCCTCCAGCAGGTTGCAGGGCGCATAGGCCCTGATGTCGAAGCCGGGAACCAGTTCCACGTCGGCCTGGCCGCCGCGGCACTCGTGGATGCGCACGATCAGGCAGTCGTCGTCCTCGGCCTTCTTCACCGCATCGATGGCCACGTGGCGGTTGTTCGCCTCAAACGCCGGCGCCAGCTCCATGGCCGCGCCCTTCAGCGCGCGCACGGGCAGATTCAGGCGCACGGCCTCCTCGATGGTATCTCCGTCGGTGACAGAGCCCGCATGGGGCAGCAGCGCGTAGGTGAAATCGTGCTCGCCCATATCGGCCTCGGTGTCCGGATATTTGCCGCTCTTGAGCAGCGTGACGTGCATCACATTGTCGCGGATGTTGTGGCCGTACTTGCAGTCGTTCAGCAGGCTGACGCCGTAGCCCTCCTCCGAGAGATCGGCCCAGCGATGGGCGACGACCTCAAAGCGGGCATAGTCCCAGCTGGTGTTGAAGTGGGTCGGGCGCTCGACGTGGCCATACTGGATCTCATAGGTGGCCTTGGTGGAGCGGATGGTCACCGGGAACGCCGCCTTCAGCACGCGATGATCCTCGTGCCAGTCCGCATGGGTCCTGAAGTCGATTCGGCGGCTGTCGGCGTAGAAGATCACATCCTGCGTGAAGCTGGAATGGCGGTAGGTGTAGCGGAAGCGGATCACCGCGCGCAGCGCGCCGCACTCGACCAGCTCCGGCGCTGCGGAGAGCTGCGCCTCCTCGTGCTTGAACAGATAGAAGATGTCGATGTCCCAGTTGTCGTGGTTCACCGGCTTGTCCTCGTAAATCTCCAGCACATTGGCGCGCTCGCCCTCGGGGATGACCTCGCGGGCGTTCTCCACATCGAACAGGCGGGTCAGCTGGCCCTTTTCATTCCACTCCGCCGCATAGAAGGGCGTGCGGATGGCGCCAGCCTCCAGATCCACCTCGAAGGCCGCCTTCTCCGCAGGCGCCTTCGCCCCGGCAAAGCGGATCGTGGTCGCGGACAGCGCAGGCAGCGCCACCTCCACCCAGTAGCCATTGCCGTCCCGCTGAACGGTCAGCGCATTGCCGGAAGCATCGGTGAAGGTTCCCTCGCGGGTTTCCTCGACGAACACCAGGTCCTTGCGGGGGAAGCTGCCGAAGTGCCACACCGTCCAGGCGTTCTCCTCGGGCTTCGACAGCGTCGCCAGCGCGTTCTTCGCCACGGCGCGCAGGTCGTCGGCCGTCTCGCCATACTCCTTGTGGCAATCCTGATAGACCTCGCCGATGGAGGAGCCGGGAATGATGTCGTGGAACTGGTTGCGCAGAACGGTCTGCCAGCCGCGCACCAGCGTCTCCTGATCGTACGCTCCGCCGGCCAGCTTCGCCATTTCGGAGAGCCATTCGCACTCGGCCAGCGCGAACTCCAGGCGGCGGTTCATCATCTTGTTCCACGCCTGAGAGGTATAGGTGCCGCGGTGGTACTCCAGGTACAGTTCGCCGTCCCAGACGTGCACATACTGGTCGGTGCTGTCGAGTTTTTCATGCAGGCGGCGGAAGAAATTGCCCGCGCGATCGGGCCTGACGTTCGGCAGTCCCGGCACCTGATCCAGCGCGCGGCGCATCTTGAGCATGTGGCGGTTCACGCCGCCGCCGCCATCGCCGTAGCCATAGGAGAGCAGGGTCTCATTGGAGAGATTTTTGTCGTGGAACTTCTTCCAGCTGCCCAGCGTGCTGTGGGAGCTGATCATGCCGTTGTAGGTGGCGAAGCGGCTGGTCATCGGCGCGCCCGCGTCCGGCGTGGTGATGAAGTAGGTCATGACCTCGCTGCCATCCATGCCGCGCCACTTGAACAGATCGTGGGGCATGGAGTTGTACTGGTTCCAGCTGATCTTCGTGGTCATGAAGGTATCGATGCCCACGCCCTTCAGAATCTGCGGCAGCGCCCAGCTGTAGCCGAATACGTCCGGCAGCCACAGATACTCGCACTTGTGGCCAAACTCCTTCTGGAACAGGCGCATGCCGTACAGGAACTGGCGGGTGAGCGCCTCTCCGGAGGAGATGTTGCAGTCCGCCTCCAGCCACATGCCGCCGTCGGTCTCCCATCGGCCCTCGGCGATGCGGCCCTTCATTTTCTCATAGATCTCCGGGCAATCGGCTTTGATGTACTGATACAGCTGCGGCTGGGTCTGCAGGAAGACGTACTCGTCGAACTCGTCCATCAGCTTCAGCACCGTGGCGAAGGAGCGCTGCGCCTTCTCGCGGGTGTGCTTGAGCCGCCACAGCCAGGCGACGTCGATGTGCGTATGGCCCACCACGTTGACCGTCACATCGGAGTGCTTCTTCATCTGCGCCAGCTCCGCCTTCAGCAGAGACAGCGCGCTGCCCACGGTGTCATAAAAGCAATCCGCGTCCCAGTCGATGGCGTTGAACGCGCGCTCCAGCGCGCGGGTCAGCGCGTACTTCACCGTGGAGTCCTCCTCCAGCAGCGGCAGCGTCTCCGCAACGGCGCGCGCGAGATAGTAGAACTCATCCGTCTCCGAGTGCAGCCAGCCGATGTCCGCCTGCCTGATGCGATGGCGGAACTCGCACTTCGGGCCGCCGCCCTCCAGGCCCGTCCAGAGCATGAACGTCAGCGTGACGGTCTGGCCCGCCAGCGACTCGAAGTTCACATCGTTGTGATTGGTGTCCACGCCCTGATAGGGATGTCCGTCCACGTAGAGCAGCGATTCGAAGCCGCTGTTGTGTCCGCCGCCGGTCTTGCCGAAGTCGAACAGGCCGTAGACCTCGCGGCCGTCCACGTGCTCGGGCAGCGTCACGGTCTTCTGCGCCCACAGATAGCGGTCGCGGCCCACGAACTCGTCGCCGATGGCGATCTGTCCGCCCTCGACGGTGTCCGGCATGCCATGATAGACCTCGTCCACGCCCAGACCGCCCTCCATGGCAGTCAGCGGCGCGATGCCGGTCAGGCCCACATAGCGCAAGCCCTCCAGTTCCTCAACCCTTCTCTTGAGTTTTTCCTCCGTCAGGAACATGCTCTTGCCTTCCATTTGGAAAATACCTCCCGGTTGTTTTTTTAACCATTGTACCTGATGGCCGTGAAATATACAAGATATTTGGGCGCAAAAAACGGAGTTCGACGATTTTCGTCGAACTCCACAGACTTTGTCCTTCAGCAATGGGCATCTCGGTCATCAGCCGCATCGAGGCCGATCCCGACCTGCCGATCAGCATCGATCGGGCCGCAGAGGAGACGAACTTCAGCCGCTCCCCCTTCTGCCGGCTCTTCCATGCACGGAGTTTTGTATTTTAATCAGATCTCCTTCATCCATACGGCCATTGCGCCGGGCTCCCGGTTATCCCAAGCGTAGTAGGGCACGAGCTTGACGCCGTCGCCTGTAATCGTCGTCACGCCGCCAAGCAGCTCCGGCTCGAACTGCGCCGTCAGCACGGCCGCCTTCGGCAACGCCTTTTCGGCGTGGAAATATTCGGAAACGATGCCCGGGTTGTCCGTCTCCTCCGCACAGTAGACCACCGGGCCGCGCATCACCGCCACGCGTCCGCGGTCCTCCGCCACGCGATCGTCGGCGTACACGCGCTTTACCGGCATGTCCATGCAGTATTCGAGGCAGTCGCCCCCGCGCACCGCGGCGACATAATAGCCGTTTTCACATTTTTCGACCTGCGTTCCGTTCAGGCGCAATTCTGCACGCTCGCACCAGCCGGGCCGGCGCACTCTGAGCACGCGCTCACCCTCGCAGCGCACAATGCGCACCGCAACCGAGCCCTCCCAGGGATATCGGGTTTCCACGGCAATCTCCACCTCGCCGCTGGCCGTAGCCACCTTCGCCTCGGACTGGATGAACTGGTTGAGATAGATCTCGTCTCCCGACACCGCATAGACATATCCGCCGACGGACGGAATGAAGCGGATCAGGTTCGTGGGACAGCAGGAACAGCCAAACCAGGTGCTGCGGTGGTAATTGCCCGCCGAGGCGAGCGGGTTATCGTAGAAAAACCTGTCACCGCTCAGGGAGATGCCGGAAAGCACGCCGTTGTAGAGCTCCCGCTCCACCAGATCGGCGTATTTGCTCTCGCCGTGGGTAAAGTTCATGCGCTGATTCCACATCGCCATGCCGATGGCCGCGCAGGTTTCGCAATAGGCCGTCAGATTCGGCAGACTCCAGTCGCGGGTGAAGCCCTCGTTGTGCGCGCTCTGGCCAATGCCGCCGGTCAGGTAGAGGTTGGCCGGAACCACATTGCCCCACACGCGGCACATGGCCTCATCCAGCGATTCATCGCCCAGAATCGCAGCCAGATCGGTCACAGCGGAATAATAGTACATGGCGCGCACCGCATGTCCGGTCACGCGCTCCAGCTCCCGCACCGGCCGGTCGTCCTGGCAGTAATCGGTGTTGCGATACATCAGATGCTTCAGCGATTCCGAGCGCAGATGCCCATGACCGCGCTCCTCCACCAGCCACTTCGCATAGTCCAGATATTTCTGTTCGCCGGTATGTCGGTACAGCTTGACCAGCGCCAGCTCGATCTCCTGGTGTCCGGTGACCCAGTGCTGTCCTTCAGGGCCGTTGACGCGCATCATCTGATCCACGGCGCGGCAGGCGGCCTTCAGCCACTTGTCCTTGCCGGTGGCCTGAACATAAGCCAGCGCGCCCTCGATCATATGGCCCAGACAGTAGGCCTCGTGGTGGTTCATGTCCGTCCAGCGCTTCTCGGGCGTGTTGAGTGTATAATATGTATAAAGATAGCCGTCCTCCTGCTGCGCGGCGCAGATGGCGTCGATGATCTCGTCCACCTTGGCCTCCAGCTTCGGGTCCGTACCGCCCATCAGCACGCAGGCCGCGCCCTCCAGCACCTTGTAGACATCGCTGTCGTTGAAGAAAATGCCCTCGTGTCCGCCTTTCTGCAGGCCGGCTGCGCGGCGGAAATTGTCGATGCGATGCGTCTTTTCACACTCGTCGATACAGGCCCAGGCGGTCACCTCGCGAATGGTCTGAATGCGACGGCTCCAGAATTCGTCCGCTATGCGGACATTTTGGAATCCTACCGGGTTCAAATGGACATAGTTCACAGCGCTTTTCCTCC
>JBJEUD010000035.1:0-24343 GCA_051883655.1 Candidatus Faecivicinus sp. | reverse complement strand
GATGGGGTGGACACCATTCCACTCCGTCAGTGGAATGATGCACAGTGTTCGGATTCTCTGGGTTATGCTCCACCATGTTACCACTTGGCTTTGGATACAAGGTTGAGTGGTATTTTTTTACCATTACCACCTTGCCGGATCTGAAAGTCCTTGGAATTGCGGTGCTTTGCAGGGACACAAAGTCAAGCCAAACATGGCTGCACGCCCGCTCACATCGGCATCGCACCGTGGCAAGCTGGTGCGTTGGTCATATGCGAAATGCCTTTTGATATTTTCCTCGATTGAAAATAAAAATCACGGCCATGAAAAAGCCGGATCTCAAACGTGCTTTTTGTTTGAAATCCGGCCTACTCTGCAGGTCAGTCTGTTCAGTCAAGAATCTCCATAAGCCTTCCGCAGCAGAAGGGGATGGGCTCTCCGGCCTTGACATGCAGCGTCTTGTTGCACGTTACACAGTAGACGTCCGTGTCATAGGGGGCGCGAATCACGGGGATATCCGCCTTTTCCTTTTCACTGAGTCCTTCGATGTGGAAGGAAGCCGTCTTGTTCTCGGAGGGAATGTATACGCCCATGGGCTGAAGCGACTTGGTTTCGCCCACACAGTTTCCCATCTTGACCCACAAAGCCTCCAATTCCGCCGCTTCGGCGGCATGCTCAGGCGTAAACTCCACAACATCCTTGTTAATGCGAATCTTCATTTTTCATGTGCCTCCCTTTACTCCTCCGGAGAAAAATCATCCTTGCCGACGCCGCACAGCTCGCAGGCGAAATCTTCCGGCAGATCCTCCCACTTCACGCCGGTCTCTTCTTCATCATAAACCCAGCCACAAACATTGCAAACATATTTCATCGTTTTATACATCCTTTCTTAGAATCATCTGCAGAGTATCTCTCTATCATATTTATACACTGGATCGGGACGATTGAAACACTTTTTTCGATGGAAATTGAATTTTCCACCATTTTTTCTGGCTGCATTCACTTGTGCATGATCTCAGAGATTGCAGCCATGATCTTATCATGACAGCCTCCGCAGCCCGTCGAACAATGCGTCATTTTCTGGACCTCATTGAACATTCGCTCCAGATCATCGAAGGATGCTGCCTGGTGCATTGCATCCTCGACGTCAAAATAAGTGACTTGTTTGCACTTGCAGATCAGTCGATTTTCCATTTTGCTTCCCTCCTTACAATAAGTGATCTCTCAGCCACTGACGCTGCATAAATTATACTCCCTTTTTCCATATATTACAACCCCCATCCCGGATTCGTCCCTGTATATTTTCCCTCGCAGTCTCTCCAGCAATCGAATCCCGCGCAGACAGCCCAACCGGAGGAGATTCCCTTCGTTTTTAAGATGTGATCCGGGTGATGGCGATTCCGGCGGCATTGATGCCGACGTGACACGCGATGCTGCAGGGCAGAGGCACGTATTCGATCTGCATTTCCGGAAATGCGGACTGTGCCAGCCGAAGCCATCGCTGGACGCGCTCCTCATCCTCCAGCGTTCCCGCGACGTCAATCCGAAGCTGAGCATCCGGAACCGAAGCAAAGCGCTCCACGCGATCCCGGCGAACGGCTTCCAGCATCTTCTTCCCGGCCATGACCGCGCCTCTCGCCTTCGCGTAGGTGTCCAGTTTGTCGCCCTGAATGGTCAGGACCGGCTTGAGCTGGAGCACCGTCGCCAGCGCCGCCACCGCCGGCGTGATGCGGCCGCCCTTTTTCAGATATTCCAGAGAATCGACCATGATGTAGATGCTCGCGTCGTAGGCGCACTTTTCCAGACGCTCCCTGATTTCCAGCGCGCCGGCGCCCTCCTGCGCAAGGCGGAGCGCGCTGAATACGGATTCCCGCTGGGTCACCGAAATCCGATGATTGTCCGCCACCTGAACCCGGCCGCCATAGGACGCAGCCAGATGGGCGGCATTTTCGCAGGAGCCACTCAGCCCGCTGGACATGGGAATGTGGACAATTTCATCGAAGCCCTCTGCAAAAATGCCGTCCCACAGTTCCATGACCTGTCCGGGCGAGGGCTGGGAGGTGGAAACAGCCCTGTGCTGCCGCATGGCGTCGTAGAGGCGGGCGCTGTCCATGTCCTCGCCCTCCAGATACGTCTGTCCCTCGATGTTCACGGGCATCGGCAGGAGGTACAGCCCCGCTTCACGGGCCTCCGCGCAGGTGATTCCGCTGTTGGTATCCGTCGAAATCGCAACCTTCATCGTGCAGCCTTCCTCCCGTCAGTTGATTCGCTTGTCGCCCCAGAAGAACAGCGCCATGGTGCCGGGGCCGGTGTGGCTGCCGATGGTCGCGCCGATGGGAAAGATCTCCACCCTCCCGTGCAGCTGCGGAAAGCGGCTCTCGACCATCGCGGCGACGGTCTGCGCGTCCTCCATGCACAGCGAGTGGCAGATGAAGCACCGCCCGCTGTACGCCGTACCGTTCTCCGCGTGCTGCTCCATCATCTCAACGATGCGCTTGATCACCCGCCGCTTGCCGCGCTGCTTTTCCCTGGGCGCGAGGTGTCCCTCGTTGTCCATGTTGAGCAGCGGACAGATGCTCAGCACCGTGCCGATCGCGCCCGCCGCCTTGGAGATTCTGCCGCCGCGCACATAGAAGGACAGGTCTGTGGAGAAGAACCAGTGGTGCATGCGCAGCCGGTTTTCCTCCACCCATTGATGGAGCTCGTCGATGGTGGCTCCCCCGTCGCGCATGTCGGCCAGCGTCTCCATGATCAGGCCGTAGCCGCTGGACGCGCCCAGCGAGTCCACGACGTACAGCTTGCGCTCCGGGTATTGCTCCGCCAGCACGTCCCTTGCGATGCAGGCGGAATTGTAGGTGCCCGTCAGTCCTGTGGACAGCGTGACGTGGAGCACGTCCAGCCCCTGCTTCAGCAGCGCTTCAAAGTGCTCCCGGTATTCCTCAACGCTCACCTGGGAGGTTTTGGTCTCCGCGCCGCCGGACATCCTGCGAAACAGCTCCTCCGAGGACATCGATATGCCCATGTCATCCCGATACTCCGTGCCGTCCACCGTGTATTTGAAGCAGATGTACCGCAAATCCCGCTCCTGCATGCGCTCCGGCGTCAGGTCCACCGTCGAGCAGCAGCTGAGAACGTACTGATTCATATTCTCCAGACCTCCCTTGACACTTCCTGCAAATATGCTATACTTGATACAATTGTATCACATTGATCATGCGCCATCAACGGCCGCATGTGAGACACTTTGCGCATTCCTGACTCACAAATCCAGGAGGGAGCACCTTGGACAAGCGAAAGGCGGCCAACCAGCGCGTGAAGCAATGCATCACCGACGCGCTGTTTTCCTTGATGCGGGAAAAGAATCTGTCCGATATCCGGATCACCGAGCTGATCGAGCGGGCGGGCGTGGCGCGGGCCTCGTTCTACCGCAACTACCGCGCCAAGGAGGATGTGCTCGTCACGCTGATCCGGGACATCCTCGATCAGTTCGGCGAGAAAATCCGCCTGGATCAGGGCACGTTTTACACCTATGAAAATGTACTGCTGAGCTTTCGGTGTTTTCAAAAAAACCGGGAGTACGTCCTGAACCTGTATCAGTCGGGCTTCGCCTCGGTGCTGCTGGAGGAGCTGAACCGCTTTCACGAGGCGCTGGAGGGCTCCATGCCGGCCGCGTCGATCGGCAAGTATGCGCTGTACATGTACATCGGCGCGCTGTTCAACACAGCGCTGGTCTGGCTGACCCAGGAGTCGGAAACCCCGCCCGAGTCGCTCGCTGAGTTCTTCCTGAAGCGGATTTCCGGCATGACCGGCGTGCAGGAGCCCCAGGCGCGCATTCCTTGAAATCGCGGACATGGCGCCCTTTCCGCGCCCGAAAGAAGCGCCCGAGCCAGGCGCTCCGCGCTTTCTCGTGCGAATCACACGCCCGATGGCGGCTGGATTTTTCGCCGTTTCTGTGATATAGTAAAGCCATAAGGGATTGATGCATTTATATGAAATGGAGGAGGAACAAATGCCCGCTGCAAAACATGAATCTCTGCGCAATCTCGGCATCGCGGCAGGGCTGTTCATCCTGGCAGGCGTTTTTCGCCAAGTGGATCCTGTACTTCCCCCTCTGCCGTCCGCCCTCTGCTTTCTGATGACCAATTTTCTCTATCTCGGACTGGCCTTTGCCTGGGGAATCTCGATCTCGCGCCGCATTCTTCATCGGGGGCTGCGCCGGCAGCTGATGCTCGGCTGCGCAATGGTGGTATTGTGGCTCCTGTTGCGCGCCGTGAAATATCGATTCTTTGAGCTGAATGCGGTCACGCGGTACCTTTGGTATCTGTATTATGTGCCGCAGATACTCGCGCCGCTGTTCAGCTTCTTCGCCGCACTGCAGGTTGGGCAGAGAGAGGACGCCGCGCTGTGTGCGAAATGGTATTTGCTGCTGATTCCCGCCGCCTTGCTGATCGGCGGCATACTGACCAACGATCTGCATCAGCTCGCCTTCGGCTTCGCCCCGGATTGGGCCAATTGGGGATCGGATTACAGCCACGGCCCGCTGTACTGCCTCGCCATGGCGTGGACGGTTTGCTTCCTGCTGGCCGCCATGGGCATCATCTACCGCAAATGCCGCATTTCGGAAAGCAGGAGCTGCGCATGGATTCCGCTCTGCGTGTTTATCGCCGGGATAGCGCTTTCCCTGTTGAGTTTTATGAATCTCTATACCTTCCATAAGATGCCGGAGTGCATCTGCCTGACGTTCATTGCGCTGTGGGAGAGCTGTCTTCAGGTGGGACTGCTGCCGACGAACAATCGCTATCTTCGCTTCTTCTCGGAAGCGGCCATCGCAGCACAGATCGCAGATCGCCGCGGCCAGGTTCTCTATCGCGCCAAGTCTGCGCCGCAGCTCACGCTGGAACAGATGCAGGCGGCGGATCGGGGCGCCATCCTTCTGAACCCGGACACGCGCCTGCAAAGCGCGCCGGTTCACGACGGACACGTGTATTGGGTCGAGGATCTGACACAGGTGAACCGGATGAAGGAGCAGCTGGAGGAGATTCATGCGCGGCTGGCGGAGGAGAACGAGCTGATCCGTGCGGAAACCGAGCTGAAGCGTCAGCAGGCGCAGATCGAAGAGAAGAACCGGCTTTTCGATCATATTTCTAGGATTCTCCGACCTCAGCTCAACCGCATGGACGAGATGCTCGCGAGCGGACAGAGGCACTCCCTGCAGCTCGTCTGCATTTTGGGTGCGTATGTCAAGCGCCGGGGAAACCTGGTCCTGATCTGCGAAAAGGACGCCCCCGTATCCGCGGAGGAGCTGGCTTACTGCATCCGCGAGTCGCTGATCTATCTGTCGGCGTACGGCGTCGTCTGCGCGTTCCATCAGGAGGGAAAGGGCAGCGTCAGCGGCGCGGCTCTGCAAACGGCGTATGATTTTTTCGAGGATTGTCTGGAAGCCGCCCTGCCTTCATTGAGCGCATTGATGGTCCGGGTGGAGTGCGGCAAGGTTTTTTCCATCCGGTTGATGATGGAGGATGCGGCGGGCCTGCCGGATATGGAGCGGTATGCCGGGGCCGGAGAATTGACGACGGATCAAAGCGACGGCGAGCTTTGCCTGACCCTCGACTTTGCCGAAGGAGGTGCGCTGCCATGAATGCATTGCACGCGGGTCTGCTCTGCACGTCCATGATGCTCAGCGCCTGCGCCTGTCTGTACAGCTGCATCAGCGCCGGAGTGCACAGGCTGCGCAAGGCGCACTTCCTGCATCTGGCAATGCTGCTGGCAAACGCGATTCCGCTTTCCGTGCTGCTTTCGCATCTGCCGGCATGCGAGAGGCTCTCGCCGCAGCCATGGACGGGCATCGCCGCGCTGCTGATGGCGGTGAGCGCCGGGGAGCTGCTCGGGCAGATTCTCTGGATCCGGCGGCATCTCTCGCAGGTTTCCATCAAGACGAGCTGCGACCACCTGCCCTCCGCGCTCTGCTTCGCGCGGGAAAACGGCCAGCCGTGTCTGAGAAATCTGAAGATGGACGAGCTGAGCCATCGGATCACGGGAGAGGCGCTGCTCAACGCCAACTCGTTTTGGGATGCGCTGGCGGAGCAGCCGGTCGTGTCGCTGGAGAACGGGCAGACATGGAGCTTCGAGCGCACGGCGATGGAGCTCGACGGCCAGACGGTCTATCAAATCATCGGCACGGATGTGACGGAGAGCGTGCGGCTGAACCGGGAGCTGGAGGCGGACAACCGGCGTCTGGACGCCATGAACCGGCGCCTGCGCGAATACAGTCAGAACGTGCAGTCCGTTACCCGTGAAAAGGAAACGCTGCGCGCCAAGGTGCGCATTCACGACGAGCTGGGACACGCGCTGCTGCAAACCCGACAGTTTCTCTCCGACGAACGGGAGGACGCGGATGCGATCTGCGCTTCCTGGCGGCAGAACATCCGGCTTCTGCTGGGCGAGAGCGTCGATGAAGCGCCCGCCGGTTCCTTCGATCAGCTCTTGAGCGCGGCGCAGGCGATCGGCGTAACCATCGACAGGCGCGGCGTCTTTCCCGCCGAGGGAACGGAAGCCGCGCATCTCGCGGAGACCGCCGTGCACGAGTGCCTGACCAATCTGGTGCGGCATGCAGACGGCACGCATCTTGAGATCATGGGAACCCAGGAAGCGGACGGATGGCACATTTGCTGCCGGAACGACGGCGCAGTTCCCGCCGGCCCCATTGTGGAGGGCGGCGGATTGTCCTCGCTGCGCGCTCAGGTGGAGGCTGCCGGCGGCGCGATGAGGGTCGATCACGCGCCCCGCTTTCTGCTGACGCTGGTATTGCCTGAAGAAACGGAGAGGCTCTTTCGATGAAGTACAAGGTGATGATTGTAGAGGATCAGACCATGCCCCGGCAGCTGTTTGAACTGCGCGTTCAGTCCTCCGAGCGCTTTGAGCTGGCAATTTCCATCGACAATGCCGCAATGGCAGACATCTACTGCCTCAGATACCCCGTGGACCTGATCCTGATGGATGTGATTACGCGCAATGGGGAAAGCGGACTGGACGCGGCGGAGCGCATCAAGCATGCTTTCCCGGAAATCAAGATTGTGATCGTCACCTCCATGCCCGAGTGCTCCTATCTGAGCCGCGCCCGGGCCATTGGCGTGGAGAGCTTCTGGTACAAGGAGGAGCAGCGCGAAAGCCTGATGGAGATCATGGAGCGCACCATGAACGGCGAATCCATCTATCCCGACGCGCCCCCGGAGCTGCGGCTGGGATTGGCCAGCAGCTACGACTTTACCGACAGGGAGCTGGAGGTCCTGCGGGAAATGACGGGCGGAGATACCAACCAGGAAATTGCCGAGCGCCTGCACATGTCCGTAGCCACCGTGAAAACGCACATCCTGAATATGCTCGGCAAAACGGGCTTTCGCAACCGCACGGAGCTGGCCGTTCGCGCCCGCGAAAGCGGTCTGGTCATACTGGACCGAAAAACCTGATCGCTTATGAGAGCCGCTGTGAAAGCGGTTCTTTTTTATTTTGGTTTTCGGATGAAAAATAGCCAAATGGTTGATGCGCGGCGCACCCGTTTTTCGTAAACTGAAAGTGTAAAAGGGGGAAGCCAGATGAAAAATATCGTCATCAGTATGCAAAATACACTTCTGTCGGAAGCGATCGCCAGAGCGTTTTCCGATACCGGGGAGTTCCGCATCGAGCAGATTCTGCCCGGAAAGACAAATGATACGCTGTCCCTGTGCTGTGCCATGCAGGCGGAGGTTCTGCTGATGGAGGTGAGCCATTGGGAGGGATATACGTTGGAGAGCCGTCTCAGGCTGATCGACGACGTGCGCCGGAAAATCCCCGGATGCCGGTTTGCGCTTCTGTGCGATGAAAACAGCGACGAGGAGCTGGCGCGCCGGGTCAAAATCGCCCGCCAGGATCACAAAATCGACGCGTTTTTCTACACGTCCGTCACGCCGGGCTATCTGACGGCGGCGGTAGAAACCCTGTGAATTGAAAAGCCGTGTAAAATGCTCTGTTGACTCTGCGAAAGACTTGGCTTGGAGGTAAAAAAGATGAAGAAGATTCTGTCCGCAATGACCGCTTTGATCCTGATCCTTTCCGCGCTCTGTGCCGGCGCACTGGCCGAAGCCGCCGACATCACCGGCGAGTGGTATGCCAGTCTCTTTGGCATTTCGATGACGATGTCCCTGAACGAAGACGGCAGCTACGTCCTGCAGATGGACATGGAGGGTGAGGAGCCCAGCGAGGGCACCTGGGAGTTTGACGGCGCCGCCCTGGTCATGGACAAGGGCTCTGATACCGAGATGGCGCTGACCTACGACCCCGAAGCCGTCAGCTTCTGTACGGAGCAGGACGGCATTGAGTTCCTGTTCACGCGCGAAATGCCCGTGGCCTTTGAAGCCGCTCCCGTCCGCGCGGATGCGGCCATTGAGGAATTTGCGGGGGCATGGACTTGCACGCTGATCGACGCCATGGGCATTCAGGCTCCCCCGGAGATGATGGACATCAATGCGGGCGTCAAGATCGAAGGCAGCGCTGTGACACTCGCGATCCCCGACCTTCTGAGCTCCGAAGAGGTTACGGTCGAGTGCACGTTCGCCGACGGCGCGCTGACGGCCACCGTTCCTTCCGAAAGCGAGTATATCGACGATATGGCCTTCACCATTCAGCTTCTCGAAGACGGATCGATGAGCGTCGCCACGTCCTTCCTGGACGAGCCCATGGTGTTCTACATGACCCCGGAGGCTGTTCAGGAATAAACCGTTTGACATTTTGAATGTCGCAGAGGCGGAGCAATTTACTGCTGCCGGCTTCCCGGCAATGGAGAGCTGGAAGCTGGCAGCGTTTTCATAGAAACACTTGCATATGGTGGGAAGGACGTGTCTGAATGAGAAGGATACTTTGCATTTTGCTGATCTGTCTGCTGCTGCCCGTCGGCGCCCTGGCGGAGGCCCGGCGCGGCGACTCGGGCGAGGAAGTGTATGAGATCCAGCAGCTGCTGTTTGAAACGGGTTTTCTGTTCGAGGAGCCGGACGGCGCGTTCGGCAGGAACACCGAAGCGGCGGTCAAGTGGTTTCAGGAGACCTGGAACCTGCCCGTCACCGGCGTGGTGACGGAGGAGGACCGCATGGCGATGTACGACTGCTGGTACAGCCTGTTCAACCCCGACGGCACGCTCATCGAGGGCGAACCATTGCCCGACGATCAGCTGGAGCCGCAGCCGCTGAGCCCCGATATTGAGGGTGACCTGCCCGCTGGGGTTTCCGAGGGGGATGCTCCCGTCTGCTGCATTCGCTACATGGAAACGGACGGCGACGAGCACATCGAGTATTGCGGCCGGCATGCAGCGATCGCGCAGAGCGCGGATCTGGCGAATCAGACGGGCATTCAGCCGGAAACGCCCATCTGCCAGCAGTGGGAGGATGCGATCAGCGCGCTGTACGACGAATGGATGGACGCATCGGACGAAGAAACGCGGGCATTGATCGCGTCCTCCAAGGCCACCTTCTTCGTCTGGATCAACCAGCAGCGCGTGACATTGACGATGCAGGGGGATGCAGACGTCGAATCGGCCCTGGAACCGGCTCTGCGCAGCCAGTGTGTGGATCTGTGCGCCATTGTTCAGGCCCTGCAGAAATAACCCTGCACTGAGAGAAGAATGATCATGAATAAATGGATCGCATCACTGCTTGTTCTCTGCCTGATGCTTTCGATGAACCTTGCGCTGGCGGAAACTGCGCCCATTGGGGATCAGCTGGCGGACATCGTCACATGCGCGCAGGACCAGGCGGAGCTCAGTTATGAATACGGCGCGGAATGAGAGGATGGAAACGATGAAAATGAAGTCCCTGATTGCCGCCGCCTTGACCCTGGCACTGCTGATGTGCTGCCCCACCGCGCTGGGCGGAGAGGCTGCAGATATTGGGGCGATCGAATCCTTTTGCTTCTCATGCAGCGGCGAATCCGCGGATGCAATCTGCAGCTATGAAATCCGCAGGACGGGCAGAGGATATCTGGCCGACATCAGCCTGCTCACCGGAAACAGGCGCATCATTCTCTCCATGACCGGGGAAGAGGTGACGGCGCTGGCAGAGATTCTGGGCGATCTGTCGGCCTGGGATGGCTTTTTCGAGGACAATCCCAACATGCTGGACGGCGAGAGCTTTCGTCTGAACATCGCCTATGCCGACGGATCGGGCGTGACTGCCTGGGGCAGCAACGCCTTCCCGGAGGGTTATTTCAAGGCGAAGTCGGCGATCCGCGATTTTTTCTTCGGTCTGATGGATCAATACGGAATTGATGAATATGCCTGCGATTAAAAGGAGGAATGCGTTTTGAAAAAGAGAATCATCGGGCTGCTTCTGGCGCTGCTTCTGCTGGCCTGCGCATCCGCGCTGGCGGAGGAGCCGAAGTGGTCGTACGACAACGGCAACATGTATCTGAAGCTGGACGGCAATCTGAGCGGCGATGTGACGGTGCCCTCCGAGGTGGACGGCTATTCAGTCAACGCCATCTCCGGCTCCTTCTACGGGCAAAGCGAGGTCACTTCCCTGACGATGCCCGATTCGCTGCGCGCGATCAAGGATGGAGCCATCTCCCAGATGGACGGCCTGACCAGCGTGACGCTGAACGACGGCCTGGAGTACATCGGCGACAGTTTTTCCAGCTGCAACGCGCTGACCAGCGTGACCGTTCCGGCCAGCGTGCGCATCGTGGACGGCGCCTTCTCCAACTGCGCAAATCTGAAGGAGATCCGCTTTGAGGGCGCCTGCCCGATGTTCATCGGCCCGGAATGGTGCTTCTTCATGATGCCGGAGGACTATGTGATCTACGTGCCCGACGATCAGCTGGACGCCTACGCGGCCGCGCTGAAGGACGCCAACGGCGCGGCGGACCGCCTCCAGCCCAGCGGCAAGAGCGCCGTCATCCCCGAAGAGGAAAACAGCGAGGACTGGTTCACGTTCGATGCGGCCACCGGCGCGATCACCGGCTATCGCGAGTACCACGCCTATGTGGAAATCCCGGAGACCATCGGCGGCGTTCCGGTGAAGTCCGTTGCCGAAAACGCCTTCAGAAGCGACTATTCCATCTATGGCATCGTATTCCCCGAGGGCCTGGAGCACATCGACGCGGGCGCGTTTGCGTATGCCAGCAGTCTCGCCTATGTGAAGTTCCCCGCCACGCTGAAGACCATCGGCGACGACGCGTTCTTCAACGCGCAGATCGACCGGATTGACTGGAGCGAGGGTCTGGAGGAGATCGGCGCGCGGGCGTTCCAGTACGACAAGGCGGCCATCCTCTCCCTCCCCGAAACGGTGAAGACCATCGGCGAAAGTGCCTTTGAGGGCTCCTGGTGCCAGGAGCTGTATCTGGGCGGCAATGTGGAGTCCATCGGCTCCCGCGCCTTTGCGGGCACCGCGCTGAACTACCTGGTCTTCGACCTCTACGCGCCCATCGACATCGCGCCGGACGCGTTTGTCGAAACGAATGTGGCCGACCTGGATCTGCCCTGGGACAGCTCCTTTGAAAATCGCGACGCCTACGCGGAGCTGCTGAAGGATCAGTGCCCCGACTGCACCGTGTGGATCAACAACCCCGACAGCGCCGGCGTGGCGGAATATCCGGTGAACGAGACGGAAATCACCACCATCGAAGACGGCGTGTGGACAGTCTACAACGGCAGCCAGGCCGATCTGACCGTATGGACGGCCTATGATGACATCAACGTCACCGCGCTGGGCGACGGCCTGTTCAAGGGCAATCAGACGATCCGCTCCTTCTATCCCCACCACTGCGGCTGGTTCACCACCATTGGCGCGGAGGCCTTCGCCGACAGCAGCGTGGAATACGTGGAGTTGTTCGGCTCCATCACCGAAATCGGCGACGAGGCCTTCCGCAGCTGCACAAACATCACTGAACTGACTCTGCCCTCCTCCCTGACCAGCATCGGTTCCGGCGCGTTCAGGGGCTGCACGGGCATCACGGAGCTGACCCTGCCTGCCTCCCTGACCAGCATCGGCGCCGGCGCTCTGGAGGGCTGCACGGGGCTGGAGAAGCTCACCGTGTGCTGCGACCCGGCCATCCTGCCGGAGGACATGGCCGACGTGCTGGCAAATATCAATGAAGTCTACATCTCCGCCGACGCCACCGTTGAACAAGTGCGGCAGCTGTCCGCGCTGGTCGGCCGTCCCTGGTACGATCCCGTTCCCCGCGAGGGAGAGCCGCAGAGCCGATTTGCGGAGATGCCCTATGAGCCCCTGCCGGGCGACGATTTCTGGTACGACGAGGAGTACAGCCGCCTGGACGCCTACCAGGGCTACGAGCTCAACCTGATCCTGCCCCGGGAGATCGACGGCGTACAGCTGACGATGATCGGCGGCGGCATGATGAACCGCGCCGCTTACGGCGACAACTACGAGGTGGAGCTGCCGGTAGTTTCCGTGGTGATCCCGGAGAACTACACGGAGATTCCCGCCTATGCCTTCAGCAACTGCGATGCGCTGGAGACGGTGATCTGCTACGCGCCCATTGAGAACCTGGCGGACGGCACGTTCAAGGGCTGCACCAATCTGCGCGAGATAGTCTTCGTCAACGGCGTGCGCAGTCTGGGCGACAATGTGTTCTCCGACTGCCTGAGCCTTGAAACGGTCTATCTGGGCGCTTATGTGGAAAATGTCAGCGAAACCGCGTTCCAGGACGAGTACGGCGTCGAATACTGCACCTACGCGGACTGCATCACCGATCCGGCACAGCTGCCCAACGTGGACGCGCTGCTGGCGGCGGTGAAGTGCGATCCCATGCCCGAGCCGACCCCTGCGCCCACGCCCGAACCCGCCCGGCCCGTCGGCGCGGAGGGCGAGCCCTTCTTCGGCGAGTGGAACGGCGTGTCCATGGAGATGGACGGCAGTCTTTTCAGCTTCGACGATTTCGGCATGGTCATGACCCTGACCCTCAGCGAGGACGGCATCGCCGCGCTGTTTGACGGCGAGGAGACGGATTCGACCTCCTGGAAGGTCGAGGATGGCGTGGCCATCATCGACACCATGCGGGGAAGCATTCAGCCCGACGGCGCCCTCTGCCTGGAGGAGGACGGCGCAAAGCTGTACTTCACCCGCGGCACGGCGGCTTCCGGAGCGGAAACAGTCGCCACGCCCGAGCCCGAAGTGACCGAGCCCGCATCGGACGGCATGGCCGCTTACATCGGCACCTGGCATGCCTGCTATCTCGTCACCGGCGGCATGACCGGCGATCCCCGCAGCGCGTTCAATCTGGACATTGTGCTGGAACTGAACGCGGACGGCACGGGCAGCCTGACCTTCCCGGAGCCGGAAGCGCACGTCTGGTATCAGGATGCGGAGAGCGGCGCGGTGTTCTTCGGCGAGGGCGGCGATGCGCCGGATATGCCGCTGACGCTGCTGGAAGACGGCTTCCTCCAGTACGGCAGCACCGTCGGCGACGGCAACGCGCTGGGCGGCTGCATCATCTTCAGCCAGGATCCGAACGCCGTCTGGACGCCGGAATTTGCAGATGAACCGCCTGTTTCGGCGACGGAGTCCCCGTCCGCGCCGGTCACCGCTGCGGACGGCTCTGCGGAGGATCGGCTGGAACGGAAATTCATCTGCACCAGCGCAGACATAAACGGCTACGCGATGGACGCGGCCATGCTGGGCGGCGAGTATTCCATGACGTTCCACGCCGATGGCACCATGGATTTCATCATGGTGGGTACCAGTATTTCCGGCCTCGTCTGGACACAGGGCGTTGTGCAGACCGACGCCGGCGAAGCAGCAGCTTTCCTTGTGGATTATTACGGAAACACGCTGGAAGCGGTGTGGACCGAGGAAGGCTTCGACATGAATTACTTCGACTCCATGCTGATGCACTTTGCGCCTGAGGCGTAAAGTGCGTCAGCCGGCACAGAAAGAGGGATGGATGATGAATACAATCGCATACAAATGCCCCTGCTGCGGCGCGCCGCTTGCATACAGCAGCGCGGGCAATCGCCTGGAATGCACCTCCTGCGGCAATGGCTACGACATGGAGGCCATTGAAGCCATGAATCCCGGCCAGGAGAATGACGGCGTGCAGTTTGCGCTGCCGACGGATACCTTCCAGCCGGGCGACGCGGAGGCGATGCAGGCCTATGTCTGCAAGAGCTGCGGCGCGGAGCTGATGACCGAAGGTACCACCACGGCGACGGAGTGCCCCTATTGCGGCAGCCCGACGATCCTCCCGGACCGCATCGAGGGCGGCGTCAAGCCGGAGTTGGTCATCCCCTTCACCGTGACCAGGGAGCAGGCCCAGCAGGCGTTTGACGGCTATTTCAAGGGCAAGCGCCTGCTGCCGAACATCTTCCTGCACTCGCGCAACCGCATTGCGGAAATGCGCAAGCTCTACGTGCCGTACTGGCTGTTCGACTGCGATGCGCACGGCAGCGTCGCCTATGACGCCGAAAAGCGGCAGACGGAGCGCAAGGGCGAATGGGAGATCACCCGCATCAAGCACTACATCGCGCGCCGCGAGGGAAGCATGTGCTTTGAGAACATCCCCGTGGACGGCAGCGAGAAGCTGGACAACCGGATCACGGAGTCGCTTGAGCCCTACGACCTGAGCGCCGCCGTGCCGTTCAAGCCCGCCGTGCTCGCCGGCGCTTTGGCCGATCATGCGGATGTGGACGCCAAGGCCTGCGAGGGGCGCGCGGCGGAGCGCGTGGAGAACAGCCTCTCCGACGCCCTGCGCGGCACGGTGAGCGGCTATTCCAGCGTGACGGAGCGCAGCAAGAGCATCTCTGCACATGGCGGAAAGGTCACGCCGGTGCTAATGCCCGTGTGGCTCATCACAACGGAAAAGGAAGGCAAGACCTACACCTTTGCCATCAATGGACAGACCGGCAAGCTGACCTGCGACGTCCCCGCGGACAGGAAGAAGTCCTTTGCGTGGGGCGGCGGCGTGTTCGCGGGCGTCCTGGGGCTGAGCGCGCTGGCGCTGGGGTTGGCGGATCAACTGGCCAGCGGCACACTTCTGCTGGCGGCCATTCTGGCGGCAATCGTCGCGCTGGTCGTCGTCGGCTGCCTGAGAGGGCAGCTCAAGCAGGCGGCGCAGCAGAGCGCTGCGGAGAACTATGTGCGGGAGGGCTCCTTCAATCTGCAGATTCGCTCCGACCACTTCCTCTATGAGACGACGCAGCGCCGGAAGATCGAGACCAAGAAAGACTAAAGTGCAGGAGGATATGACCTATGGGACTGATTGCAGCGGGCCTGAATGCTGTCGGCGGAACGCTGGCCAGCCAATGGAAAGAGTATTTTTATGTGGACGCCCTGCCGGACAACGTGCTTGCGGCAAAGGCGGTGAAAAAGACCAAGGGGCGCTTCGGCGGCAGCCGCTTTGAGGATGACAACGTCATCTCCGACGGCTCCGTCATCGCCGTGGCCGACGGCCAGTGCATGATGATCGTGGATCAGGGAAAGATCGTGGACTTCTGCGCCGAGCCCGGCGAGTATGTGTTCGATCTGGGCGGCGAACCCAGCCTGTTCTACGGCGCTTTTGACGGCGAGAAGGCCATGGCGCTCCTGAAGGAAACCTTCAGCCGCCTCTCCTTCGGCGGCCAGGCGGGCCGGGATCAGCGGGTGTACTTCTTCAACACCAAGGAGATCGTGGGCAACAAGTACGGCACCCCCAGCCCCGTGCCCTTCCGCGTGGTGGACGCGAACATCGGGCTGGATGTGGACATCTCCATCCGCTGCTTCGGCGAATACAGCTATCGCATCACCAATCCCATGCTGTTTTATACCAACGTCTGCGGCAACGTGGAGGGCGACTACACCCGCGATCAGATTGACAGCCAGCTCAAGAGCGAGCTGCTGACGGCGCTCCAGCCCGCCTTCGCGAGGATTTCGGAGATGGGGATTCGATACAGCGCCCTGCCCGGACACACGCTGGAAATCGCGGATGCGCTCAACGAGGTGCTCTCGGAGAAGTGGGCCAACCTGCGCGGCGTGGAGATCGTTTCCTTCGGCGTGAACTCCGTCAAGGCCTCCGAAGAGGATGAGGCCATGATCAAGGAGCTGCAGCGCAATGCCGTCTTCCGCAACACCAACATGGCCGCGGCACACCTGGTGGGCGCGCAGGCCCAGGCCATGCAGGATGCGGCGAAGAATGCGGGCGGAGCGTTCACCGGCTTCATGGGCATGAACATGGCCCAGAGCGGCGGCATGAACGCGGCGCAGCTGTTCCAGATGGGCGCGCAGCAGCAGAGCGCACCCGCGCCGCAGCCGGCGGCGGAAGGATGGAAGTGCTCCTGCGGCGCGACGGCCACCGGAAAATTCTGCCCCGAATGCGGCGCAAAGAAGCCCGAACCGACGGGCAGCGCCTGGAAATGCGCCTGCGGCGCGACGGTCACCGGCAAGTTCTGCCCCGAGTGCGGCGCGAAGAAGCCCGCCGACGAGGGCTGGACCTGCTCCTGCGGCGCGGTGAACAAGGGCAAGTTCTGCGCGGAATGCGGTGCCAAAAAGCCCGCGGGCGCACCGCTCTACCAGTGTGACAAGTGCGGCTGGAAGCCCGCCGATCCGGCCCATCCGCCGAAATTCTGCCCCGAATGCGGCGATCCGTTTGACGAAGCGGATGTACTTTAACCGAACTGAAGCGGAGCGGCTGCTCTGCGATCGCCAGACCGCCGGATGCGCCCCGGCATTCCCGGATGACCGCTGCAAGCGCGCTGCAGACCGCCCGTTCAAAGCCTCCGACGCCCTTTGGACGTTGGAAAATCCGGAAAAACTTCGGAAGGTTTAACAAAAAAGTCTTGAAGCCGGGCCAGGCCGCGTGTTATAATAATTGAGTTGAATTCGGGCGGTCCTCTGCCACAGGTTGGTTATGAACGTCCATGTGAGGAAGGAGAACTATCCCAATGAATGAGATCATCCGTTCCATCGAGAGCGCCCAGCTCAAGGACAACATCCCCCAGTTCAGCGTCGGCGACACCGTGCGCGTTCAGGTGAAGGTTGTCGAAGGTTCCCGCGAGCGTCTGCAGGCCTTTGAAGGCGTGGTCATCGCCCGCCGCAACGGCTCTGTCCGCGAGACGTTCACCGTTCGCCGCACTTCCTACGGCATCGGCGTGGAGCGCACGTTCCCGCTGCACAGCCCCCGTGTGGACAGCATCACCGTTGTCCGTCGCGGTAAGGTTCGCCGCGCGAAGCTGTACTATCTGCGTGAGCGCAGCGGCAAGGCAGCGAAGGTCAAGGAAGCATAATTTCCGACCGGAAATGGGCTATCGCATCATGCGACAGCCCATTTTTCATCATCATCCCGTTTTCATCATCCCGAAAGGAGAGACCGCCATGCCGCAGATCAACTGGTATCCCGGGCACATGGCCCGATCCCGGCGGCTTTTGCAGGATCAGCTGCGCGCCGTGGACGCGGTGATTGAGCTGTGCGACGCCCGCGCACCGCTGGCCACCCGCAACCCCGATCTGGAGCGACTGACCCGGGACAAGGCCCGCATCCTGATTCTGAACAAGGCCGACCTGGCCGACGACAACGATACCGCCCGGTGGCTGGAGCACTTCCGCCGCCAGGGTCTGACCGCCATGCGCTTCAATTCCAACGGCGGCAAGGTCCGGGATATCCTCGGCCACATCGATCAGGCCACGAAGCCTGCGCGGGATCGCTATGCCGCCCGCGGCGTGAAGAAGAGCGTCCGCACGATGGTCATCGGCATCCCCAACGTGGGCAAGTCGACGTTCATCAACCGCCTGTACGGCGGCAGCATCGTCAAGGCAGCCGACCGGCCCGGCGTCACGCGCTCGAACCAGTGGGTCAAGCTGGGGCCCTATCTGGAGATTCTGGACACCCCCGGCATGCTCCCCCCGCGCCTGGACGATCAGGATTCTGCCAAGCTGTTGGCCTATCTGGGCTCGATCCGCGATCAGATCATGGACACAGAGGAGCTGGCCAGCGGCCTGCTGAGTCTGCTGTACGCCATCAATCCCGCCGCGACCTCGGCGCGCTTCAAGCTGACCGATGTGGAGAGCACCGCCCCCGACGAATTGATGGAAGCCGCCTGCCGCGGACGCGGCTGGCTGCTGTCCGGCGCGCGCTACGATATCGACCGCGCCTCCGCGCTGATCCTCGACGAGTTCCGCGCCGGCAAGGTCGGCAAGATCACCCTTCAGCGGGCTGATCCATCGTCCAACCGCTGACGCGCGGCCTCCCCTTCCTTTGCGCTGCCGCAGACATCGGCACAGCGCAAAGCCAAACTCCGCTGCAGACCTTTGAACAGATTGACGGGAGAGATTTCCATGCAGACCGAAAAGCCGAAGCGCACCCGCGAAAAGCCCGAGGAGAAGCTGCTGCGCCTGACGCAGATCGAGGTTCCGCTGTGGGAGCGCGGGCTGTCGATCGCGGGAATCGACGAGGTGGGCCGGGGACCGCTGGCGGGGCCGGTGGTCACGGCTTGCGTGTCCATCCCCCGGGACCGGCTGGTATTGGGCGTGGACGACTCCAAGAAGCTGTCCGAGAAGAAGCGCGAAAGCCTCTATCTGCCGCTTCTGGACGCGGCAGACTACGCCGAGACCTGCTTTCTGCCGCCGCAGGTGATCGACGAAATCAACATCCTCAACGCCACGCGCCGCGCGATGGAGACCTGTGCGGCGGGCTTTCGCGGCGTGTTTCTGGTGGACGCGCTGGACGGGCTCGACCTGCCCGGCGAAATCCATCCCATCATCCACGGCGACGCGCTGAGCTACATGATCGGCGCGGCGTCCATCGTGGCCAAGGTGGCCCGGGACCGCTACATGATCGAGCTGGACGCGAAGTATCCCATGTACGGTTTCGCGCGGAACAAGGGCTACGGCACCGCCGAGCACATCGCGGCGCTGAAGAAGTACGGCCCCTGCCCCGAGCACCGCATGACCTTCATTAAGAAGTTTGTGGAGGGTGCGCATGAATAAGCGGGTTTCCGGCGCGACGGGCGAAAGCGCTGCCTGCGAGGCGCTGATGCGTGCGGGGCTGACCATTCTGGCGCGCAACTATCGCCGCTCCACCGGCGAGATCGACATCATCGCCCGTGAGGGCCGCACCATTGCATTCGTCGAGGTGAAAAAGCGCTCGTCGCTGCGCTTCGGCCGGCCGGCCGAGGCGGTGGATCGCGCCAAGCAGCTGCACATTCTCCGCACAGCCATGCTCTATCTGGCCGAGCACGGCCTGGACGACGTGCCGATGCGCTTTGACATCGTCGAAGTTCTGCCCACCGGCGTGCACCATCTTCGCGGCGCCTTTGACGCCACGGATATGCCGGAATACTGATCTGGCCGAATCGCCTTCGGCCGGGTCAGTTTTCTTTGTTCGGATCAGTTTTCTTTATTTGAAAAAAAGTCCTTGTTTCGCCGCTTAATAATGGAGGAATTTCCGTTCACGGCATGGAAATGATATGGTTGTACAAAAAATCAAGGAGAGCTTTCATGCGTAAGTTTTTCTGTTTGTTCTTCGCGCTTTTGATGCTTTCATCCTCCCTGGCCGCGCTGGCAGCGGAAAATCTGCTGACGAACGGGGATTTTTCCGAAGTCAGCGGGGCCAATCCCGTCGGCTGGAGCCGGGAGATGTGGTTTACGGACGAGGGCGTGAGCGTACTGACCGTCGAGGAGGATGGCTATGAGGGCAGCTGCATCTCCGTCAGCAACGTCGGCCTGAACGACGCCCGCTTTGCCCAGACCGTCTCCGTCGAGCCCGACACGCTCTACCGCATCGCCTGCATGTGCAAGGCCAGCGGAGGCGGCGAAACCGGCATTGGAGCGACGATCTCCATCAAGGACACCTTCTGTTATTCCGATGCGCTTCTGGATACCGACGGCGAATGGACGCCGCTGGAGCTGTACGGCCGCACCGGCGCGGATCAGACGGAGCTGACGGTGTACGCCCGCGTCGGCGGATACAGCAATGAAAACACCGGCCGCGCCTGGTTTGACAGCTTCGAGATGGCGGAGGTCGATTCGGCGCCGGAATCCGCCATCGTATGGGACTTCACCCCCGCCTCCCGGAAGTCCGAGAGCAGCTTCTCCGCCGCAGAGGACGCGGAGACAGAGCCCGAGCGCAACACGGAGATGTACGTGCTGCTGGCCTGCGTCTACCTGCTGGCCATCCTGGCGGTGGCGAAAAAGCATCGCCGCAGCCCGGAGCGCAGCGCGCAGTTCTACGGCCGCTGCTTTATCGGCATGCTCGCCGCCGCGCTGCTTCTGCGCCTGATCCTGGCCGTGAAGGTTCCCGGATACTACACCGACATCAACTGCTTCACCAGCTGGTCGCTGCACATGTCCAGCGTAGGCCCGGCGAGGTTCTATCATTCCGGCATGTGGTGCGACTATCCGCCGCTGTACATGTGGATGCTCGCGCCCATCGGCATGCTGCAATCGCTGTTCGGGCTGAGCCTTCGCTCCGGCGCGCAGCTGATCGTGCTGAAGCTGTGGCCCATCCTGTTCGATCTGGCCGCCGCCTGGCTGATCTGGCACAGGGCGAAGCCCCGTCTGGGCGGACGCGCGGCGCTGCTGCTGTCGGCGTTCTTCGCCTTCAATCCTGCCGTGTTCACCGATTCCGCCGCATGGGGGCAGATCGACTCCATCTTCACGCTGCTGATCGCGCTGTGTGCGCTGCAGGCCGCCGATGAGCACTTCATCTCCTCGCTCGTCTGCTTCGCGCTGGCGATGCTGATCAAGCCGCAATCGCTGCTGTTTGCGCCGCTGGGACTGTTCGCGCTGATCGTGTTCCACATCCGCGAGCGGAAAAATCCTGTCCGCACGCTGATCGGGCTGGCTGCGGCACTGGGCATTCTCTATCTGGTCGGGCTGATCTCCTGCGCGCAGACCATCGACCTCTCCGACGGCATTCTCTCTGCAGTGTCCGCGCCGGTTCGCTGGCTGTCGGCATTATACACTGAGACCCTGCAGGGCTATGAGCGCGTGACCATCAACGCGCTGAATCTGTACTACCTGTTTGATCTCAACTGGGCGGAAACCGCAGCGCACCCCTATGTCACTGCATTCGCATGGGCATGCTTTGCGCTGAGCTATATTTACTGCGCCGTTCTGTGCGCAATTTCGAAGGAGCGCCGTCATCTGCCGCTCATCGGCGGCGTGCTGATCGTGCTGATCTGCACCTTCGGCCCCATGATTCACGAGCGCTACGCCTTCCCCGCCCTCCTGCTGCTGGCGCTGGGATATGTCTATGCCCGCGACAAGCGCATCCTCATCTCGATGGCGGTGCTGTCGGCCACGCTGTTCATGAACGAGGTGCTGGTGCTGCAGGGAGGCATGACCGCGGCCAACTACGGGCATCTTCAATCCAGCGAGGACTGGCTGAACTGCATCCTCTCCGCGCTCAATGTGCTCAATGCGATCTTCCTGATCTGGACGTCGCTGGACATCTGCGCGCTCGGCCATGAATATCCGCTGATCGGCTGCGCGGAGGAATCCGAGTCGCCCGGCGCACGGGATCTGTTCAGCAGGCGCGACTACCGGCTGCGCCTGAACCGCACGGACGCGCTGCTGATGGCCGCGGTGACGATCGCCTATTCCATCGCCGCTTTCACCAACCTCGGCACGATGTCCGCGCCGCAGACCACCTGGACCTCCGGCGCCTCCGGAGAACAGATTGTGTTCGACCTGGGGCAGACGGAGCGCTTCCGCCTGACCTATTACGGCAACATCTGTTCCACCAACTTCACCGTGGAGCTCTCCAACGACGGCGAAAACTGGACCGAGCCCTATTATGCCAAGTACAATCAGGGCGAGATCTTCCGGTGGCTGTGGTATGTCCCGATGCAGAGCGACGGCGAGACAATCGCCTCCGGCGTCACCACGCCCACGGAGGACGGCAGCGCCTATGTGGCGTTTGCCGGCTACGAGGGCGAGAGCTATCCCTTCCAGACCGCGCGCTATGTGCGCATTGCCTCCGTCGCGCCGGGCCTCAAGCTCAGCGAGGTGGGATTCCTGGATGAAGACGGCCAGCCGCTGCCCATCGCCTCCGTGGAGCAATTCGGCGAATTTGCTGTCAGCGACGCGGCGCTGCTGGTCGACGAGCAGGACACCATCCCCGAATATCCGAGCTACTACAACTCCACCTACTTCGACGAGATCTACCATGCCCGCACGGCCTACGAGCATCTGCACGGCCTGTCCACCTATGAATGGACTCACCCGCCGCTGGGCAAGGTGCTGATGATGGTGGGCATTCAGCTCTTCGGCATGACGCCCTTCGGATGGCGCTTCATGGGCGCGCTGATCGGCGTGCTGATGCTGCCGCTGATGTACCTGCTGGTGAAGCAGCTGACCAGGAGCACAAAGCTCTCCTTCATCGCCATGTTCCTGCTGAGCGTGGACGCCATGCACTTCACCCAGACCCGCATCGCCACCATCGATTCCTATGCGGTATTCTGGATCATGCTGATGTATCTGTTCATGTTCCGGTTCTGCCAGATGCCCTGGCACTCGGTCAAGGAGTTCAACAAATCGCTGATTCCGCTGGGGCTCTGCGGCGTCACCATGGGCATCGCCTGGGCCACCAAGTGGATCGGCCTGTATGCATCGGCCGGGCTTGCGGTGCTGTTCTTCTGGTCGCTGTACCGCCGCTGGCGCGAATACCGCTTCGCGCGGGCGCATGCGGCGGAAAACGAGGCCAGCGCCGGGCTGTGCAGCGCCACCGCGGAGGGCTTCTGGATGAACACAGTGTGCAGCATCGCCTTCTGCCTGATCTTCTTCATCGCCATTCCGGCGCTGATCTACTATTTCTCCTACTACTGGCACCTTCAGAGCGAGGGCGTGACCTGCTTTGCGGACATGTTCAGCTTCCAGCGCATACAGAGCGTGCTCAACCTTCAGAAGCGCATGTTCAACTACCACGCCGGTCTCGGCGGCGACACCCACTACTTCCGCTCGCCGTGGTATCAGTGGCCGATCATCTGGTGGCCGATGTGGTACTACTCCGGCACGCCCTATATGCCCGACGGCGTGATCTCCTCGATCTCCTGCATGGGCAACCCGGCGGTGTGGTGGTTCGGTCTGGCCGCGCTGATCTTTGTGATCGTTCGCATGTGCCTGATGCGCCGCGCTCCCCGCGGTTATACCATGACGGTGATCGGCTTTGCGTCCCAGTTTCTGCCCTGGGTGCTGGTGCCCCGCTCCACCTTCATTTATCACTACTTTGCCAGCGTGCCGTTCATCATCATCGCAAGTGTGCTGATGCTGAAATGGCTCCGCTCGAAGTCGGAATCGGCGTTCCGCATCACAACAGTGACGCTGCTGACCGCTGCGCTGCTGCTGTTCATCGCATTCTATCCGCTGGAATCCGGTCTGCCCGCGGCCCGCTGGTACGCCAATTATCTGCGCTGGTTCAACTGGTACAACTTCTAAAATACCAAAGCGACAGGGGGAGAAGCCGATGCTGGCGAGCGTTTTGAGCTGTGGTCTGGCGGGCATTGACGGGTTTTCCGTCAATGTGGAAGTCAACCTGACCAACGGCATGCCCATGTTCGAAATCGTCGGACTGCCGGACGCCTCCGTGAAGGAATCCCGCGAGCGCGTGCGCGCCGCCGCAAAGAACAGCGGCTACGGCTTCCCCACGGCGCGCCTGACGGTCAACCTCGCGCCCGCAGACCTGAAAAAGGAGGGGCCGTCCTTTGATCTGCCCATCGCGCTGGGCATGCTGTGCTGCTGCGGCGTGATTGCGCCGGAAGCGCTCGCGGACATCTGCATCTTCGGCGAGCTGTCGCTGGACGGCTCCGTCCGCCCCGTGCGCGGCGCGCTGCCGATGGTGATCTCCTCCATTGAGCGCGGCGTCCGCCGAATCCTCCTGCCGGCGCAGAATCTGAACGAGGTGCGCTGCATCGAGGGCGCCGAGCTGCTGCCGGTGGAAAGTCTGAACGCCGCCGTGCGCCATTTGACCGGCGAGCTGCCCATCACGCCCCCGAAGCCCGTGCCTTACGCCGCGCTGATGAGCCGCCGGGAGGCCCTGGAGGACTTCAAGCACGTCAAGGGCCAGTCCAGTGCCAAGCGCGCGCTGGAAATCGCTGCGGCGGGCGGCCACAACGTGCTGATGATCGGCCCTCCGGGCTCCGGCAAGACGCTGATGGCGCGCTGCATGCCCTCCATTCTTCCGGACATGACCTTCGCCGAGGCGCTGGAGTCCACCCGGATTCACTCCGTCGCCGGATGCGTGCCGCCCAGCGGACTGCTCACCGAGCGGCCGTTCCGATCGCCCCATCACACCGCGTCTCACGCATCGCTGGTGGGCGGCGGCGTCAACGCCCTGCCCGGCGAGATCAGCAAGGCACACAACGGCGTGCTGTTTCTGGACGAGCTGCCGGAATACCGCCGCGACGTGCTGGAGGCGC
>JBJEUD010000034.1:0-4166 GCA_051883655.1 Candidatus Faecivicinus sp. | reverse complement strand
GAAGCGGCTCGGACGCATCAGGCACCTTGGCTTTTCCTGCCACGGCCGCGTGGAATGTCTGAAGGAGTTTCTGGATGCGGCAGCCGCGGATATGGAGTTCTGCCAGATTCAGCTGAACTGGCTGGACTGGACGCTGCAGGACGCCCGGGCCAAGGTGGAACTGCTGAACGAACGCCATATTCCGGTGTGGGTCATGGAGCCGGTTCGCGGCGGACGGCTGTGCAAGCTGGATGCAAAGGACGAATCTGCGCTCAAAGCCCTGCGCCCGGATGAGAGCATTTCTTCGTGGGGTTTCCGATTCCTTCAGGGCATTCCCGGGGTGACGATGGTGCTGTCCGGCATGTCCAATCTGCAGCAGATGCAGGAAAATGTACAGACCTTCGCGGACCGCAGGCCTTTGAACGAGCGGGAGATGAATACAATCCTGTCCATCGCGGATGGCATGAAGAGCTCCATTCCCTGCACCGGATGCCGCTACTGCACCGATCACTGCCCGATGGGACTCGACATTCCGCTGATGATGGCCACCTGCAGCGAGCTTCGCTTCTCGCCGGTGATCAACATCGCCATGCGCCTGGAGGGGCTGCCCTCCGAGAAACAGCCCTCCGCCTGCATCGGCTGCGGCGCGTGCGCGCAGATGTGCCCGCAGTGCATTGATATCCCCGGCGTGATGGCAGAGCTCAGCGAAACACTGAGCAAAATCCCCAAGTGGGCCGATCTCTGCAAACAGCGCGAGGAAGCTGCGAAGAAAGTCAGAAAGTGAGTCCTGCGAAAGGATGACCCGGCATTCCGGCGGCGTTAACGGGCTCTCCGGGACATGCTTTCCGCCTGCGGAAGCTGCCGCAATCGCACACGACGTCGATTCGACGGGCTGCAACGTCAGAAGGTAAACCGAAGCAGGAGCCGAAGCGGGCAAAACGGACGGTTGGCAAAGCCGCTGGATCCGGATTGCACCGGCGCTGTCCGCGGTATTGCGCTGATTGGGAAAATGTTTTTCACACTTCCTTGCTTGACAAAGGGGACGAGCGTACATATAATAGAAGTGCTTGCTCGGAGGGCAAATCATTCGAATGAAATGATGAGCTGGATAAGGCACAGGCTGAAACGCCTGCACCTGTCCGGCTCTTTTGTTTTGTTCGGGATTTCCCGCCGGCAGCGAAAATTTATGGCTTTCTGCCGGATTGGTCATCGGAGGATCTGCCATCGCAATGGCAAGGTCGAGGAAGATGTCGAGTGCGCTCGGTTGATACCGGGCGCATTTTCCTTTTGCTGCGATGATAGGGCCAGCTTCTTGCATGCGGATTTGGCGGAAGGTCAACTGAATTGGGAGGGATTCCCTTGAGCGAACGATCGAAAAAGCTCATCAAGTATGTCGTTCCCACGATGCTGGGAAGCATCAGCTTCTTTCTGTTCACCATCGTGGACGGTATTTTCGTCGGGCAGGGCGTCGGCACGAACGCGCTGGGCGCGGTCAATCTGGTCATGCCCTTCGTCATGGTGGTCAACGCGCTGTTCCAGCTGACGACCATCGGCGGCGTGGCCATCATTGCGGTGCGCCTGGGGCGCGGCGACCAGAAGGGCGCCAACCATGCGTTCATGCACGCGGTGACGGGCACCGTGGTCATCTCCGCGCTGCTGATGCTGGCGGGTACCTGTCTGACCGGGCCGCTGTGCCGGATGATGGGCGCAAGCGACACCTTCTATTCGCTGACCACGGAATACCTGTTCTGGTACTCCATGTTCATCGTCCCATCCGGCCTGTCCACCGCTCTGCAGGGCTTCTGCCGCAACGATGGCTCCCCGGTGCTGGTCAGCGCGGCGACGATCATCGGCACGGTGGTCAACATCATCGGCGACTGGCTGCTGATCTTCCCCATGAAAATGGGCATTGCGGGCGCGGCCATCGCCACCGGCGTCTCCCAAATTGTCACGTTTTTGATCGTGCTGACCCATTTCATCCGGAAGCAGGGCGTGCTTCGGCTCTGCCGCTTCCATGTGGACGGCGCGCTGCTCAACAAGATCGCGGTGCGCGGACTGCCCGCCTGCATTGCGCAGTTTGCCAACCCCATGACCACGCTGTGGATCAACAAGATGCTGGCGCAGCAGATCGGCGACATCGCTGTCAACGCCTATTCCATCATCTCCTATGTGGCGACGTTCTCCATGGGCGTGTTCTTCGGCGTTTCCGACGGCCTGCAGCCGCTGTACGGTCAGAGCTACGGCGCGAAGGATGAACAGTCCCTCAAATATTACTTCCGGGCGGGCAATATCATCAATCTCGTGGGCAGCCTCGTCATCAATGGCGCGCTTTTTGTGGTTGGCGGCGCGGTCTGCGGACTGTTCGGCGCGGATCCGGAGACGCTTGCGTATACGGTGCGCGTGATGCCGCTGTACAGCTGGGGCTTTGTGGTGGTCGGACTGACGACGAACATCTCGTCCTGCATGTACTCCACCAAGCGCTCCCGGGAGGCGGACGTCATCAGCATCCTGCGCAGCTTCGTGTTCAACACAATCATCATTCTGCTGCTACCCCGCATCCTCGGCGGCGACATCATCTGGCATACGTTCGGCATTGCGGAGGCCATCGTGCTGCTCATCTCCGTGTGGCTGATGAAGCGCTCCGAACGCAACGGCATTGTATTTCAATAGAGGAGGAGAATCAAATTGGATCTTCTGAGAGGAAAAATCAGGCCGCTCTACTTCAAATACCTGTCCGCGGCCTTCGGCAGCGCGCTGATCTCATCCATTTATGGCATCGTCGATATGGCGATGGTGGGCCAGTATCAGGGCCCGCAGGGCACGGCGGCCATGGCGGTGATCAGCCCGATCTGGAACATCATCTACAGCCTCGGCCTGCTGATGGGCATCGGCGGCAGCGTTCTTCTGAGCACGCTTCGCGGCAAGTCGGAGGAAAATCTCGATCAATCGAACGAATACTTCACGGCGGCGGTCATCGGCGTGTCCATTCTGGCGCTGATCACATGGATTGCGCTGATCTTCTTTGACCGGGAACTGCTGCTGCTCTTCGGCGCGGAGGAGAGCCTGATGCCCCTGGCGCGGCGCTATGTGCTGCCGGTGAAGTTTGCTGTTCCGCTGTTTCTGTTCAGCCAGCTGCTGTCCGCTTTCCTGCGCAACGACGGCAATCCCGGTCTGGCGACCAAAGCGGTGCTTTGCGGCGGCATCTTCAACGTGTTCGGCGACTATGTCCTCGTGTTTGTGCTCAATCTGGGCATCATGGGCGCAGGCCTGGCAACGTGCCTGGGCTGTCTGCTGACGGTGAGCGTGATGCTGACGCACTTTGCCGGCGCGCAATGCACGCTGCGGTTCGTGCGGCCTGCGCGCCTTCTGCACAAGTTGGGCAGAATTGTCGTCACCGGCTTCTCCACCTTCTTTATCGACGTGGCCATGGGCATTCTGACGGTGCTGTTCAACCGCCAGATTCTCAAATACCTCGGCACAAACGCGCTGTCCGTCTACGGCATTATCATCAACATCAGCACCTTCGTTCAGTGCTGCGCTTACAGCATCGGTCAGGCCTCCCAGCCGATCTTCTCGGTCAATTTCGGCGCAAACCGCTTTGACCGAATCCGGGAAACGCTGAAATACGCGCTGGGAACCGCAGCTGTGTTCGGCCTGATCTGGACGGCTATCTGCGTCTTTGCGCCGAATCTGTTCACCTATATCTTCATGCAGCCCACGGAGGAAATCCTCGCCATCGCGCCGGCGATCATTCGAAGCTACGGCATTTCCTTCCTGCTGCTGCCGCTGAACATCTTCTCGACGTATTACTTCCAGGCGCTCCTCAAGCCGCGAACGTCGTTCATCGTCTCCGTCGGGCGCGGCGCGGTGATCAGCGGGATTCTGATTTGTCTGCTTCCGGTCCTGGCGGGCCCGGATTCCATCTGGTTTGCCATGCCGGTCACGGAGGCGATCACGGCGGTCTATGTGGCATCGATGATGCTTCGATATACGAAAAAAACGGAAAGGGTGGAATTGACATGAGCAGGATCATCACCATCGGACGAGAGTTTGGCAGCGGCGGGCGTGAGCTCGGGCGCAGGCTGGCGGAGGAGCTGGGCTATGCCTATTACGATCAGGAGATCGTGGCGGAGATTGCGCAGCGCACAGCGCTTTCCGAGGCCTATGTGCGCCAGATTCTGGAGCAC
>JBJEUD010000033.1:0-24530 GCA_051883655.1 Candidatus Faecivicinus sp. | reverse complement strand
CCGTTCGGTTTTCTGCGATGTGCTTTTTGTACGTCGCCGTGCGGGAAGCGCCGTAGTGGGTCGGATACTGCTTCTTTTTGCTGGCGTACAGCGATTCCGTCGCCTTGTAGCCGCAGGTTCCGTACCAGTATTTCCAGCCCTCGGCCAGCGCCCTCTCCGCAAAGGCGGCCTACTGAAGATTCGTATACTTGGCCATGTTCACGCATCCTTTCCTTGTTTATGGAAGAAGGGCGCGGTTCAGCGCCGCGCCCTCAATGGGTCAGTTCCAGTTCACATCGCCGGTGGATTCCGTGATGATCTCGCCGTTGGCGTCCAGCGGCTCGTAGTACAGATCGTACATCTTGTTGTCCGCGCGCTTCGGGTCAATGGCCGAGAAGGTCACGGCGTTGGTGGATGCAGACTTGTAGCTGTTGTCAAAGCCCGGCAGCGCGGTCACGCGGACGCGGGGCACGAACAGGTGCAGGTAGCCCTTGACGGCGCTCTCCGTGCAGTCCGTGCCGCTGGAATACACCGGCCAGTGGGCGTACAGCGCACCCTTGGCGGTGGTGGAGTTGGTCTTCACCGTCGCGACAGAGGCGCCGTTCACGCGGCGGCGATAGGCCACGCGCAGCGTATCGCCGGTCTCCACATCGCCCTCAAAGAAGGTGATTTCGGTGGAGGGAGAGGTGTCCGTGGTGATCTTTACGGCAAATTTGCCGGCCGCAGCTTCATCCGCTTCGGTATAGCCGTTGATGCGGACGGACTTCTCCTGCACCTCGAAGGGCAGCGTGATTTTGAGCCCGGCCTTCACCTCGTACAGCCGGCTCTCCAGCGTCGCCATGTCGCCCTGCTTCATGGAGACGGCATTGGCCATGGCGAACATGTCCAGCGTGAACTGGGAGCTGGCAAAGGTGAATTCCTACGCCTTGTCCGTCTCGATGAATGCCAGCGGATAGTTGCCCTGGCCGCCGTTGATGGGCTAGGTGTTGTTGGTTGCGCTCATATTGGCGGTGTTCACCTCGTAGTAGGAAAACACCTTGCCGTCGCAGCGCTCAAAGTCGATGTTGGGATTGTCGGCAATGTAGCCGGCAATCTGTTCAATGTACTGTGCCATTGTGGATCATCCTCCTCATGGTTCGATAATGGTAATCTCCAGCCCCTTCCTGCGGGCATAGTCCAGCGTGGATTTCGTTCCGCCCGGCTGACCGTCATAGACGGCGATCAGGTGGGTCGCATGATCCACCATCCAGCGGTTGCGCTTCTGGAGGCAGCCGTTGTAATAATCCTGACTGAGGCGCTCTATTCTGTCCGCGCGCTCCAGGATCCGCCTGTAGCGCGCCTGTTCCGATATGCTCCAGCTGAGCGCCTGCCCGTCATAGGGCACGGCTGCCCAGAGCTGAAGGCTCCTGTCCGGAAGCGTCTCCCTGAGATCCAATACGATTTCTGCTGCCCACTGATCCACGCCTCTTGCCATTCCGGAAATGAAGATATTCACATCTTCACGGGTCAATCTCAGGATGTTGCAGAACAGCTGCTGCTTAATCCGTTCACACCTTGGATCGCTTTCGTTGCTGCCAAAGGGCAGCTTTTCAGGTCTGTATCCGGTAAATGCACACGATTTCATGGATTTTCCACCTCGGATCGGATAGAATTTTGGTTTGCAATGTATATATTGCAATTCTAACCGTTGGATCGCCTAAAATCAAGGTATATTGCAATGCTTTCATTGCAAAACTTTGATGGGAGGGATGCGCGGTGCAGAAAATCCGGCAGGACGCAAATATTGGCCGGAAAATCCGGGAATTGCGCATCCAGGCGCACATGACGCAGGAGCAGGTGGTTGCCAAGCTCCAGCTGGCGGGATGTGACATATCGCGCAGCATCTACTCACAGATCGAAGGTGGGGATTACAACATTCGCGTTACCGAGCTGGTTGCGCTCAAACAGCTTTTCGGCGTGGACTACAATGCCTTCTTTGCAGGGCTGGAAGAGTAGGATCTTACCACGTCGTGACGTAGGAAAACACGATGTGGTACCTTCGATAACCGATGGTCTTTGCGCCGAGATGGTACTCGTCTACATACTGAAAACGCAAGCCGCATACGTGACTTTTTTCGGTCAGCAGCTCCTTGAGCCGCTGGCCGATTTGCTTGTCCCGCCGCTTGAGCCGGTCGCTGGAAACGTTGTAGAGGCAGTCGTTATGGACGTACACGTCAAAAGCGAGGTACTTCCGCAGCACATGGACCGTGCCCAGCGCCGCGCCCTCCGTTTCGTACCAGATGACGCGCACCTTTTCATCCGTCACCGGCTCGTCCGGCAGCGCGTCCTCAATGAAATATCGCCCGATAAACTCGCGAGGATTGTTCCGCTGGCCGTCGGGAATGCACATCAGCTCCTTCAGCTCCGCGTCCGGGAACAGCACGTCGCGAATGACGTTGTTCATATTGTCGTGCCAGGTGCGCTGCTTCTTCATGAGCTCTTCACCGTCACATTTCCATAGTAGGCGCTGTCGGGCGTGGTGGCGAATACGAGCTCGGTCATGTCGCCGAACTCCGCGCGCATCATGCGCACCGCATTTTCAACGAAGGCATTTCCGGTCTGGTTGAACGCTTCGGGCTATGCGTATTCGCTCCTGGCTCTGGATGGATGTCGCTCGGACAGATCGTCATCCCAGACGCTGCGCCCCGCAGGGCCCGCGTGAATGGCATCGCCGCCCGCTGCACTGCCGGAGCCCGCCTCCACGACCATCGCGCGCACCTCGTCCGCTTTTCCGGACGGTGAGTATCCGAAGTCCATGGAGATGGAATCGTCTGTGACGGCAGTCGCGGTATGCTCAAGATTCTGTGCGATCTCCTGCCGCCATGCCGGTTTGCCCGGCGCACCTCCGCAGGTGGTCCGTTCAACCTCCCGGCGCATATGGTTGAGCAGTCGCTGCCCCTCCAGCTCCAGGGCCTCCTTCGCTTCGTCCCGCAGAATGGACATCAGCGCGGCTTCGTCCAGCATAATCAGATTGCACCGTCTGTTCATGGCGCCTCCTCCCCGGCAGCCTTCCTCGCCATCAGGTTCAGAATGCCGCGCTCCTGTTTCAGATCCAGCTCCGTGCCAACGAGACTGACGATGCGGTAGCGGGAGTGGAGCAGGCTGAATTCGTCGCCGGTGCGCAGATTGCGGGTCCTTGCGTTCCACTGCACCTGCACCGTCAGCAGATGATCTGCCGTGATGCCCGGCGTGTTGTAGCCAACCGCGTAATCGGGACGCCCCGTGTACTCGGAATAGACGCAGGGAATCGAAGGGGCGATGACCTCGTCGAAAGCCTCGCGGATCAGAAATCCCCGATCGTCCACCTGCTCATCCCTATGACGCTCGAAGGTCAGCATGGCGTTGCAGTCAATGGCCTGCGTGGTCTGGTTGTTGGGCAGATGCTGCACCTGCCAGTTGAGCATGTAGATCTGCCGATTGTCCATGCGGATGACGATGTCGCCCTTGCGGATGCGAACGTCATAGCTGGTCTTGAAATTGGAGTTTGCGTCCGAATTGCCAATTTTGGATTTCCAGTTGATGGGAAAGTAGAGGGCCCGGAGATGAACAGGTTCATATCCTTCGTCCTCGCGGGCGTACCAGTCCCGGATCAGCTCGAAATCGTAGTTTGCGTGGGGAACATCGGTCGCCAGCCAGTCCCGGAAATCCTGCTGCTAGGTGGGCGGAATATAATACTTCAAAGACATTCCTCCTCACAGCAGCGTAAATCGCGTCATCTTGTAGTAGAGAACGCGCTGCCTGCTCAGCAGCTCTGCGACGGTCTGGCTGAGGTTTGCGTAGGGCTTGTCGGCATTGGTGATCGTCATGGCGTCTGTGGAATAGCCGACGATGCGGTTGACGTCGCTCTGCACGCGCCGGTAGAAGCCGATCTCCGCCGTGGTGAGCACGTATTCATACTCGTCCGCGCTCTATGCGATGGATCCATCTTCGCTGTACTGGGTATAGCGCCCGGTCATGACGTACAGGTGCCGCACTGCCTGACGGACGATCTCCAGATAGTCCTCCGCGACCAGCTCAACCGGCGTATCCTGCCACTCGGTGCGCTGCTTCAGCTCCTGCGCCAGCTTCTCCATGTCCGTCATGGCAGTTCACCTCAATCCCTGGTCAGAAATTCACGATCCGGCATGCGCTCCTGCAGAAGCTGCAGCTTGCTGGCCGGCAGATCCATCTCCGCTGCCACGTCGCAGACTGCGTCCAGAAGGTAGGGCTCCTGAATGCCGTCCAGCCACGCCTTGACCTGCGAAGCCCGCTGGGACAGGCACCTGCGGATTTCCGCGGCGTCCAAAGCCGGCTGCGCATCGCTGTCGATAAATCCCAGCTGTGCGGACAGCGCGCGCTTCTCAAGCCGCAGCAGCTTTTCGCCCTCGAAGAGCGCCGGCGAAATGCTCGCCAGATACTCGATATCGTCCTGCGAAAGCAGTGCAAAGGAGTGCGGCTGAATAGTACACTCCAAACCATTTTGCAGGATCATCCCAATCGCAAACTTTCGCGGATTGTATACCTTGAACTTTTCCAAATTTTCACCTCCCGGGCGGAGAGCTTTTCAGGCTCTCCGCCGCTCTGTCATGGACCGGCTCAGGTGGTGGAATCGGTGTAAACGCTCATGGTCGGGGTCTTGCCGATCACGATGCCCGCGCCGAACCACTGATCCAGTCGAACCTCATAGGCCAGATCATCGATATTGGTAGCCTCCGTGGACTGCACGTCGCCTTCGTAGAGCACCTTCAGCGGGCGCATATCCGCGGATGCGCCGGAGGGCAGGACGTACAGGCGGTTCGTATCGATCACCGGGGTCACGTTGTCGCCCAGATAGGGGTTGACCAGGCTGACAACCTTGGCGCCGTAATAGGTGCCAATGAGACCGGTGCGCATGACCTCGTCGATCACCGCAGGCGAATACTGCTGGGTGGCCGTCGCCGCCGTGAAGCCGGTCTGCTCCGCCAGCTTGGAGATGATGGCGATGTCGCCCAGCAGGGAGACCGCTCCGGTGCGCATCCAGTGCTGGATCATCGGATTCAGCACCGTCTTGACAATGCCCGCGCCGGTTCCGTAGAAGGGTGCGGACCAGTCCGTGACGGCGCCGTGCAGCACGCTCTGGATGTACTCGATCTGCTTGAGCGTCATCTCATTGGCGGCGTCGCGGATCAGGTCGGCCATCTGAACGCGGCCTGTGCGCAGCTCGTACAGGTTGATCACGGGGCGGGCGGATACGGCGATGGTATCCAGCGTCACCTGCTTGTGCGCAACCTTGCTGCGCGCCGGAGTGGAGCCCTTCGCTTGAATGAACGCCTGAATTCCGTCCATCTTCACCTTGAAGGCCGCCTTCTCTCCGTAATTGACGCGCTTGACGTCGGCGACATGGTTCAGCCAGTCGGTCTGGGGACGGGTCATTTCATTGACGGTGAAGCCCACCAGCTGACCGATCACGTACTTGTTGTGCGGGGTGGGATCGGAGGCCTACTCCGCAATCAGCTTTGCAGCCTTTTCCGCCTGGTCGGAGTCCACCCTTTCACCGCGCGCCTGGGCAGTGATCAGCTTCACCAGGCGGCTGTCGTTTCTGATTTCAATCGGATTCATCTCTCATTCCTCCCATCAGGTTCCGGACGGCTTCGTGTACTTTGCTACCGTGCCGTCCGTAGCGGGCTGTACGGCGTCGCCGGTGTTCAGCGCGGCGAACAGATCGGATGCCACCGTCATGATCACCTGCTCGCCGGGCAGCAGGCGCTTCATGCGCACGTACTTTCCGGAGGGCAGCGTGTAGTCCGCCTCGTTCCATTCGGCGTTTTCGTCGACTTCCCATTCGTTCTCCACGAAGTAGACCTCATCCGTACCCACGCCGGTCACATTCTAGCGCAGGGCGGGATTGCCCCACAGCTCGGTCTTTTCCTCCACGCGCAGAACGGTGTCCTTCGCAGCTGCGGTCTTTTTCACGCCGTCCGGGGTGATTTCCGCAAACACGCCGTTGATCAGCGGCTCGGCGGCGGTGTTGGCGCCATCGTAAACGTGGCCCATCAGCTTGGTCACATATCCAGCCATTTTCTCAATCCTCCTTCTCAGGCCTTGCCCAGCAGGTCATCGTATTCGCCCCTGGCAGCGATGCCGCCGCCCATGGCGTAGGATGCGACCACCGGCCTTACAGCGGGCTTTTCCGCCTTGACAACCTCAGCAACCAGCGTGGCATAATCCGCCTTCCGGATGGCTTCGGCAATGACGTCCGCCTTGAGGTCCAGGCCCTGGGCTTCAGCGAAGCGCGTCAGCTCCTGCTGCCTGGCGGCCAGCTCTGCAGCGGCCTTTTCTGCCTGGAGCTGTTCCGCTTCCGCCTTGAAGGGCGTCAGCTCGGCAACCTGCGTCTCAAGGCCGGCAATGCGCTCGTCCCTTTCCGCAAGCTGCGCCCGGCACTCGGCAAGCTCCGCTTCGCAGCGGCTGCGCTTCTTTTCAGCCTCCTCCAGCGCCTCGTCCTTCTTGCGCAGCTCCTCGTCGCACTCCGACTTCTGTTCCGCCTGCTGAAGCTTGCTCTCCAGCTCGGCAATGCGCTTATCCTTTTCGTCCATATCCGTTTCATCCCTTCCGCTATCGTTTTGTTCTTCGGCCACCAGCCTGAGCGCAGTGGCCTCCGGACAGGCGGGGTGAGTCACCACCGCCATGCCAATCAGCTCGTTGCCCTCCGCTGCGTCGATCACCTGTACGCCGTCCTGCTCCGTCAGCAGCGCGACCGAAATCTCAAAGGAGAAGTTCAGCGCCCCTGCATGATACAGGCGGCAGAGCGTTTCACACAGCTCGGGCTGCCGCTTGGGAATGCGCGCCTCGCCGATCAGGCTGATGACGCCTTCCGCATCCACTGCGCGGTAGAAAGCATAAAACGAGCCGATCTGCTCGCTTTCAAATCTGCCGGACTGCGCGTCCAGCATGTGGGTCTAACCCTGCGTGTCGCCGCGCCGCAGCCGGTTGGCGTCGGCGCACTAGGGCAGACAGGTGTATTTCGCGGCGTTGGCGACGATGTTGTCGATGAACGCCGCGCTCACTGCAAAACCGTTGCGATTTGGCCGCGTCGAGAACATCCGCATGAGCACCGTCATGTAAATGTCGTTCTGCCGCGCCTCCGCCAGCTCAACATGCAGCGCTTCGAAGATCACTTTCTGCATCTCATACCTCCATTACAGACTTCCCTCGGGATTGGATGGCTTTGGCTGCTTGCCGGTTGCGGCCTTCAGGGGATCCGAAGTCCGCTCCGAAGCATCCATCTCCGGCCGGCCTACCTTGCCGCTGCCGGCGCCTTCGGAGGACTGAACGTCAGCCGCAGCCTTTTCCCTGGGTGGATCGTGCTTCATGCGCTCGACCTCCTGATCCATGTCGTAACCGTGGGTCTGCAGCATCGTTTTGGTGGAGACGACGCCGGCTTCCCACAGCTTCAGGCATACCTCCTGGAACTTCTGGCTGTTGGCCAGATCCACAGGCGGATAGGTGAAGCGCGGCACATTTTCAGGCCGGCTGTGGGTAACACCGCTTCGACCGTGACCGTTGAGCCGCAGATTGATCTTGTCCATCAGTTCGCAGAAGTTATCGCGCGCCTGCTTGATGCGGATCGCCGCGGTCTGCATGGACACCTGGGCGGAGGCAAAGTTGCTGCCATCCTCGGCGCGGCCGGAGACGATGATGCCCGAAATGCCGCCTGCGGACAGGATCTCCGCGTTGACGTCCCTGTATTTGTCATCCGAAAACATCTCATTGAGGTCGGGCTGGATGACTTCCGCCTTGCACAGGTGGTTGGTCGTCGCAAGGGCCGAGCCCGTCATGGCGCGGCGAAACAGCGCGTTGACCGCGTTCAGCTGCGTGATGTCCGGCATGACGTCGCTTTTGAAATCGCCGTAGGTAACATGTACGAAGCTGTGCGCGCCGAGATTCAGCTATGCCGATTCGTACTGCGCAATGAGCGCCTTTCTGCGAAACGCGCTCAGGCAGGTGGCGACCATGGGCACCGCATAGCGCGTCCAGTCCTCCTTGAAGTCCTGCATCACGAAGGTGTTCTCCGGGTTGAGCTGAACCCAGTCCGCGCCCTTTTTCAGCGCTTCCGCCACCTCGGGCGGAAAGCCCTCCAGTCGTACCTCCAGATCTTCATCCTCCAGGAAATCCTTCTGGGCCTTGACGCCCTGCTGCTTCATATCATCGCGAACGGACTTGCAGTTGAATTCCAGCACCGGCTCGTTGCCAATCATGACGTTGGCGATGCGAACCAGGTGAACCGGCAGCGTGATGATCCTTCCATCCTCCAGCAGATACACATATACGTTCCCGTATTTGTAATACTGGTAATAGATGCTGCGCGCACGATCCGCCAGGCCGATGCGCTCGTAATATTCTTCATACTTCTGCTTGGTCTGCTCGTTGGCGCCGATCTATCTCCAATCGTCCGCAATGCTGAAGGGAACGTACACGCCCTTGATGATGCCCCGGTAGATGGGGTCTGCGTCCACGTAATAATCGCTCAGCTCAAACAGACTGTTGATATTCCGCTGCTTGTCCCGCAGAATGCTGTCGTAGTCGTAGCTGGCCAGATCACCGGTGTAGGTGATGCTCTTATCGTTGTAGGTCATCGTCCCTTTGCCGTCATCCTTTGCGCCAACGGCAATATCGACTGCCCGCTCCGACCGGGGCTCATCCCGAGGCTGGGTTGAACCGCGCTACCTGTTGAACCATCCCATTCCGATTCCTCCCATTAGAATTTGCTCACCACGCCAATGCAGGCGTCCGAAGGCCGCTGCATCCGTCGTTTGCGAATCTCCTCCAGCTCAGCAATGTACCTCACCGCCATGGAGAGCGCCGAATAGCGGTCCTTGTGCTGGTTGGTGCGCGCCACGTCGTACAGCACGGCGCCGCCCGCGCCGGTTCGCATGACGATATTGCCCATCTCAATCTGCAGCGCGTCGCCCTCCAGAAAGACGGCTTTCTCCGGAAGCGTCAGCTTTCGCTGTCTGGGCGCATCCTCTTCGCCATCGTCTTCCGGCACAGCCTCCGCATAGCGCGAATTTACCGGCAGCTCAATAGAGTGCTGTTCCTACGCCACGCGCAGACAGGAGACCAGCTGCTGGTTGATCTGCGGATTCGCCTTGACGCTCCTCAGGATCGGCACCGCATTGTGGATGAGTGACCTGGCATCGTCCAGCGTCCACGGCGGATACTCCTTGCCGTTGTCATCCGTCCACGGTTGGGCGAGAAATTCCGGAAGCGCGTCGCCCAGGCCGCGATGGTCGAATACGATCTTGATGATCCGGGGAAACCTCGCATATGTTCGCCGAACCTCCTCTGCCAGCGCATCCAGACGCTTGCCGTGGTAGGAGCGCATATAGACCATCTTTTTCAGATAGCAGCCGTTCTCCATTTCAACCAGCTTGATGACCGTGATGACCGCGTTGTCCGCCTTGCGTTCACTGGAGGTGGCGAGGTCGACGCCCATCACGTAGTCGGAAGTGCAGCTCGTGGGCTGCGCAGTCTCCACCTGTCTGAGCGTCCTGCAGCTTTCGGTCAGGTCATATGGGAACATGCTCCCGGACTCTGCGCCGACGAAGATGCTGCCATATTCCATGGCGAACTTCGCTTCAGGCATCTTGCGCTGCTCCTTCAGGAAAAACTCCATATCGGTGATGCCCACGCGGGCAGCGCTCCGATAGTCCAGCGCGCAGGCGAAATTGGACGTACTGCCCCTGGAGAATTCCTTCAGCGCGCCCATGAACATGGCATAGAAGTAATTACTCTTGAGGCAGGCGGATGTGATCGAGATCGTCTTGCTGGCGTAATCCCTGATTCCCCGCTGGTGGCAGATGTCGCGCTTGGTGTTGCGCACGGGACCGATGACCGCATCCAGATCGTCTGCCTTGACCTCGGGGGACTCGTCGATCACCATGATCTTGGCGCGGTTGCCGCGCATGGTGCCGACGGAATAGCTCTCGATCTTGGAGCCGTTCTTGAGCGTGCAGATGCCCTTGTTGCGGGAGAGCTGCACCGGCCGGTGACCGTCGCACTGAATCTCGCGCATGATCTCCGGATTCCGGATGAAGTAGTCCTGAATCTTCTTGACGATCAGCGTCGCCTGCTCGGCGGTACCGGAGACGACGGCGATCAGACTGCCGGGATACAGCACGCCGATGGCGATGCAGCACAATGCCGTCAGCCACGTCTTTCCGTAGCCACGGCTCTTGACCACCATGAGGGTGTCCGCATTGCCGAACTGTCGGGCGACGACGCGCTGCGTGTCCTTGAGCCGGATGTGAAAGTATTCCTCGATGAACACATCCAGGTGCGTCCGCCAGAACTGAATCTGCCTGGCCCACAGCTTCAGGTTCCGGACGTCACGGATCTGCGTCAGCATCATACGACCACCTGCTCCAAACCGACCGCAGCGACCGTGTGCCGGAAATCGGCAATGATTTTATCCACGTCGTCCGGCGGGAACTCCACCATGGGCGTGTCCAGCTCGCCGCTCATCTCGATCTTGGCCACGATTGCGCCCAGTGAGCCCAGTCCCGCCATATCGCCGGGCTTGCGCTTGCAGGCGGCAAAGTTGGCCGACTTGGAAAGATTGTCGAAGATCGCCTGCGCCTTTTCCCATTCGGCGACGCTGGCCTGACCGTGGCGCATTTTGCTGTACTTGATATCCGCGTCCAGCGAAGCCTTGGCCGCTTTGCGGGCGTAGTCCTGGATGTTCTGATTGTCCAGCACAAAGCCTTCCTCCAGCCGCGCGTAATAGTCGTCCAGATAATCGATCTCCCGCTGCGTGTACATGCCGTTCCATTTGCGGCTGAAGATCAGCTCACCGTCGTCGAGGAACGCGCCGCTGTCATCCCTGGTGACCGTGCCCGCGGTGGATTCCGGGTTGAATTCCCGGTAGCTCCCTTCGGTGTCGATATTGGCCGAGTACTGATACACGTTGCCGAGGTTCATGATGCTGAAGAAATACCGTCCTGCGCTGCGGTTCGCCAGCTCCTCGCGCTTTGCTTCGTCCCTGGCCGCGAGATACTCTGCATCGTTGGCCAGAGCGTAGGACGCCTTTTTCACCGCCATGTCCCAGTATGCGTCGGACCAGCGCCGGTTGTTGTACCAGCAGAATTCCCGCGCGCCCTCCTTGCTGACGCTGCACTTCCCGGCGCACTCCTTGCACCATGCGTCGTGATAGGACTGCGCCGCCCAGTCCCGATTCGCGTAGAATCGGTCCTATGGAAGCACCTTTCCGCATTTCACGCACATTTTGGAGGTGAGCTTGCGCCCCTTCAGTTTGTTTGAAGTACCCATCCGATTCCTCCGTCCGCATTACAGGTTGATGGGATAGACGCAGCGCCGGCCATAGCCTGCCTCCAGTACCATTGCCAGAGCGCCGGGTCTGCCGCCATAGCCCAGCCGCTGTGCATATTCGTCCATGCCGCAGATGCTGGGCACGCGGATGATGACGGCGTTTCCCTGATCGGTGTAGCCGGAGACGCACTCCTGTTCGCGGTGCTTGTGTCCGCAGATGAAGAAGTCGATGCCCTCGCTATAGAGAAGCATCGACTGCCTCGCAGCCTTTTCCATCATCCGCACATCCGTGCCGTGGGTGAGCAGGATGCTGTAGCCCTGCACGCTCAGGTGCTTCTGCTGCTCCGTCTCGCTGTCCACGACCACGCCGGGATTGTCCTTCAGGCGCTCGCTCAGGAACCAGAAGATTACCTTTTCAAGGTTTTCGCCGGGGAAATCGCCGCGCTTGCTGTTCAGACTGCGGGTTTCGGTATGATTGCCGTCCACGCCGCATACGGACACCGTGGCATAGCGGGAAAGCTCGTTGATCCACTGGGCCATGTACTCCGAAAAGCGCATGCAGCTTTCGACCACGCCCCAGCGCAGCTTCATGAGCTGGCTGGCCCTCAGCATGCCGTCCAGACTGTCTCCGCAGATGAGCAGCTGCACATCGCCGATCTGCTCCTTCTCCAGAATCTGACGGGTCTGCAGGAGGAGCTCGGACATGCGTTCGCAGAACACCTCGGGCGTATAGCAGTTGAGCACCTCGCCGCGAAGACCGCGCACCGTCCACTCAGCGCCGAAGTGACAATCTGCAAGGCAGAGCACCAGCGTGCGCTTGCCGACGGCGTATTTCTCCTCCGCCGACAGAACGGCCATGGGCGGCATTTCCTTCACCGCGCGAATGACAGAATCCCGCAGCGCCTCGCTGCGGGACCTGGCTCTGTATGTCGCATTGATTTCATTGCGCAGATCGCGGAGCTGCTGCACGTTGTCCGGCGCGGCTTCCTCCTCCGGATACTAGGCAATCATTCCGCTGTCCGCAGCCAGCTTGATGCCGGCGCCCATCTTGCGGAGCTGATCGGGATGCAGACCGCATCCCGATCGCTCTGCGATCTCGGACCAGTCCAGGTCGGACGCGCCGGTCACCTTGCTGTACATCTCGCGAATCAATTCGCGCTTATCGTTCATTTTCTCACCTCATCCGGACAGCGATCACCCCGTCGTCGATCATATACCCGTCCTGATCGGCAAAATGTCTGCTGCCTCCCGGAACGTCGATCACGATGATCCTGTCCATGTCGTACTGATCGCCATACCGCGTTTTGTGCGGAGCGTATTTTCCCTTCGCGCTTTCCACCTGATAGACAGAGCCCCTATACTCAAAGCGTCCGTCCACATCCACTCTGCAGCCGTGCAGACTGCAGCCCGGAAAGGATTTCCGGATCGATTCCAAACGCTCGAACCGGGTGGAGGGTCTCGCGCGAGTTTCTTTCTTTTTCTGTGGGCCCATATGCACATCAAGCCTATCTGTCAGAAGCGCATATCTCAGCCGTTCGTCAGGCGTCAACCTGTTCAGCTGAACGCAGCCGCCCTCCAGCATTTCCGCAATGGCCTCCGGACAGTCGGAAACGCTGATTTCTCTGCTACCCACAACCATTTCCTTGTAGCTCGTCAGGGAATCTCTCTCATCCGGAGGCACGTCGCGAAGGAGAAGGGTTCCACAGCGATCCAGCAGCCGCTTCACCTTCGTTTCAGGCGAATATGGCTGCGCATGATTTTCACTGAGCCAGTTTTTCAGACAATAATTCGTCCAGTATTTCAGGATCAGCTCCTCGATGAGCTCAATCTTGCTCTGTTCCTCGTTGTATAAAAGCGTAAATCGAACGCCATTGGGCTATGTGATTCCATATCGTGACGCCATGTTCAACCTCCTCCCTAAACTTTACTTCCGGTCTGCGCGAGCTTTTCGCGCGAATATTTCAGCTTTTTATTGGAGTTTTCTCCCCAATATGTTACTTCCGAGCTGGAGCATATTTTCGCGCGTAGGTATCCGCCCAATTCTGATTATTCTGCCGCACGATCTACGTTACGGCGTTCCTGAATTCCCGCTCCACAGTGCCCAACTCACGGCCATGAATCTCTGCAATATCACGCAGGGAATAGCCATCCATGACCTGCTTCAGGGTTGCCCTCATGCCGTCAGTCAGGCCGCATGCCGCAATCAGGTGGTCAAGATCCATGTAGGTACACTAGACGGCCTCCGACTATCCAAAGCCTCCCTGGGAGTCCAGCGACGTCCCGTTCTGCTGGCGCGCATGATATGCAGCATCCAGCTTGCTGCGGTTCTTCAGCTATTGCGCCACAACGCGCTCCTCGCTCTAGGGCAGATACGCCCACTCCGATTCATTTCTCATCTTTCTCATCCTCCTTTTTCGCTTCCAGTGATAATATCCATTCACAAATCTCCGCCGCCCGAGGATCCTTTGATGCCCGAGCCAACCTTCTGACGTCCTCTGCCGGAATGAAGTTCTTCCGCAGAATCTGATAGGATGGCGTGCCATCCCTGAGAATGCATCTCTGCACCCGGATCCACCATGATTCCCGATTCGGACATGCGCAGCCCATGGGACTGGGGTTTGCCAAACGCAGCTTATAGCCAACGTCGTACGCAGGGTACAATAATCTGTGACCGAGGTCATATACCGTCATTTTTCCGTATGACGCATGGTGCAGTGTCCGTGCGGTTCCGATCAGATCGATGCGCCTGGCGGTCTCCATATCTGTCACCTCGCCATTTATATAGCTCAGATATTCCAGATACTCATTCCACTCTGCGCGGGGCAGTTTTTCCTTGAGCACATTCTGTGCAATCTATGCGTGCAGCGCCTTGTGGTAGCAGGCATGAAAGTCTGAGATGAGCTCGTGCATGGTGATGGTGATCGACAGCTCTTCACGATGCCCGTCAGAATGGGGGACTCTGTAGCTGCGACTCTCGGCAGAAAAGGTTCCATCCTCCAGCTTCAGCCGCCTGCCATCGTCAATCAGAATATGCCCGTTGGCGGCCAGAACGCGGATGGCCTTTCCGACACTTGGCGCGCTGACGCCAATGGCCTTGCCTGCGTCCTTCAAAGATATCCTTGGCTGCTGCATCCGGCAGCGTGCCAGAAGTAGAAAGTACAGCCGTCTGGCAGTGCGGCTGTTCTGCTCAAGGACGCCTTTCAGCATGGATGTGCGCAGAACCGTTGAATCACTGCTCACAGGTTTTTGAAGGATGAACCGATCTGAATAAACCCAGGCGATGAGTTCGTCGATATCTCGCCGGATCTCGCCCTGCGAGGATTTATAATACAGAGGGTCCTGCGCCTGTATCCATTCCTCCAATGCACTTTCGCAATCCTCCCGGCTTGTACCATGTGTCCGCTTGAACACAGCAATGTTGCGCATCATGTTGTGGCGTGTGCCCTCCTGTTCAAGCGTGGTGCCAAGATTTCTGGTTTCGGGAGAAGAATGGCCTCTCTCTGAACCATCCTTCTTGTTTGTGCTGTTATCCGTGGCCACAGTGCATTCCGGAATCAGCGCTTTAGCGTCGGCAGCTCTGATCTGTTGGATATCCAGAATATATTCCGGCGTCATGATGGGCGTCAATGTCTGCCTATCGACATACCAGCACGTGTTGCCGGTCCTTGCGTGCCTGGACAGCGGCAGCTTGATGGATGCGGTGTTCATCGGACGGAATTCCACCTTGTGCGGGTCAAGGCTGCGCGCGTTGATTACATGATTGTACAGCACCTGAAGCCGATTGGTGAAGATGCTCTCGTCAAAGAACATCTCGACGTGATAGCCCTTTCCTCCGCTGTAAGAGACGTGTATGTCGGTATCCGAAAACCCAAGCGCTGTGAGTTCATCAATGACCGCCCGCACTGTGTCGGGATTTCCATCATCTACATCAAAGCAGATGAATTTACTGCCATATCCGTCTGCAAAGACGCCGACTGCGTATTTTTGCTGCAGATGATTCCTTAAAACATTATCTGACAGCCAGCTGTATCGGCCGTCCTTCCTCTTCGGTGTGACGATGTTTCCGGTGGGGAGGCAGAGTATGTAGCGTCCCCGGTAGGACACATACAGTTCAATCATTTTCCTCAGCACCCGTTCATCTGTTCTGTTGGCCTCCATGCTGTGCCTCCTCATTTTAGGGTTAATCATAACTCCGAGAGGGGAACCCCCGGGAGAGTTTCTATTGTATTATTAAGTATTATAAGAATAACGTCTGCTTCCGGAGGCCGTCCTGTCCGACGTGCATCAGGATTCAGAATACGTACGACTCATCTCAGAATGTGTTTTCTGAATCAATCCCTCACTATCTAAGAGGGATATTTTGAATCAGCATTTACACAACACAAAAAATATTTCTTTTGCGGGAGAAAAGAGCCTGTCAGATGCAGATGGAATGTGAATCTTCCTCATATGTTACTTCCACATTGGAGCGCTGTTTCGCGCAGGAATTCTATGATATCCAGGAACCAGGGCTCCCTTGAAACAAAGGGTCATGCCGGTAAAGTGACGGGGCAGGGGACAGAGAATCATCGGAGATTCAGAAAAAATTCGATAATTTGTGGAGCTTTTGCTGGTATTCTGTGCGCTTATCCGATGATTTCACGATGTTTTTTCTGAATGCGGCTGCGGTTTGACGCAGTTTCTTCTATATAATATGCAGCCTTTCAGAGCGACGCGGGATTCCACGCGCCTGATGAGCCCGTTTTTCATCTCTGTTCAGATCCGTACAGATCAGTTGAGACCGACTCCACTCGGCTGGGGACGGTCTTTCTTCATTATATATTGCGGAATCAGGATGTTGTGTTGCAGGCATAGGGGTTTTTCGGGGTTATGTTCCTTTTCGGACGTAAAAGGCAACATAACACGGCATTATGTTCCCTTTTCCGCCCTCCCTGCGTCCGTCCATCCCTCCAGCCGTCCGACCGCTTCCGGCCTGCGTCGGTTCGACCTGCCGCCCGCCACCCATTGCGCGGCGAACGTCCGTTCTGTCTCCCGTCCATGCGGCGGAATATTCCAGCCGTCCACCTGCCCGCGGGCCTCCCTGCCCATGCCGGACAGGAACCGCCGCCCATTCCGTTTTTCTCAACATACGCGCCTGCGCGCGCATGTACATGCGCTTAATAGGCCGAAGCACCCTCTTTGAAAACTTGTCAACCCGGAATAGTGCATAAAGTTTTTGCAATATTTTCTGTGCCATTTTCACAAATTCAGATTTCTGGTTCAGAATTCGATTTTCCAATGAGCGCGAAAAAAACGCCCATGCACCTCTCCTGTCCAAACCGCCGCCGCGAAAAAAATGCATGGTGTATGCTTGTCTTGCCGAACGGCGGCGGGCAAACCTCCGACGGACGGCACGACACACGGCACACAAACGACAGCGGCAGGAAGGGAGGACAGCCGACGCGGTCACGGCTTATGTGGCACCTGCGAACATGGTCAAGTGTTTGGGTAACGCCGACCAACGGCGGCGCGTCAAGTGCGAGGATTGACCGACGGCAACGTTATAGCCTGTGCCCAATCCCATGGGCGGCGATAGGCGGGAAAGCGCAGTAAAGGCCAGCATTGTGGGCAGGGAGAAACAAGTGAATAGGCGTTTGACGGAACACACGGCACGACGTGCAGGGATCTTTCACGGTGGAGTATAGGTTGCACAGTGCGCCCGCAATCGGTTTGTCGCATGGGACAGGCGTCCCCATCTGTCTGGATGGGCTGTGAAATGCGGCAGGATAGCCGACGGCGGGAGTAGGTGGGAATTATGCTCAATGCGACCCGTTTTGTCCTGCGATTGGTGACGGAATCAGCCCTTCTCTGTCTGGATTGGGGAATCAGTCTCCGTGTGGAAAGTCCTGCGTCCCTGTCTCCCCGGTAGAAGTCCGGGGGCTGATGATGGCATGAGCCGAAACAGGCGCCACATTGAACACATTCGACAAAACATAGGAGGTATAACCATGACCAAGAAGAACCCCAGCACCGTCCCCGCCACCACCATGTCCAACAACGAGAAGGAGGAAAAGATCATGAAGAACACCAAGACCACCAAGACTGCCCCCGCTACCACTGCGCCCATGTCCGCTCAGGAGTTCAAGCAGAAGTCCTATGACGCCTACCTGTCCTACGTCGCCTTCATCGAGGGCAACAAGTCCATCGACGAGACCCTGTCCGACCTGTCCCCGCTCATGACCGCCTACGGCTTCGCCCTCACCATCGACAACCTCGCCAACGTGCTCACCGTCAAGATGACCGCCTATGGCAAGGACAAGGGCGAACAGGCGAAGAAGGTCAAGTCCATCGCCACCTTCCGTGCATTCGTCAAGGGCGGCTGGGTCGAGGTCACCGCTGCGCCCGTCCACTCCAACGCTGGCAAGAACCCCGCCGATACTGCGTCCAAGGCGAAGGCCAAGGGCCCGACCAAGGCCGATCTGGAAGCCCGTGTCCGCGAGCTGGAAGCCCTTCTGTCCGCCAGCAAGCCCGCCGAATCCACGCCCGCCGTCAAGGAGGACGCCGCCGCGTAATCCCATGCCCATCCCTTCTCCATTCCCTTCGGCGGCTCTGTCCCTGCGATGGAGCCGCCTGTCCTTTGAGAGGAGCATCATCATGTTCAAACTGCCCGATTGCAGCGTACTCAGCGGGACGCCGCAGGTAGACCCCGCCACCGGAAAGCTCACCTATGTCCTCAGCCGGAATGACCTTGCGTCTTATGCCAGCAGCATTGACCCCGCAATCACGCCATACTTCTGTGCGGCAACCGGCGAGCTTGCTTGCAGCATCTGGGAGGTCATCCGGATTTCTGTGCGTGACTACCGCGAGCACCGCATCATCCACAGCTGGTGCAGAACCCGCGCATGGCAGGATTGATCCATGCGGCAGGTTCTCTTTTTTTGCCCCGTAGTTTAGTAATACTAAACACACAATATGCGATTTGTAAACAAAGGAGGATCATCATGCAGTCCAGAATCAGCTCGAACGCCCTCGTGCGCAGCGTCATCTGCAATGCGGCGCTGGGTGTGGCGGAGGAATCCGCACGCAGACATCAGCCCTCGTTCACGTTCATGGGCGCAGTTTTCCATTTCAACTGGGTCAATGCGCAGGACGCCTATGTCACCTGCCGCGGAGCACATGCGGGAATCCGCATCTATGACGGCGTTGCCGTCCTCGATTGACTTCAGGCATGGCGGAAGGATCGGAGCGTAAACGCTTTGAAGCGCCGGGGCTGTTTCTGGCGGAGAATCTGCGCGAACTCAGCGATGCGGAACTGTTCTCCCTGTGGGAGCAGGCGCAATATGGGCAGCGCGGGGAGCAATCCTACCGGGAATGGCTCAGGCGCACAGGATACCCCGACATGCGCAGCGCATGGAACGCTTATTGCCATTATCAGGCCATAGCGCGCCATTTGCAGCGGATTTACGGCATGTCCTGTGCAGAAATATCCGATTTATCCATGCGGGAGCGCAGGCGCAGGCAAAGGCTGCGCGATGGCAGACGCCGATGACCGGCAGCACTTTGACCGACGGAACTCTGTGGGGAATTTGCGGAGCAGGTGCAAGTTTGTCCCGCAAATATCCCCCTTGTAAGAATGAAGGAGGAAATCAGATGAATCTCAGAATTGAACAGCGCATTCCCATCTTGTCCATCCATCCGGAGCTGGCAAGGAACCCCGACGGCTGTCTCCGCACAGCCAATTTCATCGACCTGCATCTGGCCTACGATGAAGGGAGCCGGAACTGGTTTTCAGGCTCCGTCAACGCCCGCGGTTACTATCTGCACGCTTCGCCGGTGGAACTCAACGAAGGCACCGGCGTCATCTGCACGCTGATGGGCTCCGGCGTAAAGGATCTCCTTCTGGAGGTCACGCGCCGCTCGGACAAGCAGCAGGAAATCGCCGCGACCATTGCGGAATCCAAAGCGTCCGCGCTGCTGGAATGGTGCCGCAGGGAGTACGGCATCATCTGTGAAGTCCCCGCTGTCATCTTTCCTGATGCAAAGAAGCGTCCTGTCCCCGTGAACCTGAAAAAGCCGGAACCGGCCAGGAAGGTCGATCCGGCGAGCATCCGGCCCATCCGAACCATGAAGCTGCTGACGGCGGAAATCATCCGCAAGCTGGAAAAGCATCCCTTCGGTTCGCAGGATGGCAAGGGCGAGAATGCGGAGGTGCTGGTCAAATTCTTTGGCGGCGGCGCCTACACCTTCCTCGTCACCGAAGGAGAAAAGCAGGAGGACGGCGACTGGATGCTGTTCGGCAAGGCCACCCACGGCTTCGGCTGGGAGTGGGGCTATACCATGCTCTCGGAAATTGAGAACATGAAGTTCCCGCCGTTCGGACTCGGTGCGGAGCGCGACAGGTATCTGGCCTCCGGCGCGAAAGTTTGCGAGGTGGCGGTATGAGCGAAACCTTCCGCAACCACATTCAGGAAAGGATCTGATGCAATGGATGAACGAACCCTCTCCACCAATCCGCAGCCCGACCTGATGGATTTTGACGATAAGCTGGCGCTGTTTCTGGACAAGGATACGCTTCAGATGACCGTCGATCACTGCGTTCAGAAGGGAATCTCGCTCCCGGAGGTGCGCCGGTTCACAGAGCCGGAGTTCCGGCTTCAGCTGGCGAAGCTCATGCTCGCCGGACAGTATCGGATTGCCCCGCCGCACATCATCCTGATTCCCAAACCGGATTCCGCAGAAATGCGCAAGGTCTACTGCAACAATCCCATGGATCGCGCGATCTGCACCCAGCTGGGCAGCGTCTATACCCGGATGTATCAGCACAGAATCCACCCCTGCTGCGTCTCCTATCAGAAGGGCGTGGGCGTTCCGCACATCGTCCGCAGAATATCGGACTACATCGCCGCCCATCCCGGCCTCAAGGGGGCGAAGTTTGACATTCATCACTACTTCGACGAAATATCCTGCGAAGCGCTGGATCAGGGACTTCGGGAGCTGGACAGCGGCAGCTGCATCGACCGCATCGTCTGGGACTACCTCCATGACGATGTAATTCTGGACGAACACGGTCAGGTGCAGCGGGTGTACAAGGGGATCGCACAGGGCTTTGCCGTGTCGCCCTTCCTCGCCAACTACCTGCTTCGGGACATCGACGAGGCCATCGCAAGGCTGGATGTGGTGTACTACCGCTATTCAGACGACATTCTCCTTTTGGGCCCGGACTTTGAAAAGGCGAAGGCCATCCTGTACGAAGGACTCGCCGCCAAGGGGCTGCACATCAATCCCAGGAAGGTCACGCCCATCGACGCTGACACCCGCTTCACCTTCCTTGGCTTCGATATTTGCGGAAGGAACATCACCTTCTCCAAATCCAGCCTGGACCGCGTCAAGAAGGAAATCCGCCGCATGACCAAAACCCGAAAGGGACAGGAGAAGCGCAGCGAGGAGGTTCTCCGCCGCATCATCCGCCAGATCAACCACAAGCTATATGTGGCGCACCTTCAGAACGACCGGGAATTCGGCTGGGGCGAATACTTTCTCGGGACGGTCACGGTCGAGGAGGACGTCCGCATGCTGGATGAATTCATAAAGGATCACATCCGGCATGTGTTCACGGGCAAGTGGAACAGCTGCTCCAATTATCACAAGGTGCCCAACGATATGCTCAGGCGATGCGGCTATGTGAGCATGGTGCATCTCTGGAAGCTTCGCCGCATCAGCGCATCCCTTTACCGCAACGAGGTACGGATGCGGATGGCGTGAGCTGAGAAGCGCCGCCTGCGCTTACGACAGTGGGAAGGAAAGCTCAGTCGCAGCACGCAGTGGGTCCACTCCCGACCGCTTGGGACCGCACTGCGTGCTGCGGCATCGTAAACCCATGCAGCATCAGGCCATTCCTTCGGGCTGTCTACCATCATCGGCGCTGCCCGGCGCAGACTTTGCAGGAAACAGCATCATACTCCAGGATCCGGAGTCAACTTTCACGATACGTTACCGTGACTCCGGATCCTGGATTCATCGTAAATGCCATGAAGTATCGGGCCGGTGTTTCAAGCAAAGCCGCACATGAAGTCTGTCATGCAGTCGGAAGAGGATTCTACAACAGCAGAAAGGAGGTACCGGCAGCGCAGCCGGACGGCGATCGGTCCTGCACCCCAAAGCGGAAGGCCGGATCGTGCATCCCAGCCTTGCTGGAGATTTCGATCCGGCCTTCGCTCATCATAAACCCATGCAGTGTGCGCCGGGCAGGAATGTCGCCAGTATGAACCGCATGGTGCAATGCCGCAGCGGGACGCCTGCACATTCAGCCGCCTGCAGCGCCAGGCTCGATCAGGAAACCTTCTCGCGCCAGGCGCTGCAGGCGTCATCGTAAAGGATTGAAGCACGCACGGAGCAGGAACCCCGATGCATTCCCAGCGCAGGGACGGCGTCAATGATCCATCGATCCAGACCTACAGGTATCCTCGAGCTGCGCACTCCGGAAGCCTTCCCTTCAGCTCGAAGATACCTGCACGCCATCGTAAACCATATGAAGAATCGCGCAGGAGGATACGAGACGCCAAGGCACTCACAGCGCAGTGATCGGGATGCAATGGCTGCTTTTCAGGAGCAATCGCATCTCATCGGCCTGAAGCCACGGATGCCTCGCTTCAGTCGGATGAGATGTCCATTCCTGCATCGTAAATTCATGAAGTCATGCGCAGGACAGTCTGAGCATCCCTGCGCCAGCACAGGCGTCGGACAGATGAATCCGCACAATCAGGCGACGCCGGCCGCCTCGGCTTGCGCCGCACGTCGGAAACCTTGGCAGCTTTAGCCGAGGCGGCCGGCGTTCCATCGTAAAGACATTGAAGTTCGTGCCGGGCGGATTTGCTGTCCGAACAGAATAACAGATGCACACATGCGCACAGATCGGCAGTCTGCACGTTCAGAAGACCCGTCGTCGTTCGGAAACCTTACGACGACTGCGTCTTCTTTCTACCGTAAATCCATGAAGTCATGTGCCGGGGCTGCAAGTCTGTGCAGAAAGGAAGGAACGAATGACCATTTATGATCACCTCATTGCAACATGCGAGGGATTCTCCCGGGGAGATCGTCTCTTCGAGCCCATCATCATCAACCTCGACCGCAGGTCCATCTCCATCGGCAATCAGATGCTCGTCCGCAATGGCTGCATGATTGCCGATGACGGCACTTTTGATCACTTTATCTGCTTCGACGGCGATCCCTATCAGGAAATCGAGCGGCTGTACGCGCAATACAAGCACAGCGTGCCCTCCAGACAGGAAAGTCTGAACAGGGGTCCCTTCAAGGCATTGTCCAGCGACCGGCTCACCATGAAGGAGCTGGAAAACAACATGCCCCGCCACGAAGCCCGCGTCCGTCTGGAGGCATTCATCTGCCTCGGCGCCTGCGAGGGTATCATCCCGTGGCGCATCCCGGGCCACTTCTTCTGGCAGGGACGCGACCCCGACTGCATCATCTACCGCAACTGGATCCTGAACGACACAAAGGAGGAGAATCCATGAACAAGTATTCCGCCAACTGCAACCCTTCCCGTCCGCGAAACATGAGCATGGCCGCCACCCTGCAGAATGCGGGCATTGATACCGACGGCTATCTCTCCCTGCGCATTCATCCGTCCATGCTGCCCGCCGAGTCCGAGCTGATCGTCCAGATCCGCGACCGCAAGTCCGGCGAGCTGTTCACCCTGAATCTGAACGACGATGACAACCGGCTCCTCGGCAGGAACAGCCGCTTCTATGGCCAGATCATGGCGGACGGCCATGTGTTCAATCCCTACATCCACCGTCGCTTCATTGCGGTGCAGTTCCGGGATCTGGTCAAGCGCCACGGCATCGACGGCGTCCGCGACGCGGTCGCCCGTCAGTACGATTGGAAGTACGCCATTGAGCAGGTGAAGAAGGAATGTCACAAGCTGGCGAATCTGGCGCGCCACGACCGCGCCGGCTTTGAAGAGCGCAGCATGTTCTTTTCCCTGAGCGCCATCGTCAGCATTCTCTCCGACTATGTGCAGGAGGTTCACAGAACCATCGACGCATCCGTATCCAAGGCGGGCCACGGCAGCGCGGAGGTGTACGTCTGCAACTATGGTCGTGTTGACCGCAACAACATCCGCCCGATGAAGTACCGCTTCACCAGGCTGCTCACCGAAGCCGCTGCCTGCATTACCTATGTCCAGCTTGACAAGCTGCTGGAGAAGTTCGACTTTCTGGAGCTGGATCGCCGCCTTCGCCTGCCCGACAGCTTTGTCACGCCGTTCATCAATGCCGGCGCCTACTATACCCTCAAAAATGCGATCATGTTTGAGGGGAAGACCCTCTACCGCTGCGACTGCGCCGGTTCTTTGAAGGCGCTCAGCGACGCGGCAAAGCGCACGCCCAACGGCGCGATGAACCTCTATTACAGTCAGGGCTGAGGCCGTCCGCTTCCCCTGAGCTTGCAGTAACCGAATCACCGGGCGGCACAGCCAGGCTGCGGCAGGTCTGCTTCCCAGCATCCCAGCGAATCCCTTCCAGCATGTCGGCGGAGATCGCGAAGCGCTCCCACCGCCAGCATGCGGATGGGCTTCGACTGGGATCCATCGTAAAGCCATACAGCCTGTGCCGGACAGAAACGCCGCGGCATCCAACGAGGAGGGTTCTTATGAGTCGATTTGGAGCATTCCAGCGTCCCCTTTATGAAGGCGCAGCGCGCATCCGCTTCACCCACGAAGCCTGCTGCACCCGAATGCAGATTTTTTCCCGACATTCGGACGGCAGGCACAGCTTCTACATTGTGCGGTACAGGTTTATTGACTGGCTGGAGCACGGCTCGTCGCAGTACCTTGAGATGGACTGCAGCAATCTGCTGCGCGCCACCGAACAGCATGGCATCGTGACGATGCAGTTCTACTGGATCAGCGAGAGCTATGGAGGCCAGCTGCACGGGTATACGCAGTCGCTGTCCATGCCCCGTGCGTATCTGCTGGAAATGATGCAGACCGCCCGGAACGACGCATTCTTCACCTATACGGGCAAGTATGACGGCCGCGTTCGGTTTGATTTCTCCAACGCGGAGCGAACGCTGAAGCGTATCTGCGCCGATCCGTTGAAGCGCCGCGCGCTTTCCAAGGCACTTCGCAGCCGTATCGACTGCCGGTACGGAGAGACTGTCCGAGCCTACAACGATTTTGCCGACAGCTTCTATCTTATCCATGAGACATCCGATGGCAGCGAATACAACGGCGG
>JBJEUD010000032.1:0-4213 GCA_051883655.1 Candidatus Faecivicinus sp. | reverse complement strand
CACAGCTTCTTGCCGTCCGCGATGCGAATCCAGTTTGCACCTGTCGTTTCACCACAGCAATCGCAGACGTAGGAATCAAACAGGCGCGCCCGTTCCGGCAGCGCAATGGTGGCTTCCTTCACGTCGAACAGATCGCGGGGTTCGCAGGACTGGTAATAGGCAAAGGACTCCTCGCGGGACATCTCCTTGTCTCTGGGCTTGAGAACCAGACGCACAGATTTTCCGTTCTTCCGGTTATAAAAGGAGAACGCCTGCTTGCCGCGCATGTGGAACAGGAGATTGCCCTTGCCCACGCTGCAGCCCAGAATCACCTGTATAGCATCCACGCCGCAGGCATCGTTTTCCGTGATGCAGACCACCTGCTCGTCCTCTGAGAAGCTCAGATCCAGCAGCTCAATGGCATACAGCGCCGCCTTGTAACCAATGGTCAGACCTCCGCACACATGTCCGTGAAATGCGGCGCACTTTTCCCACAACACCTTGTTTTCGTCCATGATGATTGCTCCATTCTATTCTTTATTTGTCAAATAGTTCGCTTGCCTTTTGCGCAATTCTCGTACCAAAGAGCCTGCAGATTTCCTCGCGCTCCTGCATCTGTGCCTGAACGATCGTCGGGCCGATGTGGATGAACGGCCGTCCGCAGCCGGCACCGCTGGAATAGATCAGCATGCCCTTTACCAGCATGTGGTTGATGATCGTCATGATGGCCAGCTCGCCTCCGCCGCCGTGAGGACTTCCCTCCGTCGAGAATGCGGAGCCCAGCTTGCCCGCAAGGTTGTAATTCAGGCGTGTATCGAAAAATTTCTTCATCTGCCAGCACATATTGGCCACATAGGTCGGCGTTCCAAAGATTACCGCATCGCTGGCCTCGACGAAAGCCTTGTCCGGCGAATCGTTCTCCGCCAGATTGAACAGGCGGACTTCCACACCGGCAACCACACGTGCGCCCTCTGCGATCCAGTTGGCTACCTGCTCGGTGGTTCCGGTTTCACTGTAGTAAATGATGCTGATTTCATAATTCATCTCCTTATGCCGTCAGTCCAGCACGACGACCCGCTTGCCGTTGATCTGTGCAATCTCGGCCTTGATTCCATAGACGGTCTGAATGGTTTCTGCGGTGACGGTTTCCACGCCGCCGTAGCTGTAACCCGTTCCGTCCTTGAGAAAGTAAAAGCGGTCGCAATAGCGCAGGGCGAGATTCAGGTCGTGAATTACGATGAAAACGGCAATCCCCTGCTCCCGGGCGATCTGGCGTACCAGCGCCATCATCTCATACTGATTCCGGGGGTCGAGGTTGCTGGTGGGCTCGTCCAGAAGCAGCAGCTTCGGCTGCTGTACCAGCGCACGCGCAAGCATGACCTTCTGAAGCTCTCCACCAGAAAGCTCGTCCAGACCGCGCACCTGAAACTGCTCCATACCGACGCGACGAATCATCGCTTCACACAGGTCGATGTCCTCCTGGCTCACACTCCACTTGATGTAGGGCTTGCGTCCCAGCAGCACGCAATCAAAGACGGTCGCATGGCTCATTTCGTTTTTCTGTGCCACATATGCGATGGTGCGCGCCATTTCATTGCGGCTCATGTCGCGCACGGATTTTCCGTCAATGATTACTTCGCCGCGTTCGGGCGTGCGGATGCGGTTGATGCAGGTGATCAGGGTGCTCTTGCCCGCCCCGTTGTTGCCCAGTATGCCCACGCACTCGCCGGGCTGGGCCGTGAAGTTCACGCCGTTCAGAATTCTCTGCCTGCCATAGGAGAAGGCGATGTCCCTGATTTCAATCATTTGACGCTCCTCCTTCGCATGATCAGCCACAGGAACAGCGGTGCGCCGAGGAAGGAGGTCAGCGCGCCGATGGGCAGCACTGTGGGCGGCACCAGCATGCGGCAGCAGATGTCCGAGGCCAGCAGCAGCACAGCGCCGCAGAGCGCCGTACACGGAATCAGAAAGCGGAAATCATTGCCCACGAAGCGGCGCATGATGTGCGCAGCGATCAGCCCGATGAAATTGATGCAGCCAACAAATGCCACGGACACGGACGAGATCAGTGCGCAGACGATCATACTTGCGGGAACCAGAAAGTCCACCGGCACGCCCAGACTCTTCGCCGTGTGCGGGCCGCTCTCCATGGCGTTGTAATTCCAGCGATGGTAATAGAAAAACAGAAACGCGGCAAGACCCAGTGCGCCGATGAGCGCGATTTCATTCCAACCAGCCCTGCCCAGATTGCCAAACGTCCAGTGAACGACGGTCGCCACCATCACGTCGTCGGCAAAATACTGCACCAGCGTCGTGCCGCCGCTGAACATGGAGCTGATGGCGACGCCCGCCAGAACCATCACCGAGGGCGTGACGCCCCGCACGCGTGAAAGTCCCAGAATCACCAGCGTGGTCGCAACGCCGCCCAGAAACGCGCAGAGCGTGACCAGCGCGGGATTGCTGATGGTCAGCGCCGCCGCAGAGCCGGAGCCGGTGTTCAACTGCGAACCCGCGCCCAGCCAGATGATGGAAACCGCTGCGCCAAAGGACGCGCCCTGAGAGACGCCCAATGTGGAGGCGGAGGCCAGCGGATTTCGCAGTACATTCTGCATGATACAGCCGCACATGGCCAGAGCGACGCCCACCACCAGCGCAGCGGCGATTCTCGGCATGCGCACGTTCCATACGATGGTGTTCGTCTGTTTGCTGCCGAGCTTCAGCACGCCCAGCACAACCTCCTTCAGGGAAAGACCGGCAGAGCCGGCCATCAGCGATGCGAGGCCGGCTGCTACCGTCAGGACAATCATCGTGATCAGCACCATCCACTTGCGCCGGATGTACTGGCGATAATTTCCGCCCTGAAGCTCTTTGATCTGTTGTCTGCTCATCTTCGATTATGCGCCGATGGTGATCGTGCCGTAGTAGAGGCCGCCCTCCTGCATCTGGTCGAAGAAGTCCTCGCCCAGCATGAGCTCCATGATCTCGCCAGCCTTCTCCTCGAGGGTGATGTCAGCGAATTGCTCGGGATAGAGTACCGTTCCGGCGTAATAGGCGTTGATCAGGAGGTAGGTGACATTGGGGCCGGCTGCGTTGGTGGAGGGCATGGTGTAAACCTGTCCTTCCTGAATCGCGCGCAGGGAATCAAAGAAACCAGGATTGTTGGCATACTCGTCGTTGACCAGATCCATGTTGCCGGGATCGAGGAACACGATGTCGGGATCCCATGCGATGATCTGCTCCAGATCCACCTCAAAGCCATCGTTGCCGATGTATGCCTTGCCGCTCGCGGCAGCCTCGGCAGCTGCTTCGCCGGTGCGCTCCTCCAGCAGCACGTCGGCCACATTCAGGGCGTTCACGGCGGTGAAGGCGGGGAAGTTGACATAGGTGAACGCAAAGCCGTGTCTGCCATTGAAGGTCACTGCACCGGTGTAGGCCCTCGGCTTGTCCTCGTCAGGCACGTCCTTCGTGCGATCGTTCAGGTCTGCTTTGCAGGCGTCCACATAGGAGAGAACTTCTTCGCAGCGCTCCTGTGCGCCGACAACCTCCGCGAACACGCGCATGGAACGATAGAAGCCCTCGTCAATGAAGCCCTTGGTGCGATAGCGGATGCTGACGACCGGGATGCCGGTCTGCGCCTGCAGCTCATTGCAGTCGTCCTCGTTGTAACCGGCGATGATGACGTCCGGCTGCGCCTGAATGATCGCCTCGGCATAGCCGTTGTTCTCTCCGGAGCCGCCGCCGGGGCCGACGCTGGGCAGGGTTTTGAGCTGTTCATGGTAGACGGGGCTGTAATCGAAGCGGACGGACATTTTTTCGATGTCCATGTCCTCTGCGCCGACCATCATGTCCACCACGTCCAGATACGCGGCGAAGCGCGGTCCCATGGAGCCCAGGCAGATGATGGAGTTCACCTCATAGGGGATCTCCACCTCACGGTTCCATACGTCGGTCACGACGCGGGTTTCGGGCGTGGTCTCCGCACAGGCACAGGTCGCCATGGCGAAAACCATCGACAGGGCCAGCAGAATAGAAAGCAGTTTTTTCATTGTCCTTTGTTCCTTCCTTTCATGGTTTCAAATGTTCGAAGCGGCCTTCATCGGCTCGATTCTACCACAGTTTGTTCTGCGTTTTAAGCCTCCCTGGGGGATGGAAATTATAGTTGAAAACGCAGCTTTCAGGGAATCCGGTTCAATCGACTTCCTCCGCATCCACAAAGACGGAGACCGTCTGGAAG
>JBJEUD010000031.1:0-24717 GCA_051883655.1 Candidatus Faecivicinus sp. | reverse complement strand
TTTTGCCCGATTTCGCCGGAATACTCGCCGGTGATATGCGCGGATGTACTATATATAGGGGAAATTCATTGCCCAAAGAATATAAAAATGGAAAGGATTGTGATTCGACCGCGATGGGTCAGTTCCTCTGAAAGCGATGGCAAAGCGCGCAGGGTTCGTTTGGGCTTTGCGCGGCATTTGGCAGTTGGAATTCGCGCCACATTGTGCTATAATATAGCTATATTTTATAGACGCGCCGGGAGTTGGGTATGAAAGAGCACTACGTCCCTTTGATGGTGAGAATCAACCGCATGTTCGCCGTGATTGTGACGCTGGCATGCGTGATCCTGAGCGCTTTTTCGTACCAGCTCAACCAGCAGACGCACCTTTCGGACATTGGCTCGCAGAACACCATGCTGCTGCGCACGATGGCGCAGAGCATCGACGTTCAGCTGGCCCAGGTGGAGATCATCACGCAGGAGATGGCCTATGATGCGGAGCTGATCGCCCTGCTGCAGGAGCGCAATATCTCCAGTCAGATCCTTTCCATCGGCTTTTCCGTGAACAAGAAAATGCTTCAGAACGAGGTCTACCTTGCACAGCTGTCGGCCGATATGGTCGCGCTTTCCAGAAGCGATGCGATCATTGAGGATTACAACACGCTGATTCATGAGTCGCGCCTTTCCCAGAACGAAGTCTTTATCGATTTCTGCAATGGCCCGCAGCTGAGCGCCTGGGGCAGCCCTGAACGGCAGATCCTCAGCACCTCCTCGTCCGAGCTGGTCATTCCCTACTATCACAAGGTGGTCACCGGCGTGAACAACCGCATTGGCGCGGTCCGCTGTGCCGTCAGTGTTCGCAAGCTGCTCGCCCCGCTGATTCAGTACGGCGCAGAGGGGACCCTGATGGTGATGCGCGGGTCGGAGGAGCTGTTCAGGCAGGGGGACGCGCCCCGGCCGGAACAGCTCCGGGCGGAGTACTGGCGGGAGGGCGACGAGCTCTATTTTTCAACCCATCTGGACCGCTTGAACGCGTCGCTGGTGATGTGTGTGGACTACACCCAAATTCGCGGCGCAGCGCTGCGCGATACCGCATTCTCCGCGCTGGCCATCTTCATTCTGGGCGTTGAGCTTCTGCTGGTGACGCGCAGGGTGGTGCGCGCAATGCTGGCGCGCCTGCACAGCCTGACCGACGCGGTAAGCGCCATCCCGCAGGGCATCTACAATATCAGCCTCCCCGAAGGCGGGCCGGATGAGGTTGGCCGCCTGGCCGACGCGTTCAGCAGCCTGCTGGAGCGGATCGGCGCCTATTACGACGCGCTGCTGCAGAAGGAAAAGGACAAGCGCCATGCGCAGTCCATGGCATTGCAGAACCAGCTCAATCCCCACTTTCTGTTCAACTCGCTCTATTGGCTTCAGCTGCAGATGGAGGAGCAGAACGTGGACCCCGATCTGACGGCCTCCATCGAGCATCTGGGCAACGTCCTTCACTACAATCTCCTGGGCTCCCGCGAGGCGCTGCTGGAGGAGGAAGAGGAGCACATTCTGGCCTATGTCAGCTTTGTCAGCGCCACGAAGGGCAGCCATCTGCACCTCACCATCCATATGCCCGATGAACTGCGCAGCGCGCGGATTCTGCGCTTCACGCTGCAGCCGCTGCTGGAAAATGCCATCCAGCACGGCTATGTGTCCGGGCAGGACATGCGCATTTCCATCGAATTCCGCGCAGACGCGGATGCGGATCAGTTTGAAATTGCAGTGCACAACGACGGCAAACAGATACCGCCCGACAAGCTGGCCGAGCTCCAGGAGCGCCTGGACGCGGCTTCGCTGGACGGCATTCCCGTGGCCGATCGGGAAACCGGCCACGGAACGGCGCTGTGCAATCTGGCGCGCAGGCTCGCGCTGACCTACGATGAATCAGCACAGCTCATCGTGAAGTCCGAGGAATGCGACACCTGCGTGCGCATCCTTCTGCCGCTGTCCCAGTGCCTGAGGAAGGAGACTCCCCATGAGAATGCTGATCGTGGATGACGACCGAATGATCTGCGCCGGAACTGCCCGCAGAATTGTGAGCATGCAGTTCCCGGAGGTGGAGGCGGTGGAATGCGCCTATTCCGGCGAAGAGGCGCTGGAAATGCTGCGCCTTCGCCGGTTTGACGCCATGTTCACCGATATCTGCATGGCGGAGCTGGACGGCCTGGGGCTGATTGAGTCCGCCAAGGAGATCAATCCCAACCTGATTTGCATCATCATTACCGCCTTTGACCGCTTTCAGTATGCACAGCAGGCCATTCGGCTGGGCGTCAAGGACTTTGTCGTCAAGCCGCTGAGCCAGCAGTCCATGCGCAAGCATGTCCGCGCGGTGATCGACAAATATCTGGGCATGACCGCCCAGAAGGAATCGCGCCTGGAACTGGAAATTTGCGCGCAGATTCTCAGCGGCGAGCGCGACGTGGCGGAGTGCTTTTCGCTCTGCGGGTTCCCCGCCCCGGACGGCGACGTTTGCATGGTGGCCTGGGAGGACTTGCCCGACGGAACGCAGTGGGAAGAGCTGTCCGGCGAATGGATCTGGCAGCCGCGCGACCACCGCTTCCTGCTGGCAAAGTGGGGTCCGCAGAGCCGGCAGCGCATTCAGCGCGCCGCGGTGCGCCTGGGAATCTTTGTGGGCGTGAGCATGCCCGGAAAGAATCTGAAGCAGCTCTCCGAACAGGCGACCGGCGCGCTGCAGTTTTGCTGGCTCAGGAGGTCGCCCACCGCGCTGTTCTGGACGCCGCAGAGCGCCGTCAGCATATCCAATCTCCGCCAGCGGCTGCTGACCGAATTGCGCGCGATGAATGCGGGAGGCGTGGAACAGCTGCTGAATGGCTTCCTCGAAAACCTGCCGGAGAATCGCTATCGCGCCGCCGGATTGCTGGTCGAAACCGTGCAAAACGAGCTGACGGAGATGCAGGCCGCGCTGGGAATGGAAACCAGGGCGCCGCTGGAGCTGCGGCCCGGCCTGGGGGGGCCGCAGGCGGTGCACCTGCTTGCCCAGGAGATTGCCCGGCTGGAGCAGCTCTCCTCCAACCCCGATCGCTTCCACCCCATTGCCTATGCGAAGCGCTATGCCCGCGAGCACCTGTATGAGTCCATCGATATGGCCGTGGTGGCCAATCAGCTGAATTTGAGCTATGCCTATTTCAGCAGAATCTTCCGCGAGCAGGCCGGAATGACGTTTACCAAATATCTTCTGGAGCTGCGAATGCAGGAGATCTGCCGGCTGCTGCTGGAAGGGGAGAAGCTGGTGGACATCGCCCCGAAATTCGGATATCAGAATGCGGCCAACCTGACGCGGTCCTTTACACGCGAGGTGGGCATGTCGCCGAGCAAGTGGCTGGAGAGCCATGCGGGGAGCAGTTCCGGAGAAACCGGGCAATGAAGCGGGGCCCGCCTCTGATTCAGAGGCGGGCCCCGCTTTTGCCTGTGGGATTATGCGAATTCGAGGGAGGTGCCGTTGAGGGCGTTGTAGGCCTCCAGCAGCGAGGTGCGGACGGCTTCGCCGCCCATGGAGAGATAGGTTTCGACATAGCTGTCCCAATCGGTCTCCAGGCTGGATTCGCCGGTAATGAACTTGATGCCCGCCTCCTTGACGTAGGTCTCGAGGTCGGAGTTGTAGGTCACAAAGTCATTGGAGGTGAGTCCCAGGAACAGGTTGGGATAGACTTCGACGTCGGTGTAAATCTCGATGGACTTCTGATACAGGCGGCTGGAGAAGGTGTCGCTCAGCGTGCGGACAGAGTTCTCAATCGGGATGTTGTAGAAGAAACGGTAGACCTGCATGTCGGACACTTCGTTGCCTTCCTTGTCCACGCCGTCGATGCCGAAGTACCAGTCGACATCGCCGTTTTCATCCTGGGTCCAGAACTGGCCTTCAACGCCCCACATCAGCGTGCGGTGGCCGTCGGTGGAGCAGGCGTAGTCGATCAGGCGCAGAACCGCGTCGACGTTCTCGGTGTTGTAGGCGATGGCCATGTAGCTCTCGCAGGGGTCCTGCGCGATGATGCCGCTCTTGCCGTCCGCGCCAACCGGCGGATCGATGACCGTCAGAGAGTCCTCGGGATTGGTATCGGTGTAGCCGAAGCGGGACACGACGTTGCCGGCCACGGACCACCAGCCGGTCCACAGGCCGAATTCGCCGCGGACGACCTTCTCCTGGGACTGCTCATAGGTCGCGGTGAACATTTCGGGATCGATCAGGCCCTCGTCGTAGATGCTCTTGATGTACTCCAGAGCAGCCTTGTAGTCCTCGCTGATGACGTTGGTGACGACCTTGCCCTCGTCATTGAGGAAGTAGCACTGATCCGGGCGGGCACCGAACGCACCGAAGAAGGGGGTCAGGGAGTTGTAGGTCTGGTTGCCGCTGAAGCCGTAGGTGTCGTTCTGGCCGTCGCCATCGGGATCGTCGTTGGTGAAGGCGCGCATGACCTCGGTGAACTCATCCAGCGTGGTGGGGATTTCCAGGCCGACGTTCTCCAGCCAGTCGGTGCGGATGTTCAGCGAATAGTAGGAGCGGGCGGTGGTGACGCTGGGGATGCCGTAAATCGCGCCGTCCACGGTGGTGCGGGCCAGCATATCCTCGGCGGAGTAGCCGACAACGCTGTCCAGATAGGCCATGATGTTGGGATAGTCGCGCACCAGATCGCTGATGTCATAGAACGCGCCGTCAGCGGCGTAGCCCTGGAAGGTGGCGGCGTCCATGAAGGCCATCAGGTCCGGGATGTCGCCGCCGGTGATGAACAGCGCCAGCTGCTGCTTCCAGTTGTCGCCGCCCTGGATGACGTTCATGTCAATGCCGATGGCTTCCTTGACGTACTCGCGCGTCAGATCGGTAAATTCGTTCATGGGTCGGGTGGACGGATAGAACATGGTCAGGGTGACCGGTTCTTCTTCAGCCACCGCTGCGGGGGCGATGGTGAGGACCATCAGCAGCGCAACGAAAAGGGACAGGTACTTTTTCATTCGTTTTTCCTCCTTGTCTTTTATTACAGAGCCTTTCGGCTTGCAATCAGCCTTTGAGAGAGCCCACCATGATGCCCTTGACAAAATACCGCTGCAGGAACGGATACACGCAGATGATGGGCAATGCGGTGATGACGATCATCGCGCACTTGAGCATCTCGGAGGGCAGGTTCTGCGTGCCGTCGTCATACATCATGGTGTTGAACTCGCTGCTCATCAGGATCTGGCGCAGGATGGCCTGAATCGGATAGAGATTGCGGTCGGTCAGGAACAGAATGCTGTAGAAGTAGGCGTTCCAGTAGGAAACCGCATAGAACAGCGTGATGGTGGCGATGGACGGCATGGACAGCGGCAGAAGAATACTGAAGAAGTAGCCGATGTAGCTGGAGCCGTCGATGGAAGAGGCCTCATAGAGTGCATTGGGGACGCTTTTGAAGAAGTTGCGCAGTATGACGGTGTTGTAGGTGCTGATGGCGAACGGCCAGATCAGCGACCATCGGCTGTTCAGCAGGCCCAGATCGCGCACCTGCAGGTAAAACGGCACCAGACCGGAGTTGAACAGCATCGTGAAGACCACGAACATCGTCAGGGCCTTGTTGCCGGGCAGCTCCGAGCGGGAGAGCACGAACGCGCTCAGCGAGGTCAGCAGCATGCTGATGACGGTGCCGATGATGGTGATGAAGATCGTATTGCCGTAGGCGGTCGGCACCAGGTTGTTTCGGAACACCTGCTGATAGGACTCCAGGTGCAGGCCGTCGGGCCAGAGCAGCACAGCCGTGTTGGTCACGTGGGAAATGGAGGACAGCGAACAAATGATGACATACCAGAAGGGATACAGCGTGCAGATGAGAATGAGCACCATCAGGATGGTGTTGAACACGTTGAAGGCGATATCCGCCTTGCCGCGCACTTGACGATTGTTCACCAGATTCCCCCCTCTCCGTCGGTGATCTTCTTCGTGATCAGGTTGGTGCTCAGCACCAGCGCGAAGCCGATCAGCGACTTGATCAGGCCCACGGCCGTGGCCATCGAGAAGTTGTTGGTGGAATACAGACCGACGCGATAGATGTAGTAGTCCAGCGTCTCGCCGGTCTCGTAGACCATCTCATTGAGCAGAATGTAAATCTGGTCGAAGTTGACGCTCAGCAGGTTGCCCACCTGCAGGATCAGCATGACCGAGATGGTGGAGCGAATGCCGGGCAGCGTCACGTGCCACAGGCGGGAGAGGCGGCCGGCGCCGTCGATGTAGGCGGCCTCGTAGAGCTGCTCATCCACGCCCGTAATCGCAGCCAGATAGACGATGGCCGACCAGCCGAGGCTCTTCCAGATGCCGGAGATGACGACGATTGAGCGGAAGGCGGAGTTCATGCCGATGAAGTTTTTCGCCTGGCCGCCCAGCGCGACGATCACATTGTTGATGGTGCCGGTATTCAGCGACAGCAGCATGTATACCAGGCCGCCCGCCACCGACCAGGAGATGAAGTGCGGCAGATAGCTGATCGTCTGCACAACCTTCTTGAAGCGCGGGGCGGTGACCTCGTTGAGCAGCAGCGCAAAGAGAATGGGTGCCGGGAATCCAAAGATGAGATTCTGTGCGCTGATGATCAGCGTGTTGCGGAAGGCCCGCCAGAACATCGGCGCGGCGAACATCTGCTCGAAATTCGCCCAGCCGACCCAGGGGCTGTCCGCGATGCCGCGGATGACCGAAAACTTCTTGAAGGCGATGGTGATGTTGGTCATCGGCTCATAGGAGAACAGAACGTACCAGATCACCACGGGGGCAAACAGCAGATACAGCTGCCAGTATTTCTGAATGATGCTCTTGAAGGAGCGCCGGTGCGCTTTCTTAAAACTCAATGACTTTTCCATCATATGCGACCTCAATTCCTTCGTCCTTCAGCATGGCGGCGTATTCGTCGTGAGGCGGCGTCCAGTGCGGGCAGATGTGCGTCAGGTGGAAATTGACGCCGTTTTTCCATGCGCGGTGCGCTTCCAGGAGCCGCAGCATTTCGCGATTCTTTTTCAGGGACATGTGGCCGTCCACGCTGGCGCCCAGACCGAACGTGCCCTCCATGATGATGCAGTCGTATTTGTGCGAAAGGATGATGTCCATCATGTCGGGATCATATCCCCCCGTGTCCGAGGCATACAGCAGCGTCTTGCCGCCGCGCTCCAGAATGTAGCTGTGCGCAAACCCGGCGATATTGGTGTGCTGGGCGCGGACGGGGGTGAATGTCAGGTCGCCCATCGTCTGCGGCTGGCCGTCGGCGATCAGGTGGAACTCGATTCGCGTGAGCTCCGGCCGCTCCATCACGCCGTCCTGGGCGAAGAGCTTCTTGCGGGCGTAGGCGTTGCCGAACACGTGCAGCATCGGAAGCTCCGTGAAGCACGGGCTGATGTACTGCTGCTTGGCAGCGTCGGACAGGCCGCGCAGCGACGGGCTCATGGCGCGCTTTTCCAGAAATTCCGGGGCGAAGTGATCCATGTGCGGATGGGTGATCAGAAGGCCGAAAATCTTCGATGGCGAGATTCCCAGGCGGGGCGCCATTGCGGCGAAGTGCGCGTTCATGTCGATCAAAAAATCGTCGTCCAGCAGCGCGCAGCTGTTGCCCCGGATGTTGCGGCCGCCCAGCCTGCGCGCCTTCGCGCAGTTGGGACATTCGCACCAGACGCCTGGATAGCCCTCGCCGGCGCTGGTGCCAATGAATGTAATTTTCATTTTGCACAGCCTCCTGAGTTTTCGTGTTCTACTGTAATAAACGTTATCATAAACCGTCATTTTTCACAATATCAGCATTCTGGATATGTTGTCATTATTTTACTTTTTAAGGAAACGGCGCGAATCGATGCGATTCTGAGGGCTGTGGCAGCCTGTTCGGCTTCAAGGGCTGAGCGCCGCGCCGCCGAAATGGCTTTCGGCGATTTTCCCCGACGAAATTGACAATCATCCGGTTGAAGTGGTACAATGAATCGCCAATGAATCACAGTGGAGGGAATACTCATGGATTCGATTCACAATTTCGCCTTTGATCTGGATGAAAATGGCCATCCGCTTATGAACTGCATGACCATCATCGCCGGCAAAAACGCCTCGGGAACGGGCCGCGTGATGGTGGGACACGATGAGGACGACGGCGGCCACATCACCGTCCGGCACACGGTCGTGCCCCCGATGGATTGGCCCGAGGGAACGCGCCTGCCCGCCGAGGAGGGCCGCGCCCGGATTCCCCAGGCGGCGCACACCCTCGGCTATTACTGGGTGGAATTCCGCACCGACGAGGTCGGCCTGTCCAACTCCGACATGTTCTACAACGACCACGGCGTGCTGATCGTGACCAACAGCATGGGCACGTCCCGCGAATCGATGGACGACGAACGCGGGCTGTGCGAGGGCGGCCTTGCCTACAACCTGCGCCGCGCGCTGGCGGAGCGTGCGACCAGCGCGCGCGAGGGCGCGAAGCTGCTGATGGAGCTGGTGGAAAAGTGGGGCTATGCGCCCTCCGGCCGCGCCTATACGCTGGCGGACAAGGACGAGGCATTCATGTTCCAGCTGGTGCACGGCCGCCACTATGTCGGCGCGCGGGTTCCGGACGACCATATCGTCGTCATGCCCAATTTCTACAACTTCCACACGCTGCACGATTGCCCGGAAATGTATTATTCAAAGGATATCGTGGAGTACGCCATCGAGCGCGGCTGGTATGTGCCCGCCGTGCCCGGCGATTACAGCGATTTCGACTTCGCCGTCGCCTATCAGGACCCCAGGGAGCGCATGGGCCTGCGCAACGTCCTGCGCCAGAAGCACGGCCAGCGCATCGCCCTCGGCCGCGACTGGAGCGTGGAGGAGGAGGGACTGCCCTTCTCGATTCCCGCAGAGCGCGAGGTGGGCCTGAAGCGGATGGCGGACATCCTCTCCACCCACTATGAGGGCACGCCGGACCGCTGCGAATGGTACGGCCCCGGCCGCTCCCCCCACGACACGCCCAGAATCCGGAACATCTGCACCGGAACCACGCTGGAGTGCGCGATCTGCGACTTCGACGAGGATCCGAGGCTGACCACGCTGTACACCGCATTCGGCCGCCCCTGCGAGCTGCCCTTTGTGCCGATGCACCCGCTGATGGGCATCCCTGAGGCGCTGGAGCCGTCCGCCGATGCGCTGCGCCGGATGGAAACCCATCTGGCTCCGGATCCCTCTGCGCTCCACAGCGGCAGGGCCGCCTGGCATCGCTTCCGCCGGGTGGAATCCTCGCTGGAGATGCTCTACGCCGACGCCATGCCCCAGGCCCGGGTGAAGCTGGACGCGCTGCTGAAGGACTGCGAAGCCGCCAATGGGCAGACACTGGCGCGCGCCCGCGCGCTGATGGCCGAGGGCGGGGAGGCGGAGGCCCGTGCGCTCGTTGTGCGGGAGGACAGCGCGTTCCTCGACCGCGCGCTGGCGGACATGGAGGCGCTCAGGCTGCCTGCCGTCGCTGTGGACGAAGTGGCGCCCCTGTCGCTGTCCGCCCTGCCGGAGACAATCCGGGTGAGCTTTGCGTCCGACCGCGCGCTCGTGGAGGGCAGCCTGGTGCTGGGCCTGATCCACACGGACATCCGCGAGAAGTACGCCTCTGCGGCGCCCGGCTCGCTGAGGACCGTGGGGGAGAACCGCTATGAGGCGGCCTTCCCGACGGAGCCCTTCGCCGGATATTTGCACTTTTCCGGATGCTACGATTTCATTTTGGGCGGAACGACCCGCTACGGCGCGGCCCGCCAGGGAATCTTTCAGGTTTTGATCGAGGATTAAGATTGTGAAAATTTGAATTGTATTAGGGCGAATCCTGCGAAAATGGCGAATTTGCGCTTGACAAATTCGCCATTTTGTATCTATAATAAGTGCATTCTATTTAGGAGGCATACCACATGAAAAAGTCTATGTTGGCGCTTGTTCTTGCATTCTGCATGCTGCTTTCCTGCGTCCCCTGCTTTGCAGAGGCGGACAGCGAGAATGTGCTGCACGTCTATACCGACCGCGTCTTCCGTTCCTTCAATCAGGTGACCGCGTCGGACGGCAACTTCTTTGATGTCGCCGGCTCCTTCTCCGAGGGCCTGGTCCGCCTGGACGCTGACGGCAATCCCCAGCCCGCGCTGGCCGAGAGCTACACCCTGTCCGACGACGGCCTGACCTACACCTTCATCCTGCGCGACGGCATCACCTGGAGCGACGGCACGCCGATCACCGCGAAGGACTTCGAGTTCGCCTGGATCACCGAGATCAGCGACGCCGATAACAACGGCTACGCCACCACCATCGCGCCCTTCCTGAAGAACGGCGAAGCTTACATGAACGGCGAGTGCGATGCCTCCGAAGTCGGCGTCAAGGCCATTGACGACAAGACCTTCGAGGTCACCCTGACCGCGCCCGCTCCCTTCTTTGATCGCATGACCGCGCTGGCGTTCCTGTTCCCGCTGAACGAGGAGTTCTACACCTCCATGGGCGACTCCTACGCCACCAGCGCCGACACCATCATGTGCTGCGGCCCGTTCGTCGTCACCTCCATGGACGTCAGCGTTGGCGTGACCATGGTGAAGAACGAGAACTACTGGGATGCCGAGAACGTGAAGCTGGACGGCCTCGAGGTCAAGGTCATCACCGACTCCTCCGCCGCGCTGAACGCCTATGAGGCCGGCGAGATCGACCGCGTGAACCTGTCCTCCACCGACGTCATGCTCTACATGGGCGATCCCGAGTTCGGCTCCTACAACGACTTCCGCAACTACTATCTGCAGTTCGACTACACCAACGATCGCCTGAACACCAAGATGCGCCAGGCGCTGAGCCTCGCCATCGACCGCGAGACCCTGGTCAACCAGGTGCTCATGACCGGCGCCGTGGCCGCGGGCGGCATTGTCTCCCAGGGCATCAACGGCGACGGCACCAGCACCTTCCGCCAGCTGCAGGGCGACGTCTCCTATTATGATCCCGATCTGGCCAAGCAGCTGTGGGACGAGGGCTGCGCCGAGCTGGGCTCCGTTCCCTCCGATCTGGTGCTGCTGACCGCCGAGGGCACCGACTTCGACGATATGGCCGTGTATGTCCAGGATCAGTTCCGCACCGTGCTGGGCATTGAGGTTACCATCAACTCCATGACCCAGAAGGCCCGCAACGAGATCATGAAGACCGAGCACTTCGATATGGCTCTGTCTGCCTGGGGCGCCGACTACGACGACGCCATGACCTTCCTGGAGCTGTGGACCTCTACCAGCGGCTATCGCGGATACTATGCCAAGGCCGAATACTGCGACCTGATCACCAAGGCCCGCAGCGAGGCTGACAGCGCCGTCCGCCTGCAGTATCTGCTGGACGCCGAGAAGATGCTGGTCGCCGACGATTGCATCGTCACGGGCATCTATGATCGCGGCTTCTCCTTCCTGCAGCGCGATTACGTCAAGGGCTACATCACCCATTCCGTTGGCCAGTCCAACGAGTACAAGTGGGTCTCCATCGAGAAGTAATTTCACTTGACGAAATCATGCCGCGCGCCCTCCGGCGCGCGGCAATCCTTCAAGGAATCCTGACAATCGATCGCGACGGGGCGACATGAAGGCGTGCGTCTTTCGTGTCGCCTCCGTTTATGCAATCGAAACAAAAGAAAGGAGGTTCGTGAGGCATGGCAAAATATGTTGGCAAGCGACTTGTCTATATGCTGGTCACGCTGTTCGTCATCGTTGTGCTGACATTTACGCTGATGAAGCTGCTGCCGGGTTCGCCCTTCGATACGGAGCGATTCGCCAAGCTGACGGTCGAGCAGCAGGAGGCCGCCCTCGCGCGCTATGGATTGGATCAGCCGATCTATGTCCAGTTTCTGAAATATCTCGGCAATATGCTCCGGGGCGACTTCGGAACGAGCTTTTATTACACCAATATGCCCGTCACAAAGGTCATCTTCTCCCGCCTGGGGCCGTCCATGCTCATCGGCGCGCAGGCGATCCTGGTGGGCCTGGCCATCGGCCTGTCGCTGGGCATCGTTGCGGCCTGCCGGCACAACGGCGTGGTGGACAATCTGACCATGATCATTGCGGTGCTGGGCATCTCCGTGCCGAACTTCGTCGTGGCGGCGCTTCTGCAGTACTATGTGGGCCTGAAGCTGGGCTGGCTGCCGGTGGGCTTCTGGAAGTCCTGGGCCTGCTCGGTGCTGCCCAGCGTTGCGCTGTGCTTCCAGCCGCTGGCGACCTCGGCGCGCTTCATCCGCGCGGAGACGCTGGATGTGCTCCAGCAGGACTACATCACCACCGCCCGCTCCAAGGGCATGAGCCAGGCGCGCCTGCTGATCATGCACACGCTGCGCAACTCCATCATTCCGGTGGTCACGCTGATGGCCAGCATGGTGGTCAACCTGCTGACCGGCTCGCTGGCGATTGAGAGCATCTTCTCCATCCCCGGCATCGGCGGCCTGTTCACCGAATCCGTCAAGAACAACGACTACAACGTCATCATGGGCCTGACCATGTTCTACAGCGCGTTCTATATGATCGCCATCCTGGTGGTGGACGTGGCGTACAGCCTGATCGATCCGAGAATCCGCATTGCCGCCGGAAAGGGGGGTGAGTGATCATGACGAGGCAGGATATCCCCAGCGAGCTGTTTACCCCTGCGGAATTTGACGACGCCTCCCGCGAGCACATCGCCCGCGAGCACCACTCCGCCCTGCACGACGACTGGATCCGCCTGCGCAAGAACCGCGCTGCGGTCATCTGCTTCGTGGTCATCATTCTGATTGTGATCATGGCCATCGTCGCGCCCATCGTGTCTCCCTATGAGTATTATCAAACCGACTATTCCGCCAAGATGCAGGCACCGTCCAGGGCGCATCCCTTCGGCACCGACCTGTTCGGCCGCGACCAGTGGACCCGCATCTGGTACGGCACGCGCATCTCGCTGCTGATCGGCCTGTGCGCGGCGCTGATCAACCTGGTCATCGGCGTGTTCTACGGCGCCATCTCCGCCATCATGGGCGGCCGCGTGGATGCCGTGATGCAGCGCATCATCGAGGTGCTGGTGGGCATTCCGCAGCTGATCATCGTGATTCTGTTCATGATGGTGCTGCCGCCCGGCATCGGCACGATCATCGTGGCCATGTCCATCACCGGCTGGGTCAACATGGCCCGACTGGTGCGCGCCCAGATCCTCAAGCTGAAGAATCAGGAGTTTGTGCTGGCCGCCCAGCTGCTGGGCACCAGCAAGTGGAAGACGATCACCCGCCATCTGATCCCGAACACCATCAGCGTCATCGTGATTCAGGTCATGTTCGCCATCCCGTCCGCCATCTTCACCGAGGCGTTCCTGAGCTTCATCGGCGTCGGTCTGACCGAGCCGAAGGCCTCCCTGGGCGTTCTGATTCAGAACGGCTACTCTGCCCTGCGCGCCGCGCCGTTCCTGTTGATCTTCCCCGCCATCGCCATCGTGCTGATCATGGTGTGCTTCAGCATTCTGGGCGACGGCCTGCGCGACGCCTTTGACCCGCGCATGAAGCACTGATGAAAGGAGACGTGAACATGAGTAAGACGCTATTGGAAGTCAAGGACATGTACGTTTCCATTCACACCGACAGTGGCATCGTACAGGCGGTTCGCGGCGTGAGCTTCGACCTGAAGGAGGGCGAGACGCTGGCCATCGTGGGCGAGTCCGGCTCCGGCAAGTCCATCACGAACAAGGCCATCATGGGCCTGCTGCCCATCGGCGGCAGAATCGACTCCGGCGAGGTCATCCTCAACGGCCGCAACATCGCCAACCTCTCCGAAAAGGAGATGCTCAAGATCCGCGGCGCGGAGATCTCCATGATCTTCCAGGACCCGCTGACCTCGCTGAACCCCACCATGACCATCGGCAAGCAGATCACCGAGATGCTGATGCTGCACAAGCCGGACATGACCAAGGCCCAGCGCGAGGCCCGCGCCATCGAGCTGCTGGAGATGGTGGGCATTCCGAATCCCAAGGAGCGGTTCAGGCAGTATCCCCATCAGTTCTCCGGCGGCATGCGCCAGCGCGTGATGATCTCCATCGCCCTGGCCTGCGAGCCCCAGATCCTGATCGCCGACGAGCCGACCACCGCGCTGGACGTGACCATTCAGGCCCAGATTCTGGATCTGATGAAGTCGCTTCAGAAGAAGATCAATACCTCCATCATCATCATCACCCACAACATGGGCGTGGTTTCCGCCATGGCCGACCGGGTCATCGTCATGTACGGCGGCAAGTTTGTGGAGACCGGCAATGTCGACGAGATCTTCTACGAGCGCAAGCATCCCTACACCCAGGGCCTGATGGACTCCATTCCCAACATGCAGAAAAGCGATCAGGAGCTCTATTCCATCCCCGGCTCGCCGCCCGACCTGATCAGCCCGCCCAAGGGCTGCCCGTTCGCAGTGCGCTGCAAGCACTGCATGAAGGTGTGCGACCAGTACGCCCCCGAGGAGACCGCGTTCAGCGCGGACCACAAGGCGTACTGCTGGCTGTATGATGAGCGTGCGAAAGGGGGCATGTGACCATGGCGGAAGCACTGGTTCGCATTGAAAATGTGGCGCAGCACTTCAAGGTCGGCAAGGACCAGATCCTCAAGGCCGTGGACGGCGTGAGCTTCTCCATCCGGAAGGGCGAAACCTTCGGCCTGGTGGGCGAGTCCGGCTGCGGCAAGTCGACCCTGGGCCGCACGATCATCGGCCTGTATCAGGCCACGAAGGGCAATGTGTACTTCGACGGCATCGACATCGGCGGCCGCAAAACCCTGAAGCAGAAAAACGAGCTCTCCCGCCGGATGCAGATGATCTTCCAGGATCCCTATACCTCGCTGAATCCGCGCATGAAGATCATGGACATCGTGGCCGAGGGCATCGACAACCATCACCTGGCCCGCAGCTCCGCTGAGCGCACCCGCATGGTCGTGGAGCTGCTGAACAGCGTCGGTCTGGACGAGCAGCACGCCAACCGCTATCCCCACGAGTTCTCCGGCGGCCAGCGCCAGCGCGTCGGCATCGCCCGCGCCCTGTCGGTCAACCCGGATTTCGTGATCGCGGACGAGCCGATCTCCGCGCTGGACGTGTCCATTCAGGCACAGGTGGTCAACCTGATGCAGTCGCTGCAGAAGTCGCGCAAGCTGACGTATCTGTTCATCGCCCACGACCTGTCCATGGTCAAGTACATCTCCGACCGCATCGGCGTGATGTATCTGGGCAACCTGATGGAGCTGACCGACAGCGAGGAACTGTTCAACAACCCGATGCACCCCTACACCCAGGCGCTGCTCTCCGCGATTCCGGTTCCGGATCCCAAGGTGGAGCATCAGCGCGAGCGCATCGTGCTGGAGGGCAGCGTTACCAGCCCGATCAATCTGCCCGACAACTGCCGCTTCTGCACCCGCTGCCGCTTTGCCACGGAGAAGTGCTCCAAGGCCGTTCCTCCGCTCAAGGAGGTCAAGCCCGGCCACTTCGTGGCGTGCCATCTGGTGTAAGCACCGCATCCCGGTCCGCAAGGACCGGGTTTTTTTGTCCCTGTGGGATTGCGGCTGAAAAAACCGGTTGACACTTCGGGGTCTGTGCGGGATAATGAAACCAGAGCTGTTCCCCGCGCCGGCGGGGAAGCACAGAGGGGCACAATCTGAAAGAACGGAGGCTGATTCGATGATTCTGGACTTCAAGACCTATCGCGACAAGGTGACCGGATGCTGGACGGGCAAGAACATCGGCGGCGTGTTCGGCGCGCCGTTCGAGGGAAAGCGCCAGTTCAACGATGTGGATTTCTATGTGCAGGACCTGAGTATGGGCCCGCCGCCGAACGACGATCTGGATCTGCAGATCGTCTGGCTGGCCGCAGTGGAGCGCTATGGCCGCAATGTCAACGCCTCGATCCTGGGCGAATACTGGCTGAGCTACGTCATCCCGAACTGGGTGGAATACGGCATGGGCAAGGCGAACCTGCGGGCGGGACTGGTGCCGCCGATGAGCGGCGCGCTGGACAATGACTATCGCAACTCCTGCGGCTGCTACATCCGCTCGGAGATCTGGGCGTGCCTCGCGCCCGGAAATCCCGCGCTGGCGGCAAAATACGCCTTTGAGGACGCCATCGTGGACCACGCCGACGAGGGCATGCAGGCGGAGATCTTCTGCGCGGCGCTGCAGTCCGCGGCGTTCGTGGAGAGCGATCCGTACAAGCTGATCGACATCGCCCTTTCCTATGTGCCCGCCGAAGGCCGCTTTGCCGCAGCCATTCACGCTGCGCTGGAGGCAAAGCGGGAGAACGTGCCCTTCCGGGAGGCGGTCGCGCGCATTCACAACGCGGCCCCCGGCACCTTCGGCGTGCAGCACTGCACTTGCGAAGAGGCGAAGCGCCTCAGCGACGCGATGGGCTTTGCGACTGTGGGCGAGCCCGGCCTGGACGCCCCGGAGAACTGCGGCTTCTTCGTGGCGGCATGGCTGTACGGAAAGGACTTCGGCGAGCGGATGGCGCTGTGCAATTCCGCCGGCGAGGACACCGACTGCACCTGCGCCACCCTGGGCGCGGTGCTGGGAATCATCGACGGCGCGTCCGGCCTGCCCGAAAAGTGGAAGGTGCCCATCGGCGACCGGATCGTCACCATGTGCATCGACAAGACCTGGGGCGGCATCTGGGTGCCCAACACCTGCACAGAGCTGGCCGACCGCGTGCTGAGGGTCGTGCCCGGCTTCCTGGGGCCGGAGCTGTGCGACGTGCTCGCCCCCGGCGGATACACGATCCGCTGCGCCGACGAGCTGTGCTGCATGAATCAAAACGACTATCAGCACCGCATCAACGGCAGCGGCAAGGACCACCATCTGCCCATCCGCGATCTGACCGCGCTGAGCAGCAACGTCATTCGCGCGGAATATCCCGCCTTTGAGGTGCTGGTGGACCTCATGGGCGAGCCCTTTTTCCGTCAGGGCGAGCCGCGCCGGTTCCGCGTGCGCGTGAAGAACTGCTTTGAAATGCGCGAGCAGCAGTGGGCGAGAATCGCGCTGTACACGCCCGCGGGCGTGGAGGTGCTCTCCGCGCGCGAGGTGATGCTGCCGCTGAACAACCTGTGGGGCGCCTGCGCCGAGACGGAGTTCGAGTTCAACGCCGATCTCTATTCGGGCGCAAAGCTGGAAATGCTGGTGGACGTGCAGCTGGAGGGCCGCCATTCCAACGGCACCGTCAAGGTCGTCATGATGCGCAGGGGCTGAGCGGAACGCAGGCACTGTGCACCGTCGCGCCCTCTTTGGAAAGACCGACGCAGGGCGAAATCGCTGGAAGAAGACCGCCGGCATGCTCAGACATGCCGGCGGTCTTTTGGCTGTGCTTCGGGAAGAACCATCCTGCCTCAGAGGCGCACCTGATCCGCTGCGGCCAGCTGGCCGTAGGTCCAGCCGTTGCGGATGAAGTCCGCCATTTCCGCTGCCTTCTGCGCCTTGAGTGCGGGCGCGGCCTCGCGAATCTCCAGCAGATATTGGCAGAGGTAGGAGAAGAAGGTGGAATAAGCGTAATAGGCAAAGGCTTCGCCGTGCAGCTTGTAGGGGAAGCCGGCGGAGGCGAGGGCGGCTTCGATCTCGCGGGTCTGCTCCGGGCGGTGCATGAACATCCAGGTGTCCCGCTCGGGGGCGGCAGGCCGCGCGGAGTCCCAGTCGATGATGGTCACGGCGTTGTCGCGCACAATGCAGTTGCCGCCTGCGTCGCCGTGCGTCATGACGGTGGGCAGGCCAAGCTCCCGGCAGCGCCGGGCGGATGCGCGCAGGCGCTGCGCGTATCGATCAAAGCGGGAGCGCGCCTCGCCGAGAACCTGGAGGATTTCGCATTCGATGGAATCGGACGGCCGGAGCGCGCCCTCCAGCGCGCGGAACAGCTCGAAGTCTTCCGCCGTGAACAGATCGCCGGAGGCTGCCGTGGGCAGCTTTTGATAGACGACGGCCAGCTTTTCAAAGAGCCAGGTGAGCGGATACTCCTCGGTGTGCACGCCCTCCACATAGGAAAACAGCGCCAGCGGCGCGCCCTCGAATGTGAAGCTGAGCTCGCCGCGCGCGCCGCGGATGAGGTCCGGCAGAAAGGTCACTCCGCGATCTTGCAGCGCAGCCATCACCTTCAGGCCGTACAGAAAGGACGCCTGGTGAAATTTCCAAGGATCGATTTTGAGCAGCAGCTTTTCCGATGCACTGCGCACCTCATAGGTTTCGCCGTAAAAGCCCCGGGGCGCGGGGGAGAGCAGGTCGACGGGCATTGCGTAATTCTGGATCAAAAAGCGCTGCAGGCGTTCGATGCGGTCCATAGTATCCCTTCTCTTCCTGAATGATGGTCGGTTTTGTCCGGGCATCATTATACCGCGGCTTGCGCTGCATGGCAAGAAGATTCCGGAAGAAGGATGGAAATGGATGGATTTACCTTGCTATAATAAAACAATAATAAAACATAACTTGTCTGGAAGGCCAGCGAATGATATAATATCTTTCGTTCGTTAGGGAACAACATCCATATGGGGCATTGGCGCAGCTGGTAGCGCGCTACAATGGCATTGTAGAGGCCAGGGGTTCGAACCCCCTATGCTCCACCACCTAATCACCCATGTTTTGATACAAGGCATGGGTGATGTTTTTTTGCGTTTGTGGAGGGATTAAGCGTCAGAATACCGGGATAATTTGCAATATTCTTCCTTCTGCTTGCAAGAAATCGAATATATCGCGTCATTTGACCGGATGGGGATCGCTCCTGCCCGGCCTTTTTGCTTCCAAACCAGGGCGCTTTTTCAGCAAAAAGCCTGCCGTTTCAGCAAAAATGCACCCACTATGGACGATTTGGGCAAAACGTCTCGAGTTCAAGGGAATCGTCCCGAGTATGGGATTATAACGGTATTCGTGGATTGATCGTATGAGGCGGCGTGGATGTTGATGGTGATCACAACTTTCCGGAATGCTATGCTTTTGCCGGAACGTTGCTTGCCGTCCTGGCAGCAGCAGGACTGGCACATTGTTCTCTGTTCTGTCCGTCATAATCTACCGAACCGCCCCCAGTTCACATCAACGGTGCTTGCTATTGATGCCCCTTTTGATCTTGCAGATTCCCTGCGTCATGGTGCCCATGGGGCAGAAGGTGCACCAGCTTCTCGGCTTGAACAGAACCATCACGATGAGCCCGATGAGCGTTGACGTGAGCATCAGGCTGTAGAAGCCAAAGCTGAACTGCGCAATCCAGTCGGCAACCATGCCTGCGGTGTAGGTCCAGCCCCAGGGGATGCGGAAGGTCCAGAACAGCTTGATCGCTTCCTTCAGGGAAGCAGCGCCTGCGCCGACCAGATAGGTCTGGAACACGATGTTGCCGAACATGCACAGGAAGAAAACCAAAAATCCATAGCGGAACCACTTGGACGAGAGCCATTTGGGCGTGGGCTTGTTCCTCGAACAGTGGCACTGGCTTCCCAGAACCCGGAAGAGCTGGCCCCGGCCGCAATAGCGGTTGCAGAAGGCCTTGCTGCCTCCGAAAATTGCGATGCCAAGCGGCACGAGGAAATCGATCATGCCCAGCCAGGCAAACAGGATGTTGAAGAATCCGAGGGCGAAATAGACAATCGACCAGATCCAGAGATAATCGTACCACTTCTTATGCATCCTGCTGATTCTCCTCTCCCGACACCACTTCGATACACCCCGCCGGGCAGCTCCTGCTGCACAGACCGCAGCCGACACAATTTTCGTGGTTCGCATAGGCGTAGCAGCCATCAACGACGGAAATCGCGCCCTTTCGACAAGTCCGTACACATTCTCCACAGGCGACGCACCGCCGCTGATCCACAACCGCATATTTCTTTGGTTTCATCTGGGTACCTCCATCAGTTTATTTCGGAATTGTACATGCTGGCATACTCCTCTGCTGCCCTTTCCGCCTGCATCCGCCCCTTCTTGCAATTCGGGCTGGATAGACTGCACTGTCTGCCGCAGCCGGTGCAGCGCAGCCCTTGCAGATATTCTTCAAGGGTCGGGATTTCCTCCAATGATTGCTGCCCGGATTCATCTTCGCTTTCGAGGGCGAATGGTATCTCGTTTGTCAACGCTTCTTCCGAACGGACATCTTCCGCAGCTTGGGAACCGGCCGCAGGGGCGGATGGAAGCGGAAGTGCAGTCTTATTGCCACTCGGAATGCACAGTACAAGCGCAAGATAAAGCGCCACCGAAACTGCCGCGCCAGCGCCAAAGCGACAGAGCGCCGCGCACAACTCCTTCTTTTCCATGGACGGCAGCTTTCTGACGACGCTTATAAGGTATCTGGCGTGCATCAGCACATGCAGACAGAGCGCCGCGAGGCATCCATATGAAGCATACTTGTGCAGAAGGAAGATCAGCTTCCATGGCAGGCCGATGGGCAGCATGAACAGCTCCTTCGCAATCAGGATACCCGTAAGGATCACAAGCGGCATGCCGATGAAAAGAATCAGATCAGATGCAAGGAGCAGCCTTTTGCGGATGCCTCCCGAGCCGGCTCGGACGCTGGCGATCAGTCCTTTTGTCATGCTGCGGTTCAGAAGAATATGAATGATGAACAGCGCAGCAATCCCGATCCCGGCGGCTTCGTGAAAAAAGCCGCCCACGCCATCGACAAACATCAGCATCAGATAAACGATGCACATGGCGAGATCGATCAGCAATTTCAAAAGGGTTTTATGCTTCATGGAAACGCTCCCGTGGTTTTGCTGTGGATTTATCCCGAATATGAATCGCCGACGGCCCGGCTTTCTGCGTACAAAACCGAAAGGTCGGGTTCAACTGCGGCTAAACATGTAAATTGTATCATAAAAGAAGGATAGATTCAACAGTCACAGATGAATCCGGGAAAACTGAGATACCTACCAAAACTCCGTGCCATTATTCGACATATTACCCACTTGCACCATTCCCGGCGTGAGAGCTAATATCACACAAACCAATTTCAGGAGTGTGATATGTGTGGAAGAATTTCTCCGAAAGCTCAGTGCCTATGTAGCGGAGCATCCGCCGGTTCTACATTCTGAGGATGCCGATACGATTCTGGATGCTCTGTTCTGGGTTTACAGTGAAGCGGCGTGCGCGGACGGTCAAGCTGTCCGACAATACAACGAGAACCTGAACCGCCTGCTGAATGGCCTGCCCACAGAGCGTGTAAACACAATCATTGACACCGTGAATGATCTGTGCTGGGAGCACGACCGGCAGGGATTCATCTACGGCTTCAAGCTCGGCATGCGCCTGGAACGGGAGATTTCGCAATAACTTCTCCCTCATATCCGCGTATCCCCGCAGAGACAATGATAAACCATCGATCGAGGGAACTGCACAGGGTAGCCACGGTAGCCACAGTAGCCACTATTTTGCGGACACACATGAACATATATAGGAAATAAATAGGAATCAGGAAGGACGATCTTAAACTTTTCCCATATGAAGAGTATACCTGTGGTTACGTGGCTACTGTGGCTACCTATGGCTCAAAGCTCCTGCAAATACGGCATTTTTGAGGTAGCCACTCCAAAAACCGAGTGGTTACCAGTGGCTACCCCGACATAAGAGAAAAAGTGGGAACGTCAGAAACATGGTTCATGAAACTTATCTTGACTTATCCGTGCGGTGGAGTGATGAATGTCACAACCCAAGGAGAAGGAGGATCAACCATGATTCTGAACACTCACCCCAACGACCGGAAAGAGATGGTTCGCTCGATCTCCAAGCTGACCGGCCTTGATGCCAGCTACCTCTACATGCCAACCTGCGCATATCAGATCGGGCCTGTCATCGTCAACCGCGACGGAAGTATCAGCTGCGATGATGAAGCAATGGTCGAAACCATCCTGCCCATGCTGCGCGAACGCGGCTGGCTGGACGCGGAGCAGGAAACGGAGAAAGCTCCTGCGGATTTCGAAGCGCCCGCAAGCGTCAGGGAGATGAAGCTCATCATGCCGATCGAGGGCTGGACGGTCAGTCAGATGACCAACCTGCTGCGGATGGTCTACAGCAAGCAGCGGCTTATCAACCGCATGCTGGACAGTGAAATGCTGTATGTTGACGAAGCCATCATCACGACGATTTCGGAGAATCCGTCCGGAACACCAGAGGATTTCGAAGCAAAGGTGCAAACTGCCATTGAAACCGGACAGCTCAAAAGTCTGGACATTTCTGCTGAAAAGGTGAGCTTGAGCGTACCCTTCGTTGAGGATGATCCCACGCGCTGGACAGCCTGCAGCGATCTTCTGTGCGGCATGCTCAGGACTGCCGGGGCTGCAACGAGGGTTGGCATCAAGCAGACCGACGATCCGGAAAATGAGAAATACCACGCAAACAACTGGCTGATGCGCATGGGCTTTGGGGGTACGGATTTCAAAGAGACGCGGCGCATTCTGATGCGCCATCTGAAGGGTTACGCTGCATTCAGGAGTGCTGCGGAGATGGAGGCACACAGGGAGCGACAGGCACAGCGTCGCTTGGAGATTCGGAAGGAGGCTGCACATGACTGAGAGGATGAAAGCTTGCCTCGCCGATTTGAAAGCCCGGCAGGAAGCCGGTGAACCCATGCGCTGCCCGCGCTGCGGCGCAGACACCATGAAGGAGCCTGTGCACACCAACGCGCTGAGCAGGATCGCGGACATCTACATTTGCGATGCATGCGGATCCTCGGAGGCAATGCTGGCATTCATGAAGCAGCAGTATCCGCTCACCAGCTGGTGGGCATTTCAGCCGGAACGTCCCGAATCCGATTTCAGAGATCTTCCCGCCGGGGATGTGCTGATGCGCGTGCAGCTGGAGCAAATCGGAATGCTGACGGACATCTGTACGAAATGTATGAACGATCCCGAACACGCCGCTGAGTACCGGCTCGAAGCATTTGGAAGCTGCCCCGGACTGACGGAGCTGTGGACGCAACCCTTCCAGGCGAAGTATGACGCAGCGGACGGCGCAGTGCTGATCCGATTCAGGAGAGACGCGAACGGCGGCCTTCAGGTGGCAACGAACATCATGGAGAAATAAGGCGACAGGATTTGAAAGCAGTCTGGCTGCACGCCGGGCTGCTTTTTGTTGCCCACGTCGCGCCCACGTTGGCCCACGTGGGGCTTCACTGCCGCCATTTGGATTGTTCCTCAACCTTCGCTCCTGCGCCCGACACGCGGCCAGCATGGGCTTGATTCAAAAGCTCCCACAACGAGAAAAGCCGCCCCATGCGGAACGGCATTCTCGCGGAGGATGCGCATCATTTCAGGTACCTCCATTGCGCGTCCATGTAGCTGCTGTTGCTGAACAGCAGCCCGCGCTCGTTGATGAAGTGCCCGATGGTGGCGATGTACCCGGAGCCGTCCATGATGGCCAGCTTCGAGCCCGCCAGCTGCTCAATCCGATTCAGGAGCTGTTCGTCCCTGAGATCCTTTGAACCGTGCAGCATGCGCGCCATGTACTGCGCGATGAACAGCGCGGTGTCGCTGTACTCGCGCTGATTCCGGTCGCTGGTCAGCAGGATGATTCCGTTGTGTGCGACACCGCACTGGCATTCCACATCCAGTGCCTTCATGTAGGGCAGGTGATTTGAAAGCGGGAACGGATGCGTCATTTCCGGATTCACACCCGCCTGGGTGCTGATGCGGAAGTGATACACCACGCTGTCCTTTGCGGTGAAGTGCTCTCCCCGGATGGCATCCAGGAAGGAATCCGCATCCATGAAACCCTTGTGGATCTGGACGCGACCGTCACGGGCGAACATGTATCCCGCGCCGTGGGGATTGTTTCGGAACATGGTCCTGATTTGAGAGATGCTGGGCTGGCGAGTCCTCGCCGGGGAAACGCAGATGATGCACATGGTTCATTCCTCCTGCTTATGTATTTGGAAGCCGTCCCCGCAGGGTATGGTATTCATCGCTCTGCGGGGGCGAAAAGTCAACGCCTGTCTGTGTCAGAGCGGAACTTTATTTCAAAGCTGCTCCAGACCGACGTACCTCGGGTAATCGAAGCCCTGAGGATCGATGATCAGCACGGTCAGCGATCCCCGGCAGCTGACCCGGATGGCAGGCACTGCGCCGTCCATCATGGGGTACATTCGATTTGAGAACTCCCGGCACCAGTCCCGGTCAGTCAGCAGGTTCTCGTGCAGCTCGAAGAAGGCGTTCTCCTTCAGCTGTATTTCTTCAGCGATGTAGTAGCTGTCGACGGCTTTGTCGCCGTGGCGACGTTCGATCTGTGCAGCACCGGTGCGCACGTCATCCAGTGTGCAGGGCTTGCAAACGAATGTGGTTTTGGGCATGGTATGTTCCTCCTTGTTTGATTTGGAAGCTGTGGCTCCCGCGACCGGCTGTGCCGGTTTCGGCCTGTGCCGCAGGCCATCGTCAGGCGGGTGTGCTTGATTTGGAAGATCACTCTTCCTCCTCGTCATCTTCCTCGTCCTCGAGCATTTCATCCGAGAAGCTGAACGGGTTGATTCCGCCGTAGGTGTAGCCACCGTCGTGCCGAAGGAAGACCTGTGCGTCCTCGTCGAACTGCTCGAGGTAGCAAATCAGATCCCCGACCGTCATGGTCTGCCGAACCTGGTCGATTGCGTAACCCTCGCGCTGTGCATCGATGTAGAGAACCTGTTTCATGGTGTGTGCCTCCTTGATTTGAAAGATTGTGTGCGGCTTCCCGCGACCCCTTTCGGGGTTTCGACCCGGTGCCACCGAGTTCTCGTCAGGCGGGGTTGCGCTGTGCCTTGAGGAAGCGGCGGTACTCGATTTGAATC